>NZ_FNAC01000002.1 GCF_900101705.1 Algoriphagus faecimaris | reverse complement strand
AAATCTTTAATAAACAAATCATGCGATTCGTCTATACCATGGGGTATTAATCCGGGTTTCCCCGGGCTATCCCCCTGTATAAGGTAGGTTGCATACGTGTTACGCACCCGTGCGCCACTTTCATTGGAACCGAAGTCCCAAATCTCGTTCGACTTGCATGTATTAGGCCTGCCGCTAGCGTTCATCCTGAGCCAGGATCAAACTCTCCATTGTAAGTTGTCTATTTGTAAATGCCCCGACAGTAAAGTATACCGTCGAAACTCCCGTCTTTTCTACTCAGGTTTTCTTCTTTTTTATTAGCCTTACATCACTTCAAAGAACTTTATATCCCCGCATTCGGAGACTTGGTGAGGGCTACTTTCCCCAAAAGCGAGTGCAAATATCGGAATGTTTTTTTAATCTGCAAACCGAGTTTTGAAAAAATTTATTTTATTTTTTCTTGCCGCTCTTCAATTATAATTTCCCTCGAGACTTTTCTCATTTGGGAGTGCAAACATAGGGTAGATTAAGAGATTTCACAAGACTGTGAAGACAAAAATTCAAGTATTTGTTAAGAAAATTTTCATCAATCTAAAAATCAGGACTTTGGTTTTTTATACAGCGGAACAGTACTGCAAGGCTCCCCAAACATTATTGATTTTGCCTTGTCCTGAATCAATGAGACAATTCTTCCATAAGCAAATAGCGGAATTGTGATTTCACTACATCCTTTGATAACTACTGGCGCACCTTCTATTCTATCTAAATCTATTTGGGTAACACATCGCTCAGCTATGTAAAATTCAAGTTGAGACAAATCTCCAATGACATAGCCTTTTGAATTAGTAAGGTAAGTTGCCACAAGCATGTATGCCCATGTGGGTATAATAGCATCTACGGTACAATCAATAGCAACCCATTTCCCTTTGTATACTGACCAATCATATGACTTTAACGACTCCCTAAACTCTCTTTCTCTTAAAACCAATTCTTGGAAAAGAAATGGCTTCAAATCAAAAAGCAATCGCTCCTCTTTGGGATAAAATTCTTCCAAGTTGATAGTGACGATAGGGCTTTGAGCAACTCTATTGACAATTTCAGTCATAACAATAGTGGGTTTTTTCTTGAATTCAATACTTGAAACTCTTTAAGATAATTAGGAACAAAATAGGCTAGGTTTTCAAACTCTTTCTTTTTATACTTTTGAAAAGCCAACTCACCTATCCATCGGGCAGAAAAATCAGCTTCTTCAAAAGTTGCATTGACACTTGATATCATGGAGGCTATTTTCTCATTGGCATTACCTACAAAAAACACAGGTCCACCTGATAAATATTCCATAAAGCTATTTTCCTCCAATACTTCAGGGGCTATTTCGGCCAATGGGAGAATAGTTGAGTCGAAAGGCTGTGCATAGACTTCCATCCTACGGGCATCCATATGAGCAATAATCGCACTCTTTTCAGATTTACCAGAAAACTGAATCGCCAGAGATTGTAAGGTATTCACAGCTATCAAGGGTAAATCCAAGGCATAAGCCAAACCCTTTGCCGTCGATACTCCTATCCGCAAGCCTGTATACGATCCGGGCCCCTCAGAAACAGCAATGGCAAGGAGATCATCAAGCTGATGATTTGATTTCCTCATTACCTCATCAATCAATATGGGTAATTTTGTCGCATGACCTCCCTTTTCATCCCACTCTTCAAGGCTAATTAGTCTACCCGAATCATGTAATGCTACAGAGCATTTATCTGTGGATGTCTCCAAGGATAAAATGAGTGACATATTATTTGATCGATGCTGAAAGTAACTGATCTAAATTTTTAGGGTTAGAGAAGATCTCCATTGCTTTAATTACATCATTGTCTTCATCCAAGCTAGCTTGGATCAGCCCTTCTTGAAAATAATACCTTGATACAATTTCCTCAGATAAAATTTTCATGATTTCTTCTTTATAAGTAATGAGATCTTGCTCCTTACTGTGATTTATCTTCATCTCCAATGCCTCTATCTGATCCTTTACCTCCTCATAAAGAGGTGATTTTTTTGCGTTTTCCTTCATATCTTCTACTGATTTTTCCAAATAAGTAGTGTAGTCGTACTCTTTACCCTCCAGAAATTTGATGAAATCCTGATAATCCTCCTCGGAAATTTGAAAAGACGACGGATCTGAAATTTGATCATGTCGGTACGCATAATGTGTGGCAAAATCAAATACATGACTTCTCGCTACTAAACTGTAAGAAATAGGAGCGTAACTTTCTGTTTCTACCGATTGATCTGGTTCTATACCTGCACCATCAAAGACGATCCTGCCGTTTTTTGTTTTAAACTCTTTCCTCAGCGAGTCAGGCACTGTAATCAGAGAACCGTTTTCTCGGGTTTGTGCGTAGTCTATCGCCTGAATACATCGTCCGCTTGGGATATAATATTTGGCAGTAGTGACTTTCATTTGCGCATTATAGGTCAAAGGGACAGTAGTCTGAACCAGCCCCTTACCAAAGGATTTTCTACCGATCAAAACTGCCCTATCATAGTCTTGAAGTGCTCCTGCCACAATTTCCGCAGCGGACGCACTTCGCTCATTGATCAAAACCACGAGCGGTATTTCCTTATCTACTGGAGATTTTGATGTTTTATAAGTGTAATTGACGTTTTCAAGTTTACCTATAGTTTTTACAACCACTTTTCCCTTGGGAATAAAAAGGTTGACTATTTCTACAGCTTCTCCCAATAAGCCTCCTGGATTATCTCGAAGGTCCAGCACTAATTGTTCTGCTCCCTGGTTTTTCAAATCCAGGACTGCTTTACGCACTTCATTTGACGCATTGGTAGTAAAATCACTAAGTTTGATATAACCTGTCCGTTCGTCTAGTTTGCCGTAATAAGGGACATTCTTCAAGGATATTTTCCTTCTTACAAGGTCAAACTCGAGCGTATCTGTATTTCGCCTTACTTTTAATTTCAAGGGGGTATTTGCAGGCCCCTTCAATAAATCTGAAACTTCTGAAGTAGCCTTACCCACTACATCTATAGAGTCCACTTTAAGTATCTGGTCGGCTATTTTAAGCCCCGCTGATTGCGCAGGAAATCCAGTATAGGGCATGATAATGATATTACCATATTCTCTATTTCCTATCAAAGCACCAATCCCCCCATATTCACCAGTGGTCAGCATTCTAAAATCCTCCGACTCCTCTTCAGGAACATAAGTGGTATAGGGGTCCAATTCCTCTAGCATGGCATTGATCCCTATGGTGACCAATTTATCAGGGTCTATCTCTTCTACATAAAAGGAATCTAATTCTCTTACCAGTGTAGCAAAAATGTCAATATTCTTAGCCAGTGCGAATAACTTGTCATTTTTGGTAGTGAATGCAAATATCCCCGAAACTGATAGTACCCCAATTAGGGTCCAGAGGATAATTTTATTGGCTTGTATCTTCATTTTTTTGTTGTTTTTCCTGTGACAAAAGACCCTCGAGTTTGGGTAGAATTTTTTGGATCTTTTGATCAATTTCATGGAATTCTATCAGGTCTGAACTTACATAAATCAAACCAATCAGGGCATATCCATTGGTGGATTTAAGTGAATGTTTGTTAAGCCGATAAGACTCCTTGATCCTTCGCTTGACAAAATTTCGATGAACCGCCTTTTTAATTTTTCTTTTTGATACCGAGACCAACACCTGATGGGACTCCAAGCTGTCTTTCTTCAAATAGAGTATCTTAAATGGATATAAAAAAAAAGAGGAACCTTCGTTAAAAAGTTCCTTGATTAATTTCTGAGCGTGTAATCGCTCTTTTTTTGAGAATCGGTAATTCATCACAAGGCGTCAATTCGCATGAAAATACGAAAACTACCTTAAAGAATTACTTCTTCAGGGTCTTTTCAGAAGAAACGCTCAATTTTTTTCTTCCTTTAGCGCGTCTTGACTTTAGAACTCTTCTACCGTTTGCAGAAGACATTCTTTCTCTAAATCCGTGCTTGTTTTTTCTTTTTCTGCGGGAAGGCTGAAATGTTCTTTTCATGATCGAATATCTTTATCTAATTGCTTTCTTAACTTGTTCCTCTGGACTTAACCTCCAAAAAGGACTGCAAAGATATGCAGCGTTTTCTGAAATACAAACTACTCTACTATAATTATCCGAGAATAACCTGTTAATTTTCACCTATGTTTGAATACACCATTTCTTGCCACTGCCCCACCAGCCAATTCACCCAAATTAAGCTGGAAATTATATTGAACCAGTCCAACTTGATCAGACTCCAATTACCAGCCTGGCGTGCTGGTCGCTATCAGATCGCAAATTACGCTCAAAATATTAGAAATTTTCAAGTCATTCAACCGGATGGCCAGGCTTTGTTTTGGGAAAAAACCACCAAAGACTGCTGGACTTTTAACGCAACGAAAGTCGGGAAATATCAAATCCATTATGAATTTTTTGCAGGAAAAATGGATGCAGGTTCCTCCTGGGTGGATGACCAGCAAGTTTATCTCAATCTAGTCAATTGCTGTTTTGAGGTGAAAGGGGCGGCTCTCGGACCTTACAGTTTTCAGTTTGACCTTGAAGGTTTTTCCCAGCAAATCTGCACCCTACCCGAAATCTCCAATCGAAAATATGAAGCTATCAACTTCCAAGAAGTGGCAGACTCTACTCTACTTGCTGCCAAAAAATTAACACACTGGCAACTACCGCTTCGCGAAGTGATGATACATTGCTGGTTTCATGGAGAAGTGTTTTTTGAGAAAAAATCATTTTTAGACACCTTGAACAGCTTCCTCCAAAAGCAACTTAATGACTTCGGGGGATTCCCTGAAAATGAATACCATTTCATTTACCAGCTTCTTCCTTACACTCACTACCATGGAGTCGAGCATAAAAAAGGCACTGTCATCACCTTTGGCCCAGCAGACAAATTGAAAGAAAAGTCCTCCATGATGGAACTCATAGGAGTGACCTCACATGAATTTTACCATGCATGGAATGTCTGCAGTATACGTCCTAGAGATTTGTTTCCTTACGATTTTTCGAAAGAAAACTACACAAAATCCGGGTGGATTCTAGAAGGAATCACCACCTATATGGGAGACCTGTATCTATTAAAATCAAAAATATTCAGTCTAGAGGAATATTTCGGAGAAATAGAGAAAACGATCAATCGCGTTTCTCGAGATTTCGGCTGGAAAAATCAAAATCTGCTGGAGTCATCCTTTGACCTATGGTTAGACGGCTATCAGGCGGGTATTCCAGATAAGAAACAAAACATCTACGCCAACGGCTCATTGGTTGCTTGGGCAATTGATATCCACCTTCACCAGTCAGGCTCTTCTTTGGCCAAAGTAATGAAACATGCCTATGATCGATTCCGATATGGACAGAGAAGCTATCAAGAGGGGACTTTTTGGCGGGTCATAACTAAGTTCGGTAAAGAATGGAAAAGTAACGATTTCTACAAGCGATTTATTGGAGGAAATGAATCTATTCTCAAAGAACTAGAGGAAATACTCCCCTACCTAGGAATCTCTCTTGAGACTAAACCTAACCCTGATTCTATTTGTCGAAACCTAGGAATCTTATATACGGAAAATAAAATACAAAAAATACATCCCGAGAGCCCTGCCTATCCCCATCTGATGATAGGTGATAAAATCACACAAGTAGAAGAAAAGGAAAAAATTAAAATATCTATCGAAAGACTAAATGGGCAAGTACTGGATTTTGACTTCAAAGTAAAGGCCAACTTTTATCCCATCTATTTCCTAAAGGCAACTGAGGTAGAAAATGAATTAAGAAACTTATGGAGTGAGTAAAAAAAAAGGGGACGGTGTACCTCCGCGTCCCCATATGAAAGTATGCCGATTGTGCTTATTTAAAATCCTCGTCAGTCAAGGGAAGATTGACTTCCAAGTTGGATATTTTCGCCTCCAATGGTACAGGTATCATTGCCGACTTGATAGTCCAAGTCATGGGAATCAATACCCCCTCCTTCTCTTGATAATCTGAGAAGAATGTATCCCCCGATACCGGGTTTTCATTTTTTATCTTCAAGCCAGTAGCTTGATCATAATAGTTAATCAACTCGGCTCCTGACTCTGCGACCATCACTAGCTTGTAAGCCGCGGTGCCTTCCACATCCTTAAGGCCTTCTAATCGCAAAGAGTAACCTAAATCTTCATAAAGCGCTTCAGGGAATAAGTAAGAGTTGATCTTAGCTATATTAAACTGCTCCGCAGGTATAGCCATCGTCTGACCTTGAACGGAGACTGAACCCTCATCGCCGATTATGGTAGTACTTTGAATGACATTTCCCATGGCTGATGTTTTCTGACCGTATCTACCATTTACATCGTAAACGGCATCTATACTTAGGCTATTCCCCATCACTTCTGCCTCCATGGTCATTTTGGTTGTTTTGATGTTTCGAGCCTTTTCTGCTCCACCTATTGCCTCCAAGTATTTCGCGATGACAGATTCGGCTGTTGCATCCGCATCAGCTGTAAGTTCTTTCGCTTCAAAGCCCATGTTGTCATAGAGGGTAACGGGACCAAACTTCTCTAGCTTTTCTCTTATCTGATCACCATTTCCTACCGCCGTTATGTAAAGCTTGCTCGGATCGATCAACCTTTTGGCAGTTGCATTGATATCTTCAACGCTAAGATCATTCAACTTCTGAAGGTAAGTCGCATAGAAATCTTTAGGCAGATTATATCGCTCAATATTCAATGCAAAATTCGCAATAGTCGCGGGGCTTTCTAACGATCTTCCAAAAGAACCGGAAAGGTTTGCTTTTGCTTTTGCCAATTCTTCCTCAGTCACGCCTTCATTTACCACTTTCTCAATTTCATAGAGCATCTCCACTATTGCAGAATCAGTCACTTCCGTTCTAACAGAAGCGTTGGCCGAAAATCTAGCAATCAATCGATCTGAACCGATAGAAGAATAAGCGCCATAGGTATAGCCTTTATCTTCACGCAAATTCACAAACAATCTAGACGAAGATCCTCCACCCAAAACTTGATTGAGCAGCCTACTCGGCAGATAATCCTCATCCGCCAACTGAAGCTGTACTGGCTGAGCTACATTGATCACGGTCTGTACAGAGGAGCTTCTGTCTACAAGTCCTACTCTATTGGAAGCAGTCCTGCTTGGAGTTGGGTATTCGAATGTAGGCACATCGCCTGACTCCCACTTAGAGAAATATTTACCCACCACACTTTCAGCTTCGCTTAAGGTCATATCACCCACAATGACGAGATAAGCAATATTGGGTTTGAAGTAAGTCTGATAGTAGTTTTTAACATCTTCCGTTGTAATGTTTTTTACAGTCGCCTCAGTTTGGACCTCACCGTATGGATGGTCTTTGCCATATACCATAGCTGAAATCATCCTACTTGACATTGCATCAGGATTATCCTTGCTTTGAGCCAATCCTGTCAAGGTCTGCTTTTGTATTTTTTCCATTTCCTCTGCGGGAAAAGATGGATTATACAAGACATCTGTCATTAACTCCAATACTTTATCCTGATGCTTTTTCAAAGAAGAAGCAAACACTGAAGTAGAAGATGCAGAAAGACTCGCTCCGATAAAATCAACTTCTTGGTCAATTTCATCTTTGGTTCGACTTGTAGTTCCAGCAGTGAGCATTTGCCCTACAAATCCGGTAAGACCTGCTTTCTCTCCCTCGAAAAGTGGATCTCTATCCAATACCAAAGAAAAGGATACCCTAGGTAGTTTATCATTATTTACGACAAAAACCTTGAGTCCATTATCTAATGTAAATGATTCTGCATCCCCGATTTTGATCTCAGGTGCAGGGCCAGAAGCAGGTAGTTGGCTCCTATCGACTTGAGCAAAGGCAACAACTACAGCCAAGAGCCCAAATATGAATGTTGTTATGATTTTTTTCATTTGATTTTTAGTTTTAGATGAAACAATTACTCAGTAGCAGCGTCTTGTGGCTTGGGCAAATAATAAAGCACCACTCTACCTTCAAGGTTTAGGTACTCATTAGCCACTCTTTTAATATCCTCTTGAGTCACTTTGCTATAAGCATCCATTACTTGATTGATATAATTGGTGTTTCCATAAATCACATGGGCTTCGGCTAAGTTTTGAGCAATACCTGCCATTGAAGAATTTCCGCTGACAATATTATTCTCGGTGATATTTTTCAACTTCTCAAAATCTTGATCAGAAATCCCTTCCTGCTGCACTTGCTTCAAGAGTGCGTCTATTTCAGTTTCCAAAACCTCCGGAGCTACACCCATATTGGCGATTCCATACATTAAAAACAATCCGCCATCTTCCAATTCTAAAGGTATCGCAGCTACTGCCAATGCCTTCTGCTGCTTATCCACAAGTTCTTTGGTCATTAATGACGAGTTTCCTCCTGTCAAATAAGTAGAAAGTAAAGAAAGCGCGTAGGAATCAGGGTGATTTTGAGGAGGGAGGTTATAGGCTTGAATTACCGCCGGAATCTGAATATTGTCATAAATCACATCTCGGATTTCTGCTGTTTTCTTTGGTTCTGTTACATTAGGCCTATAAATCTCTTTTTGTCCTTTAGGGATTTCTGAGAAGTATTTTCTCACCATTTCCTCGGTGGCCTCGTAGCTGATATCGCCTGCTATAGTCAAAGTGGCGTTGTTTGGCACATAGAAATCCTGATAAAACTGCTGAAACTCTTCGATTGTTGCAGCATTCAAGTGATCCATGGAGCCAATCGGCGCCCACTGATAGGGGTGCTCGGCATAGGCACGCTTCAGTGTTTCAGGCAGGATAGTACCATAAGGCTGATTTTCGTAGCGCTGACGTCTTTCTTCTTTCACCACTTCACGCTGGGTCTCTACACCTGTGACATCCACTTTGGAATGAAGCATTCGCTCACTTTCCATGTAGAGCGCCAGTTCCAATTCGTTTGACGGGAGTAATTCATAATAGTAGGTAATGTCGTTAGAAGTAAATGCATTGAGCGTTCCCCCACGACCTTGAATAATATTCATATATTCTCCTCGCTCGATGTTTTCAGTGCCCTCAAACATCAAATGCTCGAAAAAATGTGCAAATCCTGTTCGTTCAGGGTTTTCATTTTTTGAACCGACATGGTACAAAACCGATGTAATGACAATCGGGGTAGTATTGTCCTGGTGCATGATCACATGCAATCCGTTATCCAAGGTGAATTCCCTGAAGTCAATCTTGTTTTGGGCAAGCGCAGGCATACTAAGCATTCCTGCAACCAAGCCTAAAGCAGCTAGTTTTCTCATAGCAAAAGTTATGGTTAGTTTAGTTGTATAATCGTTAAATCGACCTGATTTGTTTATTGTGTCCGATGGTGGACGGTAAAAGCGCCAAAAAAAGACTTTTTTACCAGTTAACATAAATCTGGGGACTAAAAACATACTTTTTATCGAAACAAAAAAGTAATTCGAACTAATATTTTTATTTATAAATGAGCTTCTAATCTTAATACATCCAAATTTCTATCTTAAAAGCATTTTATTCATTGTCCAGTAAAGATTATTTGATAAATCTCAAATTTTCTATCAATAGCCATATTTACCTTTCCATCTGCTGGACAGGTATTTCCGTAGTTCGTTTTCCCGGGCATTCTCCCCCGGCTGATAGATAGAAGTGTTTTTGATTTCATCCGGCAAAAACTCTTGGTTCACGAAATTCCCAGGAAAATCATGCGCATACTTATAATTTTTGCCATAGTCCAAGTCCTTCATCAGCTTAGTCGGCGCATTTCGGAGGTGAAAAGGAACCGAGAGGTTTCCCGTTTCTTTGACCAAGGCCTGTGCTTTGTTGATTGCCAAATAAGAAGCATTACTTTTGGGTGAACTCGCCAAATAGGTCACACATTGGGAAAGAATAATTCTTGCTTCGGGATAGCCGATGATTTTAACCGCTTCAAAGCAATTAGTCGCTAAAAGCAATGCATTGGGGTTGGCATTGCCTATATCTTCGGATGCTAAAATCACCAGCCTGCGAGCGATAAATTTCACATCCTCTCCTCCTTCGATCATTCTTGCCAGCCAATACACGGCAGCATTGGGATCGGAACCACGGATGGATTTGATAAAAGCCGAAATAATATCGTAATGCTGTTCTCCGGATTTGTCATACAAGGCGACTTTTTGCTGCGCAATCTTCATGACTTTTTCGTCAGTGATTACCGTAGGGTTTTCATTGATTCCGTCGATCACTATTTCCAGCAAGTTTAAAAGCTTTCGACCGTCACCTCCCGAAATCCGCAACAAGGCATCTGTTTCTTGTAATTCTACGCTTACTTTTTTCAACTCCACATCCTTTTCCAAGGCCTGCTTCATCATCGCCTCCATTTCGGTCTTCCCGAGTGGATTGAGGGTAAATACCTGACAGCGGGAAAGCAAGGCTGAATTCACTTCAAATGATGGATTTTCAGTCGTCGCCCCGATCAGTCGAATAATCCCTTTTTCGACCGCTCCCAAAAGTGCATCCTGCTGAGATTTATTAAAGCGGTGGATTTCATCGATAAAAAGTACCACACCCATTTGAAATTTCGCTTTCTCGATGACTTCTCGTATATCCTTTACTCCCGAACTGATCGCTGAGAGCGTATAAAAAGGAGCCTTGATTTCATTGGCTATAATATTGGCAATGGTAGTCTTGCCCACTCCCGGAGGCCCCCAAAGAATCAGCGAGGGCACATTTCCAGACTTGATGGCCTTATGCAAAAAAGACGAAGGGGAAGATAAATGCTCCTGCCCGATCAGGTCTTCCAATCGGGTGGGACGCATACGTTCGGCTAGAGGAGTTGGATTCATTTTCGTAGAAGCAAGAGATTAGAGCCAAGAAATCAGAAAGTATCGAGTATGAGGATATTTTTTCTTTAAGATTTAATTTCCCTTTGAGAATTGAAAAATAGCATAAAAATGGCCTTTTCAGGCATGATTGGATTTGAATAGCGTCAAATACTGTCTTGACTAGATATTCTGAATTCTTTTCCCAAACTCCTCCAAGTGCTCGTCTCCAAAATCCAAATGGGTCACAAATCGAACAAGGTCTTTCCCAAACTTGACAGATTTTATCCTTAGGTCTGAAAGCTTTTTCATGAATTCTTCCGGACTTACTCCCTCCAATCTGGCAATAACAATATTGGTTGATACTGGAAAAACCTCCGATACCACCGAGAGTTTGCTCAGCATTTCACCCAAAGCTCTGGCTCGTATATGATCTTCTTTCAATCTTTCTACCTGATGGTCCAGTGCATAAATCCCAGCTGCAGCCATAAATCCAGCCTGCCTCATCCCACCGCCAAATGCCTTTCGCACTTTTCTAGCTCTTTTGATATCGGCCTTGCTTCCTACTAAGACTGAACCAACAGGACAGCCTAATCCTTTGCTCAAACAAATCGAAATTGTGTCAAAATGCGCCCCCCAATCGGCAGGACTATCACCAGTTTCCACCAAAGCATTGAACAGTCTAGCGCCATCCAAATGAAGTTTGATTCCTTTTTCTTGACAAAGAGCGGCTATAGGCTTGACCTCATCGAGGGTATAAATGCTCCCTCCGCCTTTGTTCATCGTATTTTCCAAAGAAACCAATGTTGTCTCAGGAGCATGAACATCATCCGGGTTGATGGATTCAGCTACTTGAGCAGCAGTAATTTTTCCTAAATTTCCATCCAATAATTTTACAGAAGCGAGCGAATTAGCCATAATTCCGCCTCCTTCGTAAAGATAGATATGAGAATATTTGTGGCAAATGACCTCAGTTTGAATTTGAGTATGCAGCCGAATAGCAATCTGATTGGTCATCGTGCCGGATGGACAAAAAATCGCCGCCTCCACCCCAAAGCGTTTGGCGATTTTCTCCTCAAGAGCATTAACAGTGGGGTCTTCGCCAAAGACATCGTCTCCAACAGGTGCGGCAAACATCGCTTCTTTCATTCCCGGACTTGGTCGGGTCAGGGTGTCACTTCTCAGATCAATTAGCATTTTTGAAATATATAGATTTTGAACTTTGATTAGGGACAAGACCACGGATCGCTGCAGCAGCTTCTATCGGTCGGTCTGTGGCTAAAATATCGGCTCCGTTTTGAATAAAGCTTACATAAATTTCATCTCCTCGGGCTATGGCACTCCGATCCAAGTTGCCCAAAACTCCCAAAATAGTAAAGGCACCTTTTTGATGCAATTGCTCATTGAATTCCCAGTTTCTCTCAGCTAAGCCGGTAAATGCAATTACCCGATCCCAAGGAATACCCGTCTCCTCAAAACGCTGAATTTCCTCTTCGTTCCTAATCGTGATCGAAAGCATTAATTCTGGCGCAAGAGAATGGAGTTTCTTGGCCGCTGGAAAAGTATAAGAAATCAGGGCAGCATAAGACACCGCCTCTGTAGTACGAACCGTTTCCACCACTTTTTCAAAAGGCACTGAACGCTTGATATCCACAGTAAGCAGTGCTTTTCCCTTAGACCAAAGCAACGCTTCCTCCAATGTTGGCACCTTGAAATCAGTCAATTGCCCATCCATGTCTTCCAAAAACAGACTTTGAATGTATTCATAACTCACTTCATTTACCTTTCCCGTTCCATTGGTCGTCCGGTCGAGCTCATCATCATGCATTAAGACCAATACAGAATCCCGAGTCATTGCCACATCCAATTCGATAATGGCAGGAGTATATATGAGTACATTTTCAAAGGTTTCAATCGCATTTTCTGGAAATCCAGGATAAGGCCCTCCCCTGTGCGCGGAAACCATGGGAATTCGATCAGCGGTCCAAGTATAAAACTGCCTGGCATCGGCTATATTGAAAACCGAGATCCGATTTAATTTCCCAGTTCCGTCATTTGAACCATCGCCTTTTGATTGCTGAGATTGACAAGCTTGAAACCCAATCAATAGAATCAGCAATCCAAAATATTTTTTCATGTGTTATATAATTTGATTTTTAATGGCCACATGGAATCTTCGCAAGCATTCCCCGACCCATCGGGGCATACCTCTGTGTGTCGCTTTGGGTCTTGCTCGATTTCATTCTTTTTTGTTCTCTTTTTTGAAAATAAAATCCAAACTACCCTTCCGAGACCGAAATACCTCTTCCATATCTGAAAGCTCCAAGTTTAGTGCTTTGGTAGAAATCTGAATTTCAATTAATGAAAGACCCAAAGCAATCAGTAACGAAGCCATGCTCCCTACAAATATCCAATTAGCCGCAATCGTGTAGCCTTGGAAAAGCAAATACATACAAATCACACACAATAAAAAGCTAAAAATGCCAAACAGCTGCATGTTTTTGATCAAAGAGAGCCTTCGTCTCAAATTGTGCAATTGCTCCACGACAAGCTCCTCGTCAGGATTCTCCTTAAATTTTTTATGCAACCCTCGAATCAAATTTGCTATTGCCAAAAAACGATTGGTAAAAGCCAGCATCAAGAGGGTAATAGCCGAAAATAAAAGCGCAGGAGTCGAAAGTTGAAGTTCCATGAATAGGCAATAGTTTGAGTCACTTACAAGTTTACTAAAAGGGATTAAAAAAGCCCGATCTTGTAAGAACGGGCTTCAATGTTTTAACCAGCTTCAATGTTTTAACCAATCAAATTAAGCGACTTCTCCCAATACAACCAGCTTTTCTAGCGTAGGAGATTCAGAACCACCTTTTGGTTCGATCGTAATGGCAAAAGCACCTGCCTCGGCCACCGCATTCATCTGCTGCAGACTAAAAGGCTGAGCAGGATCTACAAGCCCAATTCCGATTGGACCATCAGGACCAATAGCCCAAAGCTGATAATCAAATTCGGCACTTAATGAATTTAGGCGATTCACCGCAATAAAAACCTCTTTCTTTCCCTGATCCCAAAAGACATCCACTTTGGCATCTTTCTGCATTTCTAGAGCTTCTCCAAGCATTTCTACTCGTTTGAAGTCACCTGCAACCAAGCGGTCTAATCTCGAATCCGTTTCTTCGTACTCCTGCTTAACCTGATTTAGATTATCAGCCAGAACTTGCTGCTCTTGAAGTAATGCCGTAAAGCGCTGATCCGTGTCGTAAAATTTACCAGCAAAGTAAACAGCTGCCAATGAAGCAATTATCGCAACGATGGATGCTGCCACTGCAAAACTTTTCCAAAAAGTGGATTGTACTACTTTACCTTCCTTCTTTGGTAAATCGGTCAATGTCTCCTCCGTTTCAGATTTTTGAAACTCATCCTCCAAGCTTGCAAAAATGTCAGATTTTACTTTTGCAGAAGGAGCCTTTCCTGTCAATTGATCAAAGGCAAACATGGCTTTTTCCAAAGCGTCTAATTCCTCTCGTACTTCAGGGTATTCCTTAGCGAGATCCAGCACTTCTTCACGCTCACGATCGGTCAACTCTCCCAGAAGGAAAAGCTCGAGTTTGCCTGATGCTATGTATTCTTGAATATCCACTAGATGCTGTCTAAGTTCTTTTTTAATACCTGTATTGCCGCTCTGACACGGGATTTCACTGTTCCAAGGGGAATATCAAATTCCTCCGAAATCTCTGAGTGAGTATATCCCTTGAAGTAAATATACTCGATTATAAACTTTTGATCCTCGTTTAGCTGATTCATCAGCTCTTTCACACCGATTCCATCCACGTGCTCCATTGTACCTGATTCACTTTCGAAACCATATACGAAGTCTTCTATGGTGTTGGTCTTATTGGATTGCGAAATTTCCTTGGAGCGCAGTTTATCTATAGCCGAATTTCTACAAATATTAGCCATCCAAGTGTAAAGCCTACCCTTGGATTCGTCATAAAAATCAATTTTCTGGGTAATCTTTACAAAAGCATCATGAAAAACCTCCTCTGCGATATCTCGATCAGGAATGATTCTGGAAATCACTCCAAAAAGCGCCGTTGAATACTTGTCATACAAATACTCCACCGTCTTTCGGTCTCTCGAACGCAATCCTGCGATTAATTGTGTTTCTTCCAAAATCAACTTTTCGTGTGTGTCACGGTTAAAAATAAAACACCAGACCAATTGTTTCGGCCTGGTGTCGATATATTTTTATAATTCATCAAAATTAAAGGTGAATCACTTCGTCATAAGCTGCAGCAGCCGCTTCCATCACCGCTTCAGACATTGTTGGGTGTGGGTGTACCGTTTTGATCAATTCATGGCCTGTGGTTTCCAACTTGCGGATAGCTACGATTTCGGCAATCATTTCGGTCACATTCGCACCGATCATATGCGCTCCGAGTAACTCGCCATATTTCTTATCAAAGACCAATTTCACAAAACCATCTTTGGCTCCCGCGGCAGATGCTTTGCCAGAAGCAGAGAAAGGAAACTTACCAACGAGAACTTCATAGCCAGCTTCTTTTGCTTTAGCTTCGGTCATTCCTACTGAGGCGATTTCCGGAGAACAATAGGTACAACCCGGGATATTTCCATAATCCAAAGGTTCAGGCGTATGACCTGCGATTTTCTCTACGCAAATAATTCCTTCTGCAGATGCTACGTGCGCCAAAGCTGGTCCAGCAACTACATCACCAATGGCGTAATACCCAGGCATATTTGTCTTGTAGTATTCATCCACTTTGATTTTACCTTTATCCACTAGGATTCCTACGTCTTCCAATCCAATGTCTTCGATATTAGATACGACTCCAGCTGCAGAAAGTACGATGTCGCACTCCAATGTTTCTTCACCTTTTGCAGTTTTGACAGTAACCTTACAACCTGTTCCTTTGGTATCTACGCCTGTCACTTCCGAAGAAGTCATGATGGTCATTCCTGACTTTTTATAGATTTTCTCCAAGGCCTTAGATACTTCCACGTCTTCAACAGGAACAATTCTGTCCATGTATTCGACGATAGTCACCTCAGTACCGATAGCATTGTAAAAGTAGGCAAACTCAACACCGATCGCTCCAGAACCGACAATCACCATCTTTTTGGGTTGCTTGTCTAGAGTCATGGCTTTGCGGTAGCCTATAATTTTCTTATCGTCAATTTTCATCGAAGGTAGCTGACGTGCTCTAGCCCCAGTTGCGATGATGATGTTATCGGCAGAATAAACAGTCTTTTTACCGTCTTTGTCGGCTACTTCGATTTTTTTCCCTGCTTGGATTTTTCCCCATCCCGGAATCACCTCGATCTTATTTTTCTTCATCAAAAAAGTAACTCCTTTGCTCATGCCGTCTGCTACTCCTCGACTTCGCTTTACCATTCCGGAAAAATCCGCTTTGGCATCTTTCACGCTAATTCCATAGTCATTGGCGTGATTGATGTATTCAAAAACCTGGGCGCTTTTCAGTAAGGCTTTGGTAGGAATACAACCCCAGTTGAGGCAAATCCCCCCCAACTCTTCCGCCTCTACGATCGCCGTCTTGAGGCCAAGCTGGGAAGCTCGAATCGCGGCTACGTATCCACCGGGACCACTCCCCAAAACGATTAAGTCAAATTTGGTTGAAGACATATTTTTATTCTTAGTTGATAACGAATTGAAACTATGCAAAAATAGGCCTTTTGGATTCAGAAAAAAATTTGGTCAAAATAGTCTATCGATCAATAATGGTCAGTTGAATTGGACATAAAAACTCATCCACAGAATAAATATTCGGGAAAAGCAATTTTCTTGTTTCAATATTTCCCTCAGAGGAAAAATCACAGTTTTATCCTTTGAAAATCAAGGAAAAATGAATTGAATAAATGAAGCGACCTGATTCTTCTGTCTTTTTTTCTAATTTTGGGACAAACAAAAAAACGAAAATACATGGGTTTACTTTCAGGAAAAACAGCCTTAATTACCGGTGCATCCAAGGGAATCGGAAGAGCTATTGCCATCCGATTTGCTCAGGAAGGCGCCAACGTGGCATTTACATTTTTATCCTCTGTAGAAAAAGGGCAAGCATTGGAATCCGAATTAGCGGAATTTGGCATCAAAGCCAAAGGATATCGATCTGATGCTTCTGATTTTCAAGCTGCCGAGGAATTGATCAATAATGTGGTCAGTGAATTCGGTAGCCTGGACATTTTGATCAACAACGCCGGTATCACCCGAGACAATCTATTGATGAGAATGACCGAGGAGTCTTGGGATGAAATCATGAATGTAAACCTGAAATCCTGCTTCAATACCGTCAAAGCGGCCACCCGCACCATGATGAAAGCCAAATCCGGCTCAATCATCAACATGACCTCCGTAGTCGGTGCCAAAGGAAATGCCGGTCAGGCGAACTATGCCGCTTCCAAGGCAGGAATCATCGGTTTTACCAAATCAGTGGCCTTAGAATTGGGATCAAGAAATATCCGATGCAATGCTGTGGCACCTGGATTTATCGAGACTGAAATGACGGAAGTACTGGACGAAAAGACCGTGCAAGGCTGGAGAGATGCTATCCCGATGAAGCGCGGGGGCAAGCCGGAGGAAATCGCCGATGTGTGCGTTTTCTTGGGTTCGGAGATGAGCACCTACATTTCCGGACAGGTGATCCATGTGAATGGAGCGATGTATACTTAAGGATTTTTGAATTACGATTTACGAGCGGCTGGAGAGATTCAGTCGCTTTTTTGTTTTATTTGTTTATGAACAAGGTGATTTTGGATTTGGAGAACGATTCTTGGCCTGCAGCCTATATCCACGATTTGAATTCACTGATTTTTATAGCTTAGTATTTCAAACCGAAAAAAAGTAACAATCTATGCCGAAAGCCATTGGTGACCTAGATGAAAAACTACTTGAAAGACTAAGACAGAGGCTGGCGAAGAGGGTAAATGTATCTTTCAACGCAAACAAGAGTTATTACAGGGTTTCTGAGTTCCTTTTTGAAAGAACTCACGTTAGTGTAAGCCAAAGTACCCTGCGTCGGGTTTTTCAATACGATTCCCCGCATTCGCCGACCAAGTCCACTTTAGACCTCATTTGCCAAAGCCTAGGCTACTACAATTGGAAAGATTTTGTTGAAAAGGAGTCTGAACTTAATCATTTTGATTTATTACAGGTAATTTCTGCGATTCAAATTGGAGGTATTTCATCTCTTGATGAGGTTAGAAAGCAAGTATCCAAATTTATTGATAGCCCCAACTTGTTTAACCTTCTGGAGGCCATCGTAGATGCTGCAATATCTCAAAGAAACATTTCGATACTAGGACAGCTATTCGAACTTGATGGTGTTTTTGACTACAGACAGGATTCTCTGAAAATCTATTTTTTCATTCACAATCTTGTAATTAAGCTTATTAAAGCCGGATTGATGCAAAAGATGATCCCATATTTTGGTGCAAGTGAAAAAGCCCGGGAGTTTTTAATTGAATGGTATGTGGATGAGGACCACTTAGATGGATATTACTATGACCTGCTCCAAGAGTATAAAAAGCATAAGACCGGTCTGGAATCTAAGTTGTTTTACAACTGCTTGATGTATCAATGGGCCGAACTAAAAAAAATATCAAGCCGTCAATGGCTCGAACCGATTCGGGAATTTGAGGAGACCGATCCGGTTCATGCGATTCCAAAAGCAAGAAGGTTGGGGATCTTGATGCTGGAAGTGGAATCCCAAAAACTACCAAATTCTCTAAAAAATGAGTTTGAGAAATACTTTGATCAAATAAATGATGATGCCAGAATTATCGCTGTTCTTATAATTGTGAGACTGTTATTTTCAAAGAGACGAGATTTATTGATTCAAAAAGTTCTTGAATTTCTACCTTATTCAAATGAGTTGGGCAAAGATATTTGGACTCAAATCAACCTCAATCAGCTCAAAATCTATAGAGCGTATGCTTGTTTTCTAGTTGATGAATTTGAAAAGGCTCATATTGTAATTAATGAATTTGAGCCTCTTTTGGTTAATAACTTCATAAGAGTAACAATTTTTAGAGATTATGAAGTGGTGGCACAACTAATAAAGGGAGATAGGTAATGTTGTGGCTTTTTCTTTCAGTTTGTCTCTACGCTTTTAACAATGTGCTCTGGAAGCTCTTTTTGAAAGGCGAACAACCCTTGCATATAATCAGTCGGAGAGCAATATTCACTTTTGCCTTCGCTCTTGGGGCTGCCTGGGTTACTCAAGTAAATCTTATCGATTTTATCCTCCACCCCAATTCAATTTATGTATTCATTGCATCACTTTTTGGAGTGTTAGGATTGGTTTTAATGGTAACCTTTTTGAAATCGGGGAGCTTGATTCAAATGGCTTTTTATTCACTTTTGGGTACGGGTATCGCGGGGTGTTACACATACTTATTCAGTGAAGAAAGTCTCACAACCAAAGCTATTTTGGGTTCAGTGTTAATGATGACCGGTTATTTAGTGTTCTGTTTTAACGATCGTCTCAAAGCTCAGAAGGAAAAGACTGTGTTTAAACACCATTTACTTTTAATCGGAATGACGCTTTCCTTTTCAGTTTCCCTTTTGATTCAATGGGAAAGCTTGAAGATCTTTCCTCCTTTGGCGATCATCTGTACTCAGGAAACCACTGTTTTGATTACCACGTCACTGCTCGGCATTTTTTTCAGACCGGCAGAGAATTCCCGAAATTCCGAGAGTCAATCAACCCTTAAAATGGCTTTGATGGCAGTGGTAATTTTTGCAGGGATTTTTGCGGGTACGATTGGGTTAAAAACAGCAGATCCATTTTTGGCATCTGTCGCTGGTTTTGCTGTTCCGGTATTGACAGTGATTTTTGGAGGTATGGTATTTCGCGACCGCATGGATGTTTTGCACTGGGTGTCCCTCGTTTTGATGATAGCAGGGGGAGTTTTCCTTCTGTAGTCTTTAGGTTCTTGTTATTTCTTTTTGCTTTGGGCTGCCCGGCTATTTGAGCCTATTTGGAACAGTTTTGTCCATCTTTCTTTGAATCACATTGGTAATTTGGCCAAACAATTAGTAAAGCCTTACAAGCTAATTGAGTAAAAGGGTTTTTCATTTGTACAATCGGGTTTTTTCTGATTCTGCCCGATTAAAAGTAAAAGTTCCTAACTGAAATCTTTAGAATAAATAGTCACCCAAAATTAAACTGGAATGTTCATCAAAATCGAAGATAATTATAACCCCTTGACATTGCAGGGTTCAGACCACAGATTGATCAATGTCAACCATATCCTCCACATAATTGACCTTTCAAAAAGGAAAGATGATGATAAAGTGAGGGTCCGAGTTGAATCAAGAATTTGCCTTACTAACGGTGAAATTATCGACACGGTACATTCAGTGGAGGAGATAGAAAGGAGAATAATGAAGTAGTTAATTCTAATCTATAGTGAAAAAAAAGCTCTTTAATCAAATCCAACAATGTATAACGAACAAGTAGAAAAACTCATTGAACTTGCCCTTGCTGATGGCGAGCTAACAGAAAAAGAAAAGCAAGTTCTTTTTAAAAAAGCAGAAGCAGAAGGTATTGATTTGGATGAATTTGAAATGGTGCTTGATGCAAAGCTTTTCGAGAAAAATCAAGCAAAAAAAGATTCGCCTCCAGTTTCTGCACCAAAATCTGATAAGTATGGTGATGTGAAAAAATGTCCTTCTTGTGGATCAATTGTTCAATCTTTTTCAGGTAAATGCTCAGATTGTGGATATGAATTTAGGGATATTCAAAGCGATGCTACCATTAACAAATTGTTTGAAGCGTTAATGGAAGCGGATAATATTCCTAAGGATCAATTTAGAGAAATTCACACTGGTGATATGGGAGGGATCCTAGGTGGTATTATGGGGAATTCTTATGCAGCTTTAGATAAACAGAAAAATGAAGAACGACTAAAAAAACATGAGGAATTGCACAAAGAAAAAATTCATTCAAGAAAAGTACAGATAATAACTAGCTTTCCAATTCCAAATACAAAAGAACCTTTATTGGAATTTTTAACTTTAGGTATTTCTAAGGCCACTCCTATTAAGAAGGGTTTTTTTAGCAAAAAGACTATTGCAGAGGAAGAACACAATGCATTAGTTCCTGCATGGAAATCAAAAATAGACCAGGTCGTTTTTAAAGCAAAAATGTCTTTGAAAGATGACAAATCTTTGCTTGCAGAAATAGAAAATATGGTCTCGCAATTAAGTTCCAAAAAATAACAGAATGATATTATTTGGAAATAAAAGCGAAGGCGGACTCATGGATGTCATCCGCTGTGACGAACCGGAATATCTTGTTTGGAAATGGAAACCTTCGGGTACTGCAAATTCTTCAAAGAAAGAAAACGCGATCCGCTATGGTAGCAGTTTACGCGTTAAAGACGGAGAACTAGCAGTTTTTGTCTATCAGCAAAATCAAGGAACAATTCAGGATTATATTATTGGCCCACATGACGATACCATTAGAACAGCCAACTTTCCTGTTCTTACAAGTATTGTCGGAGCTGCATTTGGTGGCAGTTCCCCATTTCAAGCGGAAATTTATTTTATCAACCTCGCAAGAAATAATCAAATAAAATTCGGGATCCCGTATTTTGATATATTCGACCCGCGTTTTCCTGAATTGGGTGTTCCTTGTGCAGTAAGAGGTAGTATGACTTTTAATCTGACTGATTACAAATCATTTATAAAATTAAATAGGCTTCGTGAATTTGACCTTGAAGATTTTAAAAATCAAATCAAGGGGTTTTTCATTCGTAAAGTTAAATCAATCGTATTGAACATTCCTCTGGATGAAAATATTCCGGTTATGCAACTGGAAAGAAAAATTGACGAAATCGGTGAGTTGGTCAAATCGAAAATCAAGGCAGTTCTTGAAGATGATTTCGGAATCAACTTTAAGCGGATTGATATCAGTGCCTTAGAATTGGACAAGGAAAATCCACACTATCTTCAACTCAAAAAATCCACTGCCGACCAACAAACCAAATTTATTGAGGCAAAAACAGACATTGAGATTGAAAATCTGGATGAAACCTTGAGAATAAATCGAAAGGATGTGGAATTAGGTGTTGAGGGTAAAAATTTCCAAGTTCATCAATTGAATAAACAATCCGAAGTTTTAAAAACCGCTGCCGAGAATTTGGGAGAAATGGGAAATATAAATCTTGGCGGAGGAGATAGTGGAGGTTTAAATCCCGTTGGTCTTCTGGTGGGAATGGGAATCGGTGGTACTATGGGTAATCAAATGGGAGGAATGATGACAAACCTGAATAAAATGCCTCCGCCACCACCAGCTTTACTTTATTATATCTCATCTAACGGACAACAATCTGGTCCATACAATCTTGAACAAATCAAACAACTTGCACAAAACGGACAGTTGACAAAAAATCATTATGCATGGAAAGAGGGCATGACTGGATGGGAATTGGCAGGTAATATTACTGAACTTGCAAACCTATTTTCAAATGTTCCACCCCCGCCTCCAGGCGTGTAACTAAATAAGAGGTGAAAATAAATTTAGTTAAGTCAGCCATTGCAATCGGAGTGTGTGGATTAATAGCCTATGGTTTTTATCGCTTTTACAGTTTTGAAAACAAAACGCTGTTAAGTTTGGGCTGTTTTTTGTTTACTACGATTAGCTTATTATTGGCGATAGCGATTAGTTTCAGGTTTCCAAGAACCACAACAATGATGAGGGTAGTTTCAGGCATTTTCTTTTTGATTGCTTTTTCGAGCAATTTAATTTTTTCTTTTTCTGAGTTTTCAGCCCCGCTTTATGTAATTGTAAACGGTATTTTGATGTTAATTTATGTTCTAATTGTTTACACCGTATTTAAAGCAAAACAATAAATTGTGACTAATATTAAATGTTTTTGTAAAGAAATCTTTTCTAGTAAACGGGGCTTTCGATTTTTTTTTAATCCTTTAGGTCACAAAAAAAGCCCCGATCACGATTTTATCGGGACCGAGGCTCTTGAAAATCTTCGAGGTCTTTTCTACCTCGAAGTTTTTCTGAACTTGAATGTTTTTTGCAATAAGACCTTCGGGGTTTTCAAAACCCCAAAGGTCAATTAATCTTTCCCCAAAAAAGGATATCGATAATCCGTAGGAGACACAAAGGTTTCCTTAATGGTGCGTGGAGACACCCAGCGGAGCAAATTGATCATCGAGCCGGCCTTATCGTTGGTACCGGAAGCTCTCGCTCCACCAAATGGCTGCTGACCGACCACAGCGCCGGTTGGCTTGTCATTAATGTAGAAATTCCCCGCGGCGTTTCTTAGCTTTTGCGTAGCCAATTCTATGGCATAGCGATCTTGGGAGAAAACAGCGCCAGTCAATGCATAAGGGGAAGTCTGATCGACGAGTTCGAGCACCGTCTCAAAATGCTCCGCATTGTACACGTAGATGGTCAAAACCGGACCAAAAATCTCTTCACACATGGTTGTGTACATCGGGTCCTGAGTCAGGATGACAGTTGGTTCGATGAAGTAACCTTTAGACTTGTCGTAGTTACCGCCCGCGATGATTTCTACTCCCTCGGCAGCTTTTGCATTATCTATATACTTGGCAATTTTGTCAAATGACTTCTCATCAATGACTGCATTGATAAAGTTGGTAAAATCTTCTGTTCCACCCATTTTCAGGCTTGCCAAATCCTCCAGCATGTACTTTTTAACATCCTCCCAAAGGTTGGATGGAATATAGGCTCTTGAAGCAGCAGAGCATTTTTGGCCTTGGTATTCAAATGCACCTCTAACCAATCCTACAGCAACAGCTTTGGCATCAGCGGATTTGTGTGCGAGTACAAAGTCTTTTCCACCAGTCTCTCCCACGATTCTTGGATAGGATTTATAAAGCTTGATATTTTCTCCTATGGTTTTCCAGATATGCTGGAATACGCCCGTAGAACCTGTGAAGTGAATTCCTGCAAAATCAGGATGCTTGAAGATGATATCCCCAGCCGTAGGTCCATCTACATAGATCAAATTGATCACTCCATCGGGAACTCCAGCTTCTCTAAAGACTTCCATCAGCACATTCGCTGAATAGATCTGTGTGTAGGCTGGTTTCCACACGATGGTATTACCCATCATGGCTGCAGAAGTTGGGAGATTCCCGGCGATTGCAGTGAAGTTGAAGGGAGTCAGGGCAAATACAAAGCCTTCTAATGGCCGTTGCTCTAAACGGTTCCATACCCCTCCACCTGAAACAGGCGGCTGCTGAGCATATATCTCTGTCATGTACTTCACATTGAACCGAAGAAAATCGATAAACTCACAAGCGGAGTCAATTTCAGCCTGCATGGCATTTTTGGATTGTCCAAGCATAGTAGCTGCGTTGATCTTGGCTCGGTAAGGACCCGCCAATAAATCGGCTGCTTTTAAGAAAATGGCAGCACGCTGTTCCCATTCCAGATTTTCCCAAGCTTCCTTAGCTCCCAGAGCTGCATTGATCGCCTGCTCGACGTGTGAGGCATCTCCCTCATGAAAATGCCCCAAAATATGCTGATGATCATGGGGAGGAGAGAGGGGTCTAGTTTTTCCCGTACGGATTTCCTCACTACCGATGTACATAGGCACATCGACTTGAGTGGCTCGCAACTCGGCGAGTTTGGCTTGTAATTCTTTACGCTCAGGGCTTCCCGGCGCATAGGATTTCACCGGCTCATTGACCGGTGTAGGCACGTTGAAAAAACCTTTTAACATACTATTGGAGTTTATGTGATTTCTGAATTTCAAAGATAGGATTTCCGAGGCTAAAGGAGCGTGATTTTACTTACAAAAGTGCCTCCAGCTCTTGAAGATGCTTTATTTCGTAGGTCGGTAAAATATCTGAAACTTTACCCTCAGGATTGAAATACACCTGATCTATATCGGCCCGCTGCGCCCCCAAAATATCCGATTGGGGATTGTCTCCGATCATGAGACAATCTTTGGCATTTGTTTTCAACTGCCCCATCGCGTAATGAAAAATTCGTGGATCCGGTTTTTTATGACCAGTCGTCTCTGAGGTTACCACCAAATCAAAGAAAACATCTAAACCTGATGACTTCATTTTTTTGGCCTGCGATTCATTAAAGCCATTGGTAATAATATGCACTTTGTACTTCTCTTTGAGGTAAGTGAGGATCTCTTTAGAATAAGGAAAAACATGAGGCTTGGATGAAGTCCGATGCATGAAATCCTCTTCAAACTCGACAGGAATACCCTCTGCACGCCCCCCGGCATGTGTAAAGATCCGGGGAAAACGCTCTTTTCGGAGATTGACTTTATCGATTTTACCCACATTGTACCAATCCCAAAGCTGAAAATTAACAGCATGAAATGCCTCAAAAAACTTTTCAAAAGTTGGAATTCCAAGTTCAGTGAGTTGGTAATGTTCATAGAGTTCCGATAAGGACTCGGTGACATTTCGATCATAATCCCAAAGAGTATGGTCCAAGTCGAAGAAGAGGTGTTGGTAAGTTTTCAAATGATTTTATCTACGGTATTGATTATTCTGAATTTTATTGATGGCCAATTCACGATTGGATTTGAGTATTTCGAAAGTCTCCTGATCACGAATCAAACTAGCATCCTTCTGTATAAACTTAAAAATCTGATGAATGATTTCCAGGTACTCTTCAAGGATGTAATAAAACATCCATTGGTCTACTCGACGACTTCCCAAAAGTCCTGCATTCTTCAAATAAATGAGGTGACGGCTGGTTTTGGTCTGGGTAAAATCCAAAATATGTTCCAAATCAGAAATGGTTAATTCTTTATTCAGCATCAACAAATGGATAATTCGCACACGAGGTTCTTCACCTAATGCCTTGAAAATTCGTAATCCATAATTTAAACTGATATTTTTGAGGCGCATTAGTAAGTTTTAACCAAGATTTACTGGCGAATTTAAAAAAACCCCCGAAATTAGGGTATTCAGATTCCAACCCGCCAACTTTTGGCTGACCAATTAGTTACAAATTCGTGAAGAATCCAATTTTAATCTTAGCACTTGCTTTCGTTTCGTCAATATGGCTTGGCATGTCTGATGCCCACGCACAAACTGATCTTGATAAAAAAGTAATTCAGCTCTCTGGTATTATTTTAAATGCTGACAGCACTGATGCCGTTCCTGGTGTAAATATTTATGTTCCGAAAAAGGGCCGAGGCACCAGTAGTGGGAGATACGGCTATTTCTCCATGCCTGTATTGGAAGGAGATAGTGTGGTTTTTAGTTTTATCGGTTTAAAAAGGCAAACTTTTAAGGTCCCTTCTAATATAGAATCTGACAAAATCAGTCTGATTCTGACCATGGAAGTGGATGAGATTGCCTTGGCTGAAATAGAAGTAATGCCTTACCCTAGCGAAAAGGAGTTTAAAGATGCTGTATTGGCTATGAATGTGGTCGACCCGATGTCCATTAGCCGCGCCAATATGAGTCCTGAAATGTTATTGCGATGGGCCGAGCAGATGCCTGCCTCTGGCAATGAAAACTTCCGCTATTTCCAGCAGGGTCAGATGCTTCAAAATCAAGACCTATACGGTCCTAGACCACTTCGTCTACTCGATCCCTTTGCATGGGGGCAATTCATTCGATCAATCAAGCGTGGAGATTTGAAAAGCCGGGATTAATGTTTTTCAGCTAGCGACGACGCGACGAGTTTTATTGAAATTTATAATCCTTTTACAACTCTTTTGATTCCGTCTTTGAGCAGTGCCTCATTAAACTGAGAAGTGGTCCTAACTTTAATTCAGTTAATTTCAAATAGGTCAACAATTGCTTTGGGTGAACCAGTGATAAAATTTGAAATGATTTCACTCCAATGATCACCTTAATCTCAATAATCAGATCAGCTCGAAATCCTTTCTCAAAAACAAAGCCATCCCATTTGAAAGTGATTGGTTCTTGACTTGTCACTTTTAATCCTTCATTTTTTAATTCAAAAGCCAAGACTTTTTCATAGATCGATTCAAGCAATCCTGAACACAACTATCTATGGATCAAAAATGCCTTGTCCAAAATTAATTTTGTAATATCATTTTCGTGCATTTCCAAAATAGTAACCTTTCTTCGCTCCGTAGCGCAATAGCGAGCTGCTAATCGATTTCGGGCAAGACCCAGTTTTCTAAGACACTTGGTATACGCATCATTTGCTCGATCCCTGCTACTGTACGTGGAGCATCCCCAGATAAATTGACAGGATCTCCGCTCGTGATCAAAATATCATCTTCTATTCTCACTGCGATGCCCCACCACTTCGGATCACAATCACTCCCCTCGGGAATATAAATTCCTGGTTCTACTGTCAAAACCACTCCTTCTTTCAGCGGACCATATCCTCCACGGTCGTGGACATCTAGACCTAGGTGATGACTGGTCCCATGCGGAAAATAATTGTGACGCTGACCGGTCTTTATGATTCCCAATTCGGCTAATCCCTCATTGATGATTTCTCGAGTTACTCGACCGATTTCGCCAAACTCAACACCCGGTTTACATAGCGCTATTCCTGCTTCTTGCGATTTCAACACCAGTTCATAAATAGCTTTTTCTTCATCATTAAACTTTCCAGAGACTGGGATAGTACGTGTTACATCCGCCGTATACCCTCGCCATTCCGCTCCTAGATCCATCAGGATAAGCCGCTCGCTGATATGCTTCATATCGTTATCGATATAGTGCAGAATGCAGCCATTATTACCTCCACCCACAATGGAAGGATAACCTACGTTTTCTGCTCCATACCGCTTGTAGATAAACTCGTGCACCCCTTGAATCTCACGCTCAGACATGCCTGGCTTAGTCGCTTTCATGACTTCTATTTGGCCTATAGCCGATATTTTAGCCGCTTTTGCAAGGAGTTCGATTTCTGGAGCCGTCTTTACCTCCCTGAGTACATCCATCATCTGAGACAGGGCAAAAATATCAGTCTTAGTCTCTGGCACTTTTGCCCTGACCTCCATCCTTTTCTCGGGACTTTCTGCTTCCATAAAATCTTTTAACACCTGATCATTGGCTACTTCAGGATAGCGGTTTTTATACCTGCCTATTATTTGAGCGACATTTGCCGAGTTTTCAATATCCGTCGCCCGTATCATCTGATACATCTGCATGCGGACCTCAGATACTTCCTCAGGATAATTAGAAGCTTTCTTAAAATCGCTGATCATTTTTTTCAATCCATTATTGGAGCTACTACCTTCGATATCTTGAGATAAATTGAAAGTTAGGAGTTTATCAAATTCATCAAAATTTAATACAGGCTTCTTCCCAAATTCATCATATAAAAATGCCTGATCAAAGCCGAGCTTCTCCTGTACTCCTTCGATTCCTAGCCGTTTCCCATTCCACATTTCAGCTCTGGGATCTCGGGCTTGTACATAGATCAATTCATCAGCTTCCATTTCCCCGATTTGTCTTTTCTCCGAAAAGAGAATCAAAGCGGCATTGGGCTCTCTCAAACCAGTCAAATAGTAAAAATCGGTATTGGGATGATAGATAAAATCCACATCGTTAGACCTGTTTTTTACCGGATTGTTAAAAAGAATCGCCATACTGTTAGCTGGCATCAAAGCTCGAAGAGCTTCTCGACGAGAACGGTGCCAATCCGCGGAAAGGCCATCTTCAAAATAAGACTGTGCAAAGGATACCGTAGTCAAAAACAGAGCAAAAAAGAGAAGATTGAGTTTTTTCATGATTTGGGAATTATTTTCAATCTTACAATGTCTGTTCTTTTAGCCATTTAACAAAGTCTTAATCCACAGATAGCTTCATATCCTTATCTTTGGGAGGACAAACATTTTAAAAATGAAAAAGAACATCCTTTTGGGAACACTCTTCTCCCTCATTTCCCTTTCGATTTTAGCCCAAGAGACTACTCCTAAACCCAAACTAATCGTGGGTATCGTAGTAGATCAAATGCGTCAGGAATATTTTTACAAATTTTCAGAAAACTATTCAGAAGGTGGTTTCAAAAGATTGCTTAGAGATGGTTTTGAGATGAAAAATGGTCATTACAATTATATACCCACTTACACAGGGCCTGGACATGCTTCAGTTTATACCGGCACTACACCAGCTACCCATGGCATCATCGGGAATAACTGGTACGTCAGAAGCTTGAACAAATCAATCTATTGTGCGGAAGACAGTACTGTGACCAATGTAGGTGGAACTCCAATGAGTGGAGAGATCAGTCCGAGAAATCTATTAACCACTACCATTACTGACGAACTGCGATTTGCCTCTAATAAGCGTTCTAAAGTAGTCGCTGTTGCGATTAAAGATCGGGGTGCAAGCCTTCCTGGAGGGCATTTAGGTGATGCTTACTGGTATGATAGTAATAATGGGGAATTTATGACGTCGACCTATTACTACGAAGAACTTCCAAAGTGGGTGAAAAACTTCAATGCCAAAAAGCAAGTGGAAAAGTATTTGTCTCAAACTTGGGAGCCTCTTTTACCCATGGGAAAGTATATCAATAGTATTGATGACAATAATGACTTTGAAGCCCCATTTATCGGAAAAGATAGCCCTACATTCCCATATGATTTGGCCAAGCTCAAAGAAGATAATGGTGGATATGGAATGATTGCCGCTACCCCTTTCGGCAATTCTTTGACATTGGATTTTGCTTATGCTGCTATTGAAGGTGAAAACCTGGGAAAAGGTGAAGAATCTGATTTCCTAGCGGTAAGTTTTTCTTCTCCGGATTATATCGGCCATCGATTTGGACCTACTTCCAAAGAACTGGAGGACAATTATATCCGTCTCGACAGAGAAATGGAGAAATTTCTAAACTTCCTAGATGAAACCTACGGTGAGGACAATTATTTGATTTTCTTATCAGCTGACCATGGAGTGGCAGATATCGCTACTTACATGCAAAGTGAAAATGTCCCTGCGGGAAATCTTAATGTAGGTTACATTCTAGGTCAACTCCGAGGCTACACTTCTCAAGTATACGGAGAAGGGGACTGGATCCTTAACGGATCAAATGACCAAATTTTTCTCAACCATAGATTAGCGAGAGACAAAGGTGTCAACATTTTAGATATGCAAAATGACCTTGCGAACTTCCTTCTACGCTTCAATGGAATCAAAGAAGTCTATACAGCTCATGCTATGCGAAACACGAATTTTGCCTTAGACAGACCTCATTTGCTTCAGATGGGGTATAATCACAAGGCTTCCGGAGATCTATTAATGATCTTGGAGCCAGCTTGGCTTACAGGCGGTGCTAGAGGAACTTCACATGGGACAGGGTTTACCTATGATACGCACGTACCTATACTCTTTTACGGTTGGGGTGTAAAGTCAGGAAGCAGTACTCGATATGCCACAGTGACTGATATTGCCCCTACTGTATCTATGCTCCTCAATATCCGTCTCCCTAATGGTGCCACAGGGCAGCCCATTCGTGAATTATTTGATTGATAAATGCAAAAAATCCCGCTTTTTTAAAAGAGCGGGATTTTTTAAAGTCTTTAAGTCCTCCCAACCGTATTGATGAGCAAGAGAATTTTTTCTTCTAAAAGACTAATGGATCTAGTGTTATTTATTCTGTCCAACTCATAGGATAATTTTCATCGACAAATTCCAAAGCATCGGTAGTAATCTGTAAAGGTTTGAAAGTATCCAGCATCACGGCATACTCTTCTGTGGCCTTTGCTCCAATGGATTTCTCCACAGTGCCGGGGTGAGGTCCATGAGGAAGCCCTCCCATATGAATGGTAAAGGATCCTCTGTCTATTCCCTTTCTACTCATAAATTCCCCCTCGGCATAGTACAAGACTTCATCTGAATCAATATTAGAATGATTATATGGAGCAGGTATAGCGAGTGGATGATAATCAAATAATCTAGGGACAAAAGAACAGATCACAAAGCCCCAAGCCTGGAATGTTTGATGAACGGGTGGTGGTTGATGTATTCTCCCTGTGATCGGCTCAAAATCATAAATCGACAGGGCATAGGGATAGAGGTAACCGTCCCAGCCTACAATATCCAGTGGGCTGTGCTCGTAGTGGTATTGATGGAGCATTCCTTGCTTCTTTATTTGAACGAGGTACTCGCCCTTTTCTTTTTCTACATGAAGTTCATGAGGAGGCCGAATATCACGCTCACAATAAGGCGAATGCTCTAAAAGCTGTCCGACTTCATTACGATAGCGCTTTACGGTTTCGATTGGACCTTGGGATTCGATAACAAGAAGCCTGAGAGGACCTTCTTCTTGAAATTCAAACCGATAGATTGTAGTCCTAGGAATGACAATATAATCCCCCTTTCGCACTTCCAATTTCCCAAATTGTGAATAAAGAACTCCTTCACCGTCATGGATATAGATCAATTCATCCCCATCGGCATTTTTGAAATAAAAGTCCATTTTTCGGTTCTTAGGAGTGCAAATTCCCATCATCACGTCATTATTCTTCATGAGCATCCGACGAGCACTTAAGAAGTCTTCCCCTGTCACTTCCACCCCGGAGGTTTTTAGATGGGTTTGTTTCAGGCCATGATCTTCCGCAACTGTCCACTTGTAAGGCCGAGGTTCACCAATAGATTTTACATTATTGGGATTATGGACATGATATAAGTTGGAATAAATGCCAGAAAAGCCTTTAGAGCTGACCAGTTCTTCCTTGTATAAGGTACCATCCGGCTGCCTAAATTGGGTATGTCTTTTGGGCGGGATAGCCCCCAATCGATGATAATATGCCATATTAATTTGGGTTTATAGGTAGCAAGTTACGATTCTGATAGCTTGTGAAAAAGCCAAGCCATAAAAAAAGGCCAGTTGAATAAACAACTAGCCCTTCCCTATTTTGTTAAACCTATTAGGTCGTCTCTTGCTTTTCATCTTCAAAGATCATTTTTCGAAGATTTTCAATTGACTCCCCTGTTTTTTCCTGAAGTAAACCAAGTATTTCATCTTCTTGACCTTCTTGATATTTCAGGTCATCCTCGGTTAAGGACGCATACTTTTGTTTAAGTTTACCTTTTATTTGATTCCAGTTTCCTTTAAGTTGTAAAGACATAAAATTTATGGGTTTTGGTTAAAAATAATTATACTATAGTATACGCCATCCATATAAAATAGTTTCAAAACTATTAAACAAATGAAAAAATCAATCCTTTTATTCACTCACTTTATCCTAGTAATACTACTCATGTACAATCCATTACATGCTCAAAAAATAATTTGGTCTGATGAGTTTGAAACTGCAGGTTTACCTGATTTAAACAAATGGTCTTATGATACAGGTGACCATGGGTGGGGAAACAATGAGCTTCAAGATTACAAAAAAGCTAAGCCAAAAAACTCCAGAATTGAGAATGGTATTTTAATCATCGAAGCCCATTCCGAGGCCGAATCAAAAAAAGGGTACAGCTCGGCCAGACTAGTCACTAAGGGTAAAGGGTCATGGAAATATGCGTATATTGAAGTCCGTGCTAAGCTCCCGGAAGGTAGAGGCACATGGCCTGCAATCTGGATGCTTCCTGAGAATAATACTTACGGCGGCTGGCCCAGAAGCGGTGAAATTGACATCATGGAGCACGTAGGCTTCGATCCCGCAGTGGTTCACGGGACAGTTCATACGGAAGCCTTTAACCATTCTATAGGCACTGAAGTAGGTAAGCAGGTCATAGTCCCTGATTTTAACTCAGCCTTTCATACCTACGCTATCAATTGGACTGCTGAAAAAATAGATTTCTTCATAGATGGCAAGCTGTACTTCACTTTTGAAAATACGGGTAAATCAAGTGCAGAGTGGCCTTTTGATCAACCCTTTCACTTGCTGTTGAATCTAGCTGTCGGAGGAAATTGGGGTGGAAAAGAAGGAGTAGATGCATCCATTTGGCCGCAGCGAATGGAAGTAGATTACGTTCGCGTGTATGATAAGATGCCTTTATAAGATCGAGATTAAGGATTTCCTTGGCAATCTCTGAATCTTTTTATAAAATGTAAGTTCTAACCTGTTAGTGATACTAAGCTATGCAAAATCCCGGTCTCAAAAGAAGAAAAATACGTGCCCTCTTAATCATCAGTATTTTACTTCTATTAATCTATGCGAAAAACCTGATCGAAAGACAGTCATTCCAAAGCATTAGTAGCACGTTTACAGAGGTTTACAACGATAGATTAGTGGTAGAGGGATACATTTTTCAAATCTCAGAGCATCTATTTCAGATCCAAAAACTAGTAGATCATTGTAACCTCGATTATGATTATTCCAGGGTGGTAGATGAAATAGAAGGACACGAAAATAGGATTCTGGCTATTGTCGAAGACTTTGAAGCAACCAATCTTACCACTCAAGAAGGTGAATACTTGGGCGATTTCAAGGAAATAATTGTTGATGACCTAAGCATAAAGAGTTACGACCTGCTTTACAATGATCAACAAGGAATCAATGTAGAACAAGTAAAACTCTATGATCAAAAAATCTCTCAAGCACGCCTAGACCTTGATAATCTCAGTAAAATTCAAATGGAAGAGGGAGAAAAGCTTATCAGCAAAGCAAAAGTACTGATCAATAGATCCCAAATCTGGGCTCAATTTGAAGTAGCCCTACTTATTATTTTAATCGTTGTGATGTTTTTATTAGTCTTTAGAAAATCCGAGGAGACCAAAGGTATGATTTCATAGATCCACCAATTAATAAAAAAGCCTGCTTTGATCAAAGCAGGCTTTTTTTGTTTTAGATCGCATAGGCTCTATCTCCTTCTTTGAGATCAATACAGCCATCATATCGGCCGGGAACCTCCACATAGTTTAGTGCTTGAGTAGCTCCAATTTCAGATGTGAAATAACCCAAAATTGTCAGATCTCTAAGCATATTGATTACTTGGGGCTCTCTGGGCTCTGATGATTTATATTTTTCATAAAGCCCATTCATATAAGCCAATCTGTCTTCAGCCGCTGCCCCTACAAAATCAGCTCCTTTTTCGGATTTAAAATCTTTACGAATCATATTCAATCCATCCACGAAAGTTTTTTGCTGATCAGCATCATAGGTATCTTTTACCATCATAACCATAAATTGGCCTATTCCAGCGGCTTTTGCTCCCGGGGTGTCCGTATCAGGAATAATCGTATCCCCTAATTCATCTAGAAATGCAATATCCTCAGGGCTAAAATTAAGTCCCTCTATTTGATTCTCAGGAGCACATCCGGTCAAAATCGCAGTAGCACCGACCATAGTTCCTCCCATCATTAGCATGACGCTTTTTAACGCGTCTCTTCTATTCATTGCCATTGTTTTGTTCGTTTAGTGATTAGAGATTACGCTTATTCAATTCATCCACTGCAAAAGCAGCTGCTCGAGCCGTCAAAGCCATGTAGGTTAATGAAGGGTTTTGTGCCGCGGCTGATGTCATACATGCCCCATCTGTCACGAAGACATTTTTAGCGTCCCATACCTGATTGTTTCCATTCAGTACGGAGGTCTTGGGATCTCTTCCCATTCTGGCTGTACCCATTTCGTGGATACCCTGACCAAAGGTGTAACCCGCATCGTAGGACTGCACATCTTTAAATCCAGCTACCTCCAACATTTCCACAGCATCAGCCATCATATCCTTTCGCATATTTTTCTCATTCTCTTTGATTTCAGCATTCATGACAAGTGCTTCCATCCCCCATTTATCCTTGACGGTATCACTGAGACGAATATGATTATCATGGTAAGGGAGTATTTCTCCAAAGGCCGTAAAGCCAATGCTCCACGGACCAGGCTGCGTCAGTGCTTCCTTCATAGGAGCACCAAAGTTTAACTCCGCTACGTCTCTACTCCAACCACTTCGGCTAGCTCCACCTTGATATCCAAAACCTCTAAGGTAATCTCGTTTTTCTCCATTCAAGTTTCTAAATCTAGGGATATATAGACCTGTGGGTCTTCTTCCAAAGTAATATTTATCCTCATAGCCATCTATCGTTCCTCTTGCACCCAATCTGAAATGATGATCCATCACATTGTGTCCGAGCTCTCCCGAACTAGACCCTAACCCTCCAGGCCAGATATCAGTAGCTGATCTCATCAATATGGCCGTAGAATTAAAAGATGAAGCACATAGGAATATGATTTTAGCGTCATACTCCACCGTCTGATTGGTTTCAGCATCTAAGACCTCGACTCCTGTGGCCTTTTGGGTATCTTTATCGTATATCAACCTTCTGACGATAGACCAAGGCCTCAGTGTCAAATTACCTGTAGCTACAGCCGCAGGCAATGTGGAGGCTTGAGTACTAAAATACCCACCAAACGGACAACCTAGAGAACATTTGTTTCTGTACTGACAGCCTACACGACCAGGAAGTGGTTGTGTGATATTGGCAGGTCTTCCCATCAACCAATGCCTTGCGCCCTGATAGTGAGACTTGATCCGCTCTGCAGCATCCTTCTCCACACAGTTCATCGGCATAGCAGGCATAAACTCTCCATCAGGCAAAATATCCAGGCCATCTTTGTTTCCTGAAACCCCAGCAAATTTTTCAACATAAGAATACCAAGGAGCCAAGTCCTTATACCGAATAGGCCAATCCACTGCTATACCTTCCTTGGCATTAGCCTCAAAGTCAATATCCGCCAATCGATAAGACTGCCGTCCCCAAAGAAGCGAGCGTCCGCCTACCTGATATCCTCGAAACCACGTAAAAGGCTTTTCCTCCACATAAGGGGAGTCACTTTCATGTGCCCACCAGTCTAGGTTCAATTCATTCAAAACATAATCCCTTCTCAAATTGGGATGATTTTCTAACATCTCGATTGTTCTTCTTCCTCTATGCGGAACTTCCCAAGGAGGCAGAGTAGCAGTATCATAGTCTTTGACATGCTCCACGTTAGGTCCTCTCTCCAAGAGCAATACCTTCAGCCCTTTTTCCGTCAGCTCTTTAGCAGCCCATCCGCCACTAATCCCCGATCCAACTACTATTGCATCATATGATTGATTTGCCATAAATATAAATTTGATTAAATATTACACATCACATACCTGAACTGCATGAGAAAGTGCAGCAAGTTTGTCCTTAGATTTTGGTATAAATTCATGAGACACATAACCCTTATAGCCTGTCTCTACGATCGCTCGCATCACTGCGGGGTAATTGATTTCCTGATTTTCATCCAACTCATTTCGCCCTGGATTACCTGCCGTATGATAATGACCAAAGTATTGATGATTGGTTTGAATAGTCCGTATGATATCTCCCTCGTCTATTTGCATGTGATAGATATCGTACAAAAGTTTGAAATTAGCTGAGTCAACCATTTTACAAAGCTCCACTCCCCAAGCGGAAAGGTCACACATATAATCAGGGTGATTTACTTTGCTGTTCAGTAGCTCCATTTGAATCACTACATTATGTTTTTCTGCCAGACTCATGATTTTTTTCAAGCCCTCGGCACAGTTTTTCATCCCTACTTCATCGTCCATACCATTTCGATTCCCCGAAAAACAAATCAAGTTTTTGAAGCCGTATTTTGCAACTACCGGAATAATTTCTGAATAGTTTTTGATCAATTGCTCATGATATTGTGGATCATTCCATCCGTGGGGGATCCCGAGTTCGGCACCATTACACATGGAGCATTCAACACCGTGTTTTTTGAGCGTATCCCATGTTTCTGGACCGACTATATCGATGGCATTAAAGCCGATTTCCTTAATGGCAATACAAAGTTCGTCTAAACTAAAATCCGGCATTGTCCATGCGCAGACTCCATGGTTTATATTTCCTTTTAGTTTGAGTGGCATTTCATCCTTCCAATCAAAAGAACTAAAGCCACCTAGGGCAGCTCCTCCTAGCAAAACTTTCTTCAAGCTTTCTCTTCTACTTCTATTAACAGCGTTGGGCATTATAGGTTATTTATAGGTTTAATTTTTTCTTCTTTGAAAAGGGACATGAAAAATAGCAAAACCAAAACGGAAATACCAGAAGGAATTAACCAAATTGATTTCCAGTCATGATCTCCCTCTGCAATTAAAAAATAATCTGATATATGTCCGGCAGCCCAGAAGCCTATTAGCATTCCCACTCCATAGGTAGCTAAGGTGATTAATCCCTGCGCAGAAGATTTGAATTTTGTTCCGGCATGAGCGTCTGTATATATCTGACCACTCACAAAAAAGAAATCATAGCATACACCATGCAATGCTATTCCCACCAGTAGCATCCAGACCTGTTCGTCGGCATTGCCAAAGGCAAAGAACAGATACCTCGCTGCCCAAGCAAGCATGGCTACAATTAGTGTTTTCTTTATCCCAAAGCGCGAAAAGAATATCGGAAGGGCAAGCATGAAAAGAACTTCGCTTATTTGACCAAGTGTCATCTTTCCGGTAGAATTCTCCACGCCTATTTCAGTCAAAAAGGGACTGGCATTTTGATAATAGAATGCCAGTGGAATACAAATCAGAATAGATGATATAAAGAAAATGGCGAAGTTTCTATGCTTCAATAGCGAAAGCGCATCGAGGCCCAGTAACTCTGAGAGTTTAAAGTCCGTACTTCGATCAGCCCTAGGGGGAGTTTGAGGAAGGGTAAAACTAAAAAAACCTAAAATTACCGATACTACAGATGCCATCAGCCATGTATTACGGAGCAAACCATTCGCCATCCCCGCTTGACTATCCCAGGCCATCCAGCTAATCAATATCCCCGCTGCTATCCAACCTATTGTACCCCAAACTCTGATGATAGAAAATTCCTTTGCTGGATCTTTCATTTGGTTAAAGGATATGGAATTGACTAAGGCCAAGGTGGGCATGAATAAGATCATGTAAACCAATAATAATGGGAAAAACACTGAAAAATCATCACTCTGATAAAGTAGATACATCAGTCCCGCTCCAATCAAATGAATCACACCTAAAATCCTCTGGGCATGAAAATACCGATCGGCAATCAATCCCACTATAAATGGTGCGATGATCGCCCCGAAAGATTGAGTAGAAAAGGCCAATGAAATGTCCTGATCCCTTGCTCCCAAATTTGCCCCCAAAAAAGTCCCCATCGTCACGTACCAGGATCCCCAGACAAAAAATTCTAAAAACATCATGAAAGAAAGCCTGGTACGGAGATTAAAATTCATAAATCAAGGGGAGTAGACGTTAATTTTAAAATTGAAAGTTTAGAATTTGGTGTTTTTCCTGTATTTTAAGCAAGTCCTTTGACAATATGAAATAAGGCGATCAAAAGTTTTGAACAAGCCACTCATAACGTGATGCGGCAATTGGTCAATAATTCAAACATCTCGATTAAAGTTTGAAGGATTTTTTGATCGATAATTAATTATTTCAAGAAAAAAACCTGAAAAACCTAAAAAGACCTATGTCAAAAACTAAAAAACTAAAAATTGGATTGATCGGTGGAGGACCAGGATCGTTTATTGGAGCGATACACCTCAATGGCGCCTTGATGGACGGCATGTTTGAACTTGCTGCGGGTGCCTTTTCATCCAACCCCGAAAAATCAAAACAACGCGGAGAAGAACTCATGCTCGATGCTACGAGAGTATATGGGAGCTACGATGAGATGTTTGAAAAAGAACTCCAACTGCCCCAGACAGAGCGAATCGATGTCGTTGTTATCGTTACCCCAAACAATGTCCATCTCGATCCGGCTATCAAAGCATTGAAGCATGGTTTTCACGTAGCCCTAGACAAGCCACTGACTTTAAATTACCAAGAAGCAAAAGAGCTATATCATGCAGTCAATGCTTCAGATAAGCTATTCTTACTGACCCATACCTATTCAGGCTACCCCATGATCAAGCAGGCCAAGCAGATGATCCAAAATGGTGAGCTGGGAAAAATCCACAAAGTGTACGTAGAGTACCCACAGGGTTGGCTCTATAAGCTACTCGAAACTGAAAACAACAAGCAGGCTGAATGGAGAACTGATCCAAAAAGAAATGGGCTCGCGGGCTGCATGGGTGACATTGGGACTCACGCCTTTCATTTGGCGGAATACGTTTCAGGGCAAAAGGTGTCACATCTGTGCGCAGACCTTTACATCAAAGTGGACGGAAGACCCATCGACGATGATGGAGTCGTCCTTCTGCGCTTTGAAAATGGAGCATCAGGTGTACTAATGGCCTCTCAGACTGACACAGGTTGTGAAAACAATCTAAAAATACGTGTCTATGGAGATAAGGGTGGTCTGGAATGGGAGCAGGAAGACAACAATTCTTTGACGGTCAGGTACCCAAATGTCCCCGCTCAAATCTTCAGAGCCGGTACAGGCTACCTCGGATCTTTAGCTCAGGAAAATACCCGAACTCCAGCCGGTCACCCTGAGGGATATATTGAAGCTTTTGCCAACTTATACCGCAATTTTGCAAGATGTATCTATGCCCAGCAAGCTGGAGAAAAACCAAAACCCGAATGGGAGGACTACCCAGGTGTCGAAGATGGCATCAGAGGAATGGCTTTTATCGATCACGTACTTAAAAGCACGGAGTCTGAGATAAAGTGGACGCCATTAGTCGTAGAAAAATAATCAACTCTTAAACCTAAAATTTAATAAGATATGAAATCAATTAAAGGACCAGCCATATTTTTGGCCCAATTTGCTGACGATAAAGCCCCATTTAACAACCTGAAGAATATCTGTGAATACATGGCCGATCTAGGCTATAAGGGTGTTCAGATCCCTTCTTGGGATAACCGCATGATTGATTTACAAAAAGCAGCAGAAAGTAAAACTTATGCAGATGAAATCGCTGGTACAGTAGAGGAAACTGGCATGGTCATCACAGAGCTTTCTACGCATCTTCAAGGGCAGCTAGTGGCTGTTCATCCTGCCTATAACGAACTATTTGATGGATTTGCCCCTGCTAATCTTAAAGGTGACCTCAAAGGAAAAACAGAATGGGCTACCCAGCAGTTAAAATATGCGGCTAAGGCTTCTTCCAATTTGGGATTGTCAGCGCACGCCACTTTCTCTGGAGCACTTATGTGGCACACGGTCTATCCTTGGCCTCAGAGACCCGCAGGATTAGTGGATACAGGTTTCGCAGAATTAGCCAACAGATGGACCCCGATTCTGGACGAATTTGACAAGTATGGTATAGATGTCTGCTACGAGCTTCATCCAGGAGAAGATCTTCATGATGGAATTACATTTGAAATGTTTCTCGATAAAGTCAACCATCACAAGCGCGCCAATATCCTTTATGATCCGAGCCACTTTGTATTACAATGCCTAGATTACCTTCAATTCATTGATTTCTATCACGAAAGAATCAAAATGTTCCATGTAAAAGATGCTGAATTTAACCCAACGGGCAAGCAAGGCGTCTATGGAGGATTCCAAGGATGGGTAGAACGAGCTGGAAGATTCAGATCTTTAGGGGATGGACAAGTTGATTTTGGTGGAATTTTTAGTAAACTTTCGCAGTACAATTTTGATGGATGGGCCGTACTTGAGTGGGAATGCGCCATAAAGCATCCCGAACAGGGAGCAGCCGAGGGGGCTCCATTCATTGATGCGCATCTAATCCGTGTCACAGAAAAAGCATTTGATGACTTTGCCGGCACAGGAGCAGATGAGTCCTTTAACAAAAAAATATTGGGCATCTAATACTATAAATAATATATAAAACAATGAAAATCAGAAAACCAATTACTCTTGGATTAGCTGCATTAGCAGGAATTGCCTTCGCATGTGGAGGAGGGGGAGAGCAACAATCCAGTGAGAGTAGTGCTTCTAGCACTCCTGCTCCAGCCAAGGAAATAAGCCTTGAAGAAAAATACCAAGATGACCCTATCTACATCAAAGGTTTAGAAAAAATAAAGGCCTCTGACTGTCAGTCATGTCACATGGTAGAGCGAAAAATCGTAGGCCCGTCCTATGCGGAAGTCGCTGCCAAATACGAAACAACCGATGAAAACATCGACATGCTAGCTCAAAAAGTCATCAATGGCGGAGTCGGAAACTGGGGTGAAGTACCTATGCCTGCCCATCCAGGATTAAGTGAAGAAGATGCCAAAGACATGGTTAAATATGTACTCCTTTTGAAAAAATAAAATGATGCAAAGACAAAATTGGATACTGCTTTCACTCTCAGCTGCGCTGATATTTGGCTGCTCAGGAGAAAAGGAAGTAGAAAACACTGAAGAGGAAACTCAAGCCTCTACCACTACTCAAGAAGAGTGGATTTCATTATTCGACGGTAAGTCCTTTGACGGCTGGCACAAATACGGTGGTGGGGAAGTAGGTAAGGCTTGGAAAATCGAAAACGGTGAACTTTACCTAGACGCTGCCAATAAAGACGGTTGGCAAACTGGAGATGGAGGAGATATAGTGACTGATGAAGAGTTTGAAAACTTTCATCTGAAATACGAATGGAAAATAGCTCCAAATGGAAATAGTGGAGTAATATTCCTTGTGCATGAGTCTGATGAATACGACTATCCATGGCAAACAGGACCTGAGATGCAAGTACTGGACAATGAAGGCCATCCAGACGCCGAAATCATCAGTCATAGAGCCGGAGACCTGTATGATCTCATCGTAAGTAGTGAAGAGACCGTAAAACCAGCAGGAGAATGGAATCTAGCCGAAATCATCGCCAATAATGGTAATCTTCAACTGCGTCTGAACGATGTCACAATTGTGGAGACAACCATGTGGACCCCTGAATGGGAGGAACTGATCGCAAACAGCAAGTTCAAAGACATGCCCGGATTTGGCAAATACAAAAAGGGTAAAATCTCTCTTCAGGATCATGGAGACTTGGTCCATTTCAGAAATATTGTTCTCAAAAAACTTTAAGATGCTTAACAAAAAAACCTCCAGATTTGGAGGTTTTTTTTTCACAGCCTTGTGATATGATCTTTTTTTATGTAGGCCTCTTTATTTTTCCATTCGACCTCATACCAGATATCCTTGGAGGATTTTATTTTGACCCGATGTCCCGGCTCTATCCTTTCCACAATCGAACCGCCGGCAGTGGGCTTGCTCACCACATAGGTAGGACTATTGGTAATTAATCCCGTGCGAGGTCCCTGTAAAAAATTATTGCTCAAGAATAATAAAATCAAAAGAAAGAAACTCGGCCAATATGAGACTCTAGAATCTGAACTTCTACCGGTCCACCATACAGCCAACAAAGACAAAATCAATAAAAAAGCCAACCCTCCAACGATGTACTCTTTGTAATCAACCAAAAGTAGTAGAAATCTACCTGAATCTGATACTTCAAAACCGTGTAGCGTATTTTGACCTGTTAGGTCTTTAATCTTAGAGATGATCTGATTATTGGGAACTAAGTCATAGTATTTACTCAAGTAGAGTGTTGCTTTTTCTTTATCACCCATTCCTTCCGAAATGAAAGCCATTTTCAGAAGCATAGCAGGCGAATATAGCCCGGATTGATAGTTAGAAACGTACAATTCCATGGCTTCCTTGTAGTTTTCCTGTGCAAATAGAGAGTCCGCCTTAGCGACACCATTTACATCTCCTTGACAATGAATGCTTTGAAGAAGGGCGATAAAAAATATTGAAAGTTTTGCGAGAAAGATTGATTTCCTGTTTGGCATTTATAAATGAGAGTCATAAATTTGCAGTCCAATTACGGCAATGATCTAACAAAAAGCAAGGTTAGGGAGCTGATTTGAAAGCAAAAAAGAAGGGTATTAGACGTTAAAAAAAGTCAATACTAAATCATGATTCCGTAGCTCAGCTGGTAGAGCATAACACTTTTAATGTTAGGGTCCTGGGTTCGAGCCCCAGCGGGATCACATTGAAATCCAAGTAAGGGTAAAGGCGAGAAGCCTGTCCCGATGAAGCATAGCGAAATCGGGAAGCCCCAGCGGGATCTCATAGAAACAACTTGCAAGGAGTTAAAAATCTTGTTCGGGGTGTAGCGTAGCCCGGTATCGCGCCACATTTGGGATGTGGAGGTCGTAGGTTCGAATCCTGCCACCCCGACCACTTCATCAATTCTTCCAAAGGGGAGAATTAGTTTATAATAGTTGGCTTGACAGCTTTTAGTCAAGGCAAATCGAAAGTCGACTAGATTTTAATCTATTCTACTTTCAATATTTATTTATCCAGGTCCTGTAGCTCAACTGGATAGAGCAACTGCCTTCTAAGCAGTAGGTTTCAGGTTCGAGTCCTGACAGGATCACTTTGGAAATATCACAGGCGGAATTAAGTTCCGCTTTTTCTTTGATTCCGTAGCTCAGCTGGTAGAGCATAACACTTTTAATGTTAGGGTCCTGGGTTCGAGCCCCAGCGGGATCACATAGAAAGCAGGTCTTTGGGCCTGCTTTTTTGCTTTATTAATTACCCAAGGGCGAGAAGTTTATCCCGATGAAGCCTAGCGTAATCGGGAAGCCCCAGCGGGATCACATAGAAAGCATGTCTTTTGGCCTGCTTTTTTACTTTATTAATTACCCAAGGGCGAGAAGTTTATCCTGAAAAGAATAAGAGAGAGGTCAGTCCTCCCCGAATGGTTATAACTGTGAGAAAACTGGTTAACTCAAAAATTAAGCGGGTCCAAATGCTTAAAATGCCCATTCTGCTTAATCTTCTCCTTAGCTTGTTCTGCTGCCTTGAGCATCGGGATGATTCGCTTAAAATGCTGGGTCAAAAAGGCTACCCGCTCTCCTTCCGATGGAAGTTGGATTAGCTCCAGCTCTTCCTCCAAACTTAGCCCCACTTTGTGAGCATAAGTATATGAGTTGACTGTTTCAACAGCTATTTCATGAGGATAACTTAAAAGGTAAAGAATCTCCTTTAGATAGAAAATATACTCATATTTCAGCGATGGAGTGATCCTATCCGAGTCCCTAAAAAATTCCACTTCTCCCCCAGCATAGAGCTTCCCTGGAAGCGGATTATCAAAGGACTTTAATTTAAATACCCGCTTTCCCAAAGTCATAATATCCATTCTCCCATCATCATACCTTTTGTGTATCTTGACGAGTTCCATTTCGGTCCCGAATCCGCTGAGCTTATCAAGATAGGCACAAACTCCAAAACGCCCTTGGCCAGCTTCCACGTCTGCAATTAATTGACGGTAACGCGGCTCAAAGATGTGTAAATTAAGTTCTTCACCAGGAAAAGCTACCAGCTTTAATGGGAAAAGTGGGAGATACATGTAAATGAGAATTTTTTAAATAAACTCCCCAAAATGCTTTTTGGTTATCTTAAAAAATTAGCAAAAAAAAGCCTCGGAGATTTCCGAGGCTTATTGATTTATTTTTTTGCAATAAACGCAAGAAGATCTACTACCTTATTGGAGTATCCCCACTCATTGTCGTACCATGAAACTACTTTTACAAAAGTGTCCGACAACTGAATACCCGCGCCTGCATCGAAGATAGATGTCCGGGCATCTCCTACGAAATCATTAGAGACAACTGCGTCTTCAGTATATCCAAGTACTCCTTTCATAGAGGTTTCAGATACTTCTTTCATCTTAGCACAAATCTCTTCGTATTTGGCAGGATTTTTTAACCTTACCGTCAAGTCTACCACTGACACATTTGGAGTAGGCACTCTAAATGCCATACCGGTTAATTTTCCATTAAGCTCAGGAATGACTTTCCCTACTGCTTTAGCAGCTCCTGTAGAAGAAGGGATGATATTTTGACCTGCACCACGTCCACCTCTCCAGTCTTTGGCAGATGGTCCATCTACGGTTTTCTGAGTGGCTGTAGTAGCGTGAACAGTGGTCATCAAACCTTCCTCAATACCCCAATTGTCATTCAGTACCTTTGCTATTGGCGCAAGGCAATTGGTTGTGCAGGATGCATTAGATACAAAAACCATGTCATCGGTATATGTATCTTCATTGACTCCCATTACAAACATTGGAGTGTCGTCCTTAGAAGGAGCTGACATGATCACTTTTTTAGCCCCTGCATCAATATGACCTTGTGCTGAATCTTTGGTTAAGAAAATACCTGTAGACTCGATCACGTAATCGGCCCCGATCTCACCCCACTTAAGGTTTGCTGGGCTTTTCTCAGAAGTCACTCTAATAGTATTGCCATTGACTACCAAGTGCCCATCTTTCACTTCTACAGTACCTTGAAATCTGCCGTGAGTAGAGTCATACTTAAGCATGTAAGCGATGTAATCTACATCAATAAGGTCATTGATGCCGACCACTTGAATATCTTCACGCTCTTGTGCTACTCTGAATGCCAATCGACCGATTCTTCCGAATCCGTTGATTCCTACTTTGATTTTGCTCATAATTATGTTGATTTTTTGTATAGGTTTGAATCTAAAAACTCCCTAGCCTTTGCCTCTTTTAGCAAAAAATTACTAGCGAATCCCTAAGTTATCATATTTTTTTTGCTCACCCAAACTCCCCCTATTCTGAAGAAGACAAGATTGGCATTCAATCGATTTCGAAATGAAAAAAAAAATGAAAACGATTATTTTAGCAGATTTTTTGATCGAAATTGAATACCTTGAACTTAGATAAATTATTTCTCCCATGTTTGCCAACGCCATCAAAGAAGTCGCCAATTACACCCGAGCTATTCATTCCATTTCCCGTAATTTTGGAAACCCTAAAATCCATAAAGGTTCCGCTAGCCTATTTTTTGTCAATCAAGAAGGCTGGGCATTGACCTGTAAACACGTCGCACAATGGATTGGCCAAGCAGACCAGGTGAATAAGCGCTTTGCAAATTTCATCAACGAGAGTAAAAACAGCACGGGCAACCAACAAAATAAGCTTGCCAAAAAACTCGGTCTTACAGCCGAGCAGCTTTTTGAAATGCGCATTACCTTCGTGGACTGTGTGGATCAGATCAAAAATTTAAAATTCATCATTCACCCTGAATATGATTTGGCATTATTGAAATTTGAGGGATTCAATCAAAGTCTATTCACAGGTGCTCCCACCTTTTTAGCCGACGATCAATCAATTCAGTCTGGAGACATGCTTTGTAGGCTGGGATTTCCCTTTCCCGAATTCACTAATTACAAGCTGGATCAGATGAGCCAATCTCTGAAATGGACTAAAGAAGGCATGGCTAGATCGCCGCGATTTCCAATAGAAGGAATGGTTACTCGATTCCTAGGAGGCAAAAAAGGTGAAATACACGGGATTGAAATGAGTACCCCAGGACTTCGGGGGCAGAGCGGTGGTCCGCTTTTTGACTCTGAAGGTAGGATCTATGGAATGCAAAGCCGTACCAAACACTTACACTTGGGTTTTGATATCGAAGAAAAGGAGGTGATAGCTCATGGAAAAGCCAAAAAAATCAATGATTATGCCTTTATCCATTTGGGCGAATGCGTGCATGTCAAAGTAATTAAGGATTTCTTGAGACAGCATCAGGTCAGCTTTCAAGAAGGTTGAAAATAGACAGAAAACAAAAAAAGCCGGTAAATCCGGCTTTTTTTGTTTTCTATTTTAATCTCTCCAAAATCTCAATAAATGTTTTGCTTGGTCGCATTGCTTGAGCAAGTAGATTTCCATCTGGTCGATAATATCCACCAATCGCAACGGGGCTTCCTTGTGCTCCATTCAGTTCTGACTCGATTTCAATTTGTTTTTCAGCCAAATCTTTAGCTATTGACGCAAATTTTTCCTGAAGTGCGGCATCCTTACTTTGATTTGCCAAGGCTTCTGCCCAGTATAGCGCGAGGTAGAAATGACTCCCTCTATTGTCGAGTTTACCTACTACCCGAGCAGGAGATTTATCATTTTCCAACCACTTGCCTGTGGCCTGATCCAGCGTTTCTGCCAATAAAAGAGCTCTTTGATTATCGAAGGTCTGTCCTAAATGCTCCAAAGAAACAGCAAGTGCTAAAAACTCACCAAGTGAATCCCATCTAAGGTGACCCTCAGTAATAAATTGCTCCACATGCTTAGGTGCCGATCCTCCAGCCCCTGTTTCAAACAAGCCTCCACCATTCATCAAAGGGACAATGGAAAGCATTTTGGCACTCGTGCCAAGCTCCAAAATCGGAAATAAGTCAGTCAAGTAGTCTCGAAGCACATTACCAGTGACTGAAATAGTATCCAACCCTTCTTTGATTCTAGATAACGAGAAATTTGTTGCTTCTATAGGGTTCATAATATGAATCTCTAAGCCCGTGGTATCATGCTGAGGCAAATAGGCATTTACCTTTTTAATCAACTCAGCGTCATGAGCTCGATTGGCATCTAGCCAAAAAACAGCTGGAGTATTGGATTGCCTGGCGCGAGTCACGGCTAGCTTGACCCAGTCCTGAATCGGAGCATCTTTGGTCTGACACATTCTCCAAATGTCCCCAGACTCTACTTCATGGCTCATCAATTCATTGCCATCAGCTGAAATTACCTTTACTTTTCCTGCAAAAGGAATTTCGAACGTTTTATCATGAGAACCGTATTCTTCTGCTTTTTGAGCCATTAAGCCTACATTGGGCACAGAGCCCATAGTCGATGGATCAAAGGCTCCATGTTTTCGGCAAAAATCAATCGTAGCCTGATATACTCCGGCATAACTCCTATCGGGGATCACCGCTTTGGTGTCTTGGAGTTTTCCGGCTTTATTCCACATCTGACCTGAGGTTCTAATCATGGCTGGCATGGAAGCATCGATAATCACATCACTTGGGACATGCAGGTTGGTGATGCCTTTATCAGAATTCACCATAGCCAAATCCGGACTATCCGCATAGCAAGCTTCAATATCAGTTAAGATTTCAGCCTTTTGGGCTGCAGGAAGCTTTTCGATACTGGCTAATAAATCACCAAATCCATTATTTACATCAACACCTGCTTCTTCAAGCACTGAAGCGTGCTTGTCAAAAACAGGCTCAAAAAATGTCTTCACTGCATGGCCAAATATAATTGGATCTGAGACCTTCATCATCGTGGCTTTCATATGAAGGGAAAACAAAACACCTTCCGCTTTAGCATCTGCTTTCGCTTTTTTCAGGAACGCCCTGAGGGCGTTTACACTCATGCACGAGGCATCTATGACCTCCCCTTTTTGAATAGCTAAACCAGATTTTAATATTTCCTTCCTACCATCCTTACCGTGCAACTCAATAGAAACTTTCGTTGCATCAGCAAGTGTAACGGACTGTTCGCTACCATAAAAATCTCCCTCCACCATACTGTCCACGTGAGACTTGGAGTCAGCAGACCATTTACCCATCGAATGTGGATGTTTTCTGGCGTAAGCCTTTACGGCTTGGGGAGCTCTACGATCAGAGTTCCCTTCTCTTAAGACCGGGTTTACAGCTGAGCCTTTGATTTTATCGTACTTTGTTTTGATTATTTTTTCCTCTTCACTCTTTGGTTCTTCCGGGTAATCAGGAAGTGCATATCCCTGTTGCTGCAGTTCTTTGATGGCTGCTTTCAACTGGGGAACAGAAGCGGAAATATTGGGTAATTTGATAATATTGGCTTCGGGAGTTTTGGCAATGGACCCTAGCTCTGCCAGTGCATCATTTAGCTGCTGCTCGGGCTTTAAAAACTCCGAAAAAGTAGCAATTATTCTGCCTGACAACGAAATATCCCTAGTCTCCACCTGAATATCAGCTGAATTAGTGAATGCTTGTACAATTGGCAGTAAGGAGTACGTGGCCAAAGCAGGCGCCTCATCTGTAAGCGTGTAAAGAATTTTGGGAGTGGAATTACTCATAATTATGTATTGCGTTGGATGATGGGAAATCAAATCATTTAGCCTTAAAACTCACCAAATTGATATTTTTTTGAGCTTTTTTACTATTAAAAGAGTCTATCTGATCTGTGAAATCGATGGGCTAAAATACGGAAAATATCCTTGTTTCAAATCCCACTAATGGAATTAGAAGAGGGTAAACCCATTACTTGTGGATCGAGAATTTATCGGAATCCATCCAAGCGGGAAACTTTTTCCGATAATCAGTCAAATCTGCAAGGCTCAAAGTCAGCACTTCGGTATTTTCGTCCTCCCCGAGAGATAATAAAGACTGTCCCTTGAAATCATAAACTGCCGAATGTCCGCAATAAGGCACCTTATTTCCATCAGTGCCTACTCTATTTACTCCTATTGAATAAGCTAAATTCTCAATGGCTCTAGCAGGTAGCAAAGCATCCCACGCGCTCACTCTCGGGGCAGGCCATGAAGCCACATAAAAAACTAAATCATAGGCCATTTGACCCTCGGAAGAGGTATTTCTTGACCATACGGGAAATCTCAAATCATAGCAGACTTGAGGTAAAATTTTCCACCCTTTCCACTGAAAAACGGGTTGATTTTGTCCTGCAGAAAAGTGCTCATCCTCCTGAGCCATTCTAAACAAATGCCTCTTGTCGTAATGCTGAATCTTACCATTGGGCTCCACCCATAGGAGACGATTAAAATATCCTTTTTCTTCTTTAATAATGACACTTCCCGTGACCACAGCCCCAGTCTGAGCAGCCTGCTGCTGCAGCCACCTGCATGCGGTGAGATTCATAGGCTCTGCTAATTCAGACACATCCATACTGAATCCTGTCGAAAACATCTCAGGCAAGATGATCAAGTCGACTTTTTCTCCTACCGCCCAGATCTTTTCCTCCAGCATAGAGAAATTGGCAACCTTATCCTTCCAGTAAAGATCAGCTTGAATCAGGGCTATTTTTAGCTGAAAAGAATCACTCATTTCAGCGGATATATCATACGGTAATCCGTGGGAATCTTGCCCTTACTCACATCGACCAATTTTGATTGAACCAATCGCTTTTTGAGGCCTTTGAGGTAATCTACAAACAAAATCCCCTCTAAATGGTCGTACTCATGCTGTATGACCCGTGCTGTCATACCGGAAAACTCTTCCTCCTTCAGGTTCCAATTTTCATCGAAATATTCGATGGTAAGCTTTTCCGGACGAATGATTTCGGCCCTGACGTCAGGAATACTCAGGCACCCTTCTTCAAACCCATAATCATCTCCGTATTCGTCCAAAATGATGGGATTGATAAATACTCTTCGGATGCCTTTCTCCTCATCCTCTTTATCTAGCATCAAGCTGCTATCGATCACAAAAAGTCGCACTCCTTGATTGATCTGGGGAGCTGCCAAACCCACCCCACTAGCATGGTCCATGGTGGCATACATGTCTTTGATCAGCGCATTTAGATCTGTACCTTCTTCTATTTCAGCTGCTTCTTTTTTGAGGATGGGATTTCCGTAGGCTACTATCGGATATATCATTTCTTTTCTAAATAGGATTGTAGGATAATAGCTGCGCTTACTTTATCAAGGTTACCGGACTTTTCTCTTCTGTCCTTTTTTTTGCTTCCCATAGCAATCATTGTTTGCATTGCCATTTTTGAAGTAAAGCGTTCGTCTATTAATTCAATTTTTTTATCAGGAAAAGCCTTCTTTAGCTTTCCTTGTAGCGTATTTACTCGGGGTGTCATTTCATTGGGCCTTCCGTCCAGTTTGGTGGGATAGCCAAGCACTATCGTTTCTACTTCTTCCTTCTCGAAGTAGCTTTTCAGAAAGTCAAACAGCTTATGCGTCTCAATAGTTTCCAGAGGGTTTGCAAGCATCTGAAGTGAATCAGTCACTGCTATCCCTGTTCTCTTGGAACCCAGATCTATTGCTATTACTCGAGCCATTAATTGATTCTAATTTTGTGTCGAATCATACGAAGAGCCTCTCGCTCAAGTTCAACTGCCTTCGGAAACAATAACTCGTCCTCGATTTGGGCGTGAATAATGAGTTCCCGCTCAAAATTTTGAAGCTCATGATACAATACCTTCATCGTAAGGGGAGCATTTTCAGATAGCGAATAGTTCGAGGTCAATTTCCTAATCCCTTCCATCTCATCATCATGGATCTCATGAGCCTCAGCCAGAAGGCAAACCGGATCTTTTTCTAAAATTTTAAGTGCATCATGCAAAGCAAAATTGCCTTCTTCAATATCCTGAAGCAATTCTATCCGTTTGAAAAGCCGACTTTCCTCCTCATGGATATGATGAATAAAATCCTGAACAAAAAGTGGAAACATCATCTTCAAATCCGCGAGTAATGCCTGAAAATGAGGTTCGGCATGTATTCCTGAGATCATATTGGATAAAAAAGGCAACTCTTGACGCACAAAATAATAATGCTTCTTCTTCAGATAAGCTACCAAAACTTCAATCGGATTGATATAAAGCTCCTCGGGTGTCGGTTCTTTTCGGGATGCCCATGACTCAAGTTCAGAAATCAACTGACGGGGGTTCACCCGATGCTTTTTACAAACTTCCTCGAGTGACTCCGAAGGATACTGATAAAAACTGATCCCAAAATAATGTAGCACGGAGGCGAACACATAATTTTCAGAAACCAAGTCTCCTACTAAAGTCTTATTCAAATTTTCGTCCCGCTGCATCCCACAAAAATAAATTATTTTAACAGAAAGTTGGGGATTAAATTTGACCTTTATGCGTTCAATCCATGTAAACTTTCACATACTTTATCAATTACATCTTTTAAACACTAGCAAAAAGCAGTAGTTTAACTTATTGAAAATAACCAACAGAAAGCGAAAAACCGTGAGCGAGACAAAAAATTCAAAATCACAAATACGACTCCCTATTATCCTTGCACTAGCCATCTCGGCGGGTATTTGGATAGGAGCCACCTTTGCCGAACCCAAAAGTAATCAAAATGACCTGAGAGCGGCCCTTTACAAGCTTCAGGAAATCATGACCTACATCAATAGAGACTATGTAGACAGTGTCAATACCAACGAGCTGGTCGAATATGGGATCAATAAAATGCTCGAAAATCTAGATCCGCACTCGAGCTATATTCCCGCCCGAGATGCCTCCTTGGCACAATCCCAACTAGACGGGGAGTTTGATGGAATAGGAGTAGAATTTGGGATTATCAGAGATACGATTTATGTCGTAGCCCCACTTACAGGAGGACCTTCTGAAGCCCTGGGTATTCAATCCGGTGATCAAATAATTAATGTAGATGGTACAACGGTCGCAGGTACTGGAATCACCAATAGAGATGTTTTTGATCTCCTCAGAGGTCCCAAAGGAAGCCAAGTTGTCGTTGACATCAAGCGCAAAAACCAAAGTGATCTCATCACCTACGAGATCACTAGGGACAAAATCCCACAATACAGTATCAACGCCTCCTACATGGTCAATAGTGAAATCGGATATGTAAAAATCACTCGATTTGCAGCTACTACTTATGATGAATTTAAAGCTTCTGTAGCTGAACTTAAAGATCAAGGAATGAAGAAGTTGATCATTGACCTACAGGGCAATCCTGGTGGATACATGGGGGCTGCGATCAATATTGCTGATGAGATCTTAGGAGATCGTTCATTGATCGTCTCCCAGGAAGGCAAAGTGGAGCAGTATAGCCAAAAAGCCTATGCCTTTAGGCCCGGAATGTTTGAAGAAGGGTCGGTCATTGTATTGGTAAACGAGGGTTCTGCTTCCGCTTCGGAAATCTTGGCTGGAGCAATTCAAGATAATGATCGAGGACTGATCGTTGGTCGCAGGTCTTTTGGAAAAGGACTGGTTCAGATGCCAATCGATCTATCTGATGGTGCTGAATTAAGGTTGACTATAGCTCGCTACTTCACACCTTCAGGTCGCTCTATCCAGAAGCCTTATGGACCGGATCATGAAGCCTACGAAAAAGACTGGATTTCCAGATTGGAGCATGGAGAGTTTTTCTCAGCTGACAGTATTAAATTTAATGATAGCTTGAAGTACGAAACCAAAAAAGGTAGAATTGTTTACGGCGGAGGAGGAATTATGCCTGACTTCTTTGTTCCATTAGATACTACTTTTTCATCAGCTTATGTGAGTAGGCTTTTCAATTCGGATTCCTCAAGAGAGTTTATTCTAGACTATACAGAGAAAAACAAGGACAAGTTTTCAGAAATGAGTCTGGAAAGCTACTACCAGGATTTTGAAGTAAATGATGCTATGCTTCAAGACCTGATCAAGGTAGGTGAGAAAAATAAAGTAGCTTACGATGCCGCAGATTTTACCAAATCAAAGAGCTATTTGAAAAAGCTTGTCAAAGCCCATCTTGGACGTCAGCTGTATGATGATGACGCCTTCTATATGGTGATCAATGACATCAATGAAGTATATCAACAGGCCATCCGCCTTTTTGACGAGGCCGACCGAATAGCACTAGCCAAAGACCTAACACCTTCAAGTTCTAATGAAGAGGAAGAAGAATAAGATTTATTCCCATATCAAAAAGAGCAGCCGAAACGCTGCTCTTTTTTTTAACTCATTGGAGCTTTTAGTCTAAAAAAACTACCTTCAAACCAAATCCCCATCAATTCAGCTATGAAAAACCTATTTCTTTTAATTTGTTTCTTTGTCATGACAAACGCAACCCAAGCCCAAATTAAAACCAACCATATTGCTGTTCATGTTTCTGATTTAAAAAAGAGCAGTGATTTTTACGAACAGCTGCTGAACCTAACAGAGATTGAGGAGCCCTTTAAAGATGGCCTGCACGCCTGGTACGATATCGGAGGGGGCGCTGCCCTACATCTTATCGAGGCAACAGACAGACCGGGCCAAATCTCAAAAACAAATCACCTTTGTTTTAGCATGGTAGACATGGACGGTTTTATTTCTCGTCTCAAATCGAGTGGCTACCCCTTCGAAGATTGGCCGGGGGAAAAAGGAAAAATAACCACTCGGCCTGATGGAGTCCGGCAGATTTACATTCAGGACCCTGATGGCTATTGGTTAGAAATCAATGATGATTATTAACATAAAAAAACCCGAAGAGATAATTTCTTCGGGTTTTTGTTTTTTTAATCCTCATAGAGGGGTTGTGGCCAGCTATCATTGCCAAAATTGATATCAGGCAAAATTCTATCTGGGTCAATCGTCACTTTTACCACTCTCTTATCTGTTCGAATCATGTGATTCCAATTGTCACCACGCTGCCAGATTTCTACAGGAAGCATTTGTCGCTCCTTGGAACCGTCTTCGAATTCGATCTCCAAAAGAACAGGCATAGGTATATCGCCTTTATTTGTCAGGATCGCCAAATAATTTCCTGAATAGGGAACTACAGCATTGATGCCCAGGTCAATGTTACCATTGCCATAGAACCAACCCTGCCAAAACCAAGAAAGATTCTCTCCTGCTACATTTTCCATGTGATTGAAGAAATCCGAAGGTTGAGGATGTTTGTAGGCCCATGTCTCGATGTAAGATTTAAACGCATTATCAAATCGCTCGGCTCCTAAAATATATTCTCGCAACATAATCAAACCTATTCCTGGCTTCATGTAGGCTACCATACCGAGGTTGGAGGTATTGGCCACATCGGGGTAAGTGTCTATTCCCTCTCGGTTTTCGTTTTGAAAATAATTGTTATATCTCCGGGTTTGGTTAAGGTTTGACTCGTATTCTCCATCATTAAAAGCAAGAGTACTATAATGATTGATGAAAGTATTGAATCCCTCATCCATCCAAGCATAGCGACGCTCATTACTTCCGACAATCATTGGAAACCAATTGTGCCCAAACTCATGGTCTGTGACACCCCAAAGTCCTTCACCTTTGGAAGTGTATCGACAGAAGTTCAATCCCGGATATTCCATCCCTCCGATATCAGCGGCTACGTTGGTAGCTGTTTCGTAGGGAAATTCAAACCATTTTTCAGAATAGTGCTCAATAGAAGCCTTGGAGTACTCTGTAGATCTCGACCAAGCTTCCTCACCGTCTGATTCCTTAGGATAGGTAGATTGTGCTAAGATTTTTTTACCTGAAGGCAAATTAATCCGCGCGGCGTCCCAGATAAAGGTATTCGAAGAGGCAAAAGCAATATCTCTAGAATTTTCAATCTGAAAATGCCAGGTGATTGTTCCCTCCTGCTTAGGCCTGGTCAAAGCGGTATTTTTGATCTCCTCAGGAGTTATCAAATATACTGTTTCATCACTTTCCATCGCTTTGGAATAGCGGTCTTGAAGCTCACTAGATAATACTTCCTTTGGGTTCATCAACTTTCCAGATCCCACCACAATGTGGTCATAGGGCACCGTCACTTTGTAATCAAAGTTTCCATACTCGAGGTAAAACTCACCAGCACCTAAATAAGGCTCAACATTCCATCCTTCGATATCATCAAATACCGAAACTTTAGGATACCATTGGGCAAAGGCATAGATCCAACCATCTTCCACCTTCAGCCTCCCCATTCGGTCCATTCCTTTTTGAGGGACTTTGAATGAAAAATTCATTGAAATTGTAGCCGTTCCGCCCTTAGCAGGGATGGGTTCATCAAACCATACCTGCATCCGAGTGTCCTCGATAATGTGCTTGGATGAAACATTTCCCCTTTTACCCACTTTAGCTTGGACACCGGAGATATCATATCCTCCATCAGTGTCTCCATTGTAGCGATTGCCCTGAACAGGGGTGGTAAGTGTACCTCGTGAATCAGGGGTAAAACGATTTTGCTCCAACTGAAGCCAAACAAAATCCAATTCTTCTGGACTATTGTTAGTGTAGGAAATAGTGACTTTCCCCGTCAATGTGTGAGCCTCGTCATCTAGGGTCACTTCGATTTGGTAGTCGGCGGCATTTTGCCAATAATTTTCACTCGGCTTTCCAGAGGCAGTTCGGGTAAACGTCCCCTTTCTATTCATAAATTCTCCAAAATCTGCTTGATTATTATCCAATCCTTGCTGAGCAAAAGTAGGATTACTCAAGAACAAGGCCGATACAACCAAACCTGACAACATTCTTTTTATCATATCACATGTGTTTTTAAAGTCATGAAAATACAAAGCCCAATCCATTCCTCCATTCTATTTTCAGTAAATGAGTAAAGCTTAACGAATTTTTAGAAAAGCCTCAATCTAGGATTTAGAAGATTTTGGGCTCAACTTTGCCCAAACTATTACGCTATTTACCCTTATGAAAAAAGTTCTACTTGTTTTTCTTCTTGGAGGATTATGCAATGGACTAGCTGGACAAACAGACAGTACCTCATTGAATTTACAAGAAGTGATCATTCAAGAAAACAGAATCCAAATCCCTTTTTCCAAACAAAGCAGAAATATTTCTGTAATCACCAAACCCCAACTAGAAACTACTCCTGCCCGCAGCTTACAGGAAGTTTTGGCATTTGTGCCAGGAGTAGATGTACGTCAGCGTGGAGTCACGGGTGTACAGGCTGACATTGGTATCCGAGGCGGATCTTTTAACCAAACCCTCATGCTCCTCAATGGGATTAAACTCACTGATCCTCAAACAGGACATCACATGATGAATATCCCTGTTCCCATGCTCAATATAGATAGAGTGGAAGTTTTAAAAGGCCCTGGATCGAGAATATTTGGGCAAAATGCCTATGCCGGAGCAGTGAATATTATCACAGAACTTTCCCCAACAAGAAATCTCCGTCTTCAAGGTTACGGAGGAGATTTTGCGATGAGGGGAATTGCCTTTACCGGTTCTCTCCCGATTGACAACTACCGGCAAAACCTATCCGTTTCTTTCGACGAATCGGCGGGACATTGGTACAATTCAGATTATCAAGTCAGTAATCTTTTTTACGAAGGCGGACTTAAGCTTAATGAATTCCATTCATTAAGAGGAATGGCAGCATACACTGAAAGAAGTTTTGGAGCAAATGGGTTTTACACCAGTACTTTTCCTGATCAGTGGGAAAGCCTTCAGACCAGTTTAGGAGCTTTAAGTCATACCTATTCCGGTACACAGTGGAACATTAATACTCGGGCTTATTGGAGAAAAAATGAAGACGAGTATCGCTTGAGAAGAAATGAGCCTGAGTTTTTTCAAAATTTCCATACTTCTAATACCTACGCCGTTGAATTGAATGCTGTGTATGAAAGCAAAATTGGAAGTACTGGCTTTGGACTGGAATACCGGAAAGAGGTGATCGAAAGCAACAACCTCGGTAATCATGACCGTACTTTGGCGGGAGTCTTTTTGGAACAGCTGGTAAACATAGGTGAAAAAGCTGACCTGCGGGCTGGAGTTTACAGCAATTATTTTAATGAATTTGGGTGGAAACACTTTCCGGGAGCTGAGATAGGCTACCAAGCGACTGAAGCACTTCGCCTTTACACAGGCTATGGCAAAAGTTTTCGAATCCCTACTTACACTGATTTATTTTATGTAGGACCTACCAATATCGGAAATTCCGAATTGGCCCCTGAGCAGGCACAAAATTTCGAAATCGGAGCAAAATGGTTGAAAAATGGCTTTTTCGCTGAGTTGGTTTACTTTCACCGAAATACAGATAACCTGATAGAGTGGACAAGAACCGATGCAAACAATCCTTGGCAACCCCAAAATTTCAATGAAGTAAAATTCAATGGATTGGAAGCTGCCATAACCTATCGGGTCAACTCTGGTATAGCTTCTATTAAGTTAAAAGAAATGATGGTTTCTTATAATTTTATTGACGCCAACTTGGTAGAAAGACCGGGTTTTGAGACACGCTATGCTTTAGCCGCTTTGAGGCATCAGTTGATAGGCGGCTTTCTAGTAGGGATAGGACCAAAACTGGAGTGGAATCTGAAAATGCGCTACGTCGAACGCTTCAGTCTAGATCCCTACCTCCTTCTCGACTCACGCCTAGATTATAATCGAAGTGGTAAAGTAGGCGTTTTTGCAGAAGCCTCCAACATCAGCAATACCGATTACATTGAAGCTGGCACGGTTCAAATGCCTGGAAGATGGTTTAGAATGGGCTTCATGCTAAACCTCGACTAGGTACACAAATGGCCTTAAAGTTTCAAAATCCCCCAAAAAGCAAAATACTCGTTGGGGGATTTTTTATCAAAACTAAAAAGCCTCAGGTCTCGCTGAGGCTGTGGTGGAAGTTGAGGAATTCGAACCCCCGACCCTCCCGATTGCATCGGGATGCTCCTCAGCAGAGCTTGTCTCCGCTTCACCGTGGTATTGTAAATTAGAATAAACAGTTCAGAAAGTAAAACTGTAACTATATTCGAAAATTAAGAGTGTCAACTATTTTCAGGACGATAGAAACCTCCAATCAGCTCCTGGATTTTTTTTTACTTTTCCACGATTTGACTAAACGCTCCCTTGCATAGGCCTCACTCTTATTGGAGTAGACCTCGGAATAAACCAAACGCCAATCCTTTGCCCGGGAAGTGATCTTTATGTGAAGAAAGATACCTACCAATCCTGTCCTCCAGATCATCACAGCTATGACCCAAGTAAAACTTATCCAGCTCCGAGGAATGTAAAAATAGCAAGTTAGATAACTAAAAAGCCTCAGGTCTCGCTGAGGCTGTGGTGGAAGTTGAGGGATTCGAACCCCCGACCCTCTGCTTGTAAGGCAGATGCTCTGAACCAACTGAGCTAAACTTCCAGAATATGTAAAATAAGATGTGGGAGCTGAGGGATTCGAACCCCCGACCCTCTGCTTGTAAGGCAGATGCTCTGAACCAACTGAGCTAAGCTCCCATTTTTTCGCGTTCCCATTTCTTTCAAATGGGAATGCAAAGGTAATTTCTATTTTGAATTACCCAAACGTTTCAAAACTTAAAATATTTAATCGATTGAGAATGAGTAATAAATATTTTTAAAACCAAGTAAATACATGCTCAGTCCTTAAGTTAAATATTCAAAGGCTGGAGAGTTTGGGATTTTCAATTTTTTTCCTTATTATATAGTTGAACGAATAAAAAACACATTAACACCTTTTTATTATGCCTACTCAAAGATCAACCCCTCAAATTAAAAATGAAGAGCAATATGACGCACTTCGTGATAAGGGAATGAGCAAGCAAAAAGCCGCTAGGATCGCAAACACAAGCAGTAAGGATATGGACTATGATAGTACACCTTATGAAAAAAGAACCAAAAATGAATTGTATCAAAAGGCGAAGGAAGTCGGTGTAGAGGGAAGAAGTAAAATGAATAAAAATGAGCTAATAGAAGCTCTGAGATCAAATTAATTTTAAACCAACTAATGATGAAAAGTACAAATAAAAATATTGCATTATTGACGGAAACAGGATTTGAAGAAATAGAATTGACAAGTCCCAAGAAAGCATTAGAGGATGCTGGATTCCGTGTAGATGTTATTTCTCCTCAGTCCAAAATTAAAAGTTGGAAAGACGGAAACTGGCACATGGAACTGAATGTAGATAAATTACTGAGTGATGTAGACCCGGCAGATTACGATGGACTGATGATTCCCGGAGGTGTTCTCAACCCCGATAAACTTAGAAGAAATTCGGATGCGGTGGAATTTATCAATCAGTTTTTTGAATCTGGTAAGCCTATCGCTAGTATTTGCCACGGCCCTCAAGTCTTGGTAGAGACAGGCGCGCTACAAGGAAGAAGAATGACAAGCTTCTCCAGTATAAAAACCGACTTGAAAAATGCAGGCGTCCGCTGGGAAAACCGTGAAGTGGTAACAGACCAGGGATTGGTTACTAGTAGAAATCCAGATGATTTAAAAGCATTCAATGCTAAGATGATTGAGGAATTTAGAGAAGGAGTCCATCTCCGAAATAAAACCATCTGATTTGTTCATATAAAAAGAGGCTGCTAATTGATTTAGCAGCCTCTTTATTGTTAACTCAAATATCAAATTTGATCCCCTGGGCCAAAGGCAAGGCAGTGGAATAATTGATGGTATTGGTTTGGCGTCTCATGTAGGCTTTCCATGCATCAGAACCTGATTCACGTCCTCCACCAGTTTCTTTTTCACCTCCAAATGCACCGCCGATTTCGGCCCCCGAAGTTCCGATATTGACATTGGCAATACCGCAATCAGATCCTGCAGCAGATAAAAAGGCTTCAGCCTCGCGCATGTGAGTAGTCATAATAGCAGAGGACAGCCCTTGAGGGACTCCATTTTGAATCGCAATCGCCTCTGCGATGGTTCTATATTTGATCAAATACAGGATAGGTGCGAAGGTCTCATGCTGTACGATTTCATAATGATTTTCCGCTTCATAAATCGCGGGCCTCACATAGCAACCGGACTCGTAACCTTCCCCAGATAAGACCGCACCTTCTACTACAGCTTTTCCGCCTTCTTCTTTAACCTTTTTAAGGGCTTCTTCATACATTTTGACCGCATCCTGATCTATCAAAGGTCCTACATGGTTCTTTTCATCTAAGGGATTTCCGATAGTCAATTTTCCATAGGCGGAGGCTAACCGGCTCTTTACTTCTTCGAAAACCGACTCTTGTATAATCAAGCGGCGGGTACTAGTACATCGTTGGCCTGCAGTACCTACAGCACCAAAAAGCGCTCCTCGGATAGCTATATCCATATCGGCATGCTCGGTAATAATGATCGCATTATTTCCACCGAGTTCCAAAAGTGATCTTCCAAGTCGTTCACCTACTGCTTTACCTACTAATTTACCCATACGAGTAGATCCAGTAGCTGAAACCAGGGGGATTCGAGTATCATGTGAGAGCAACTCTCCCACTCGATAATCTCCCACAATAAGGGATGAGATCCCCTCAGGCATTCCGTGCTTTCTAAAAATCTCTCCCACGATTTTTTGGCAGGCAATACCCGACAAAGGTGCCTTCTCTGAGGGCTTCCAAACAGTCACATCCCCGCAAACCCAAGCCAATGCAGTATTCCAAGACCAAACTGCCACCGGGAAGTTAAAAGCAGAAATAATCCCCACGATACCCAACGGATGCCACTGTTCATACATGCGGTGGCCTGGTCGCTCAGAGTGCATGGTCAAGCCATATAGCTGTCTCGAGAGCCCTACAGCAAAATCACAAATATCGATCATCTCCTGAACCTCTCCCAAACCTTCCTGATAGGATTTCCCCATCTCATAAGAAACTAACTTACCCAAGTCTGCTTTGACTTCACGAAGTGCATTACCGATTTCACGGACAATTTCTCCCCGCTGTGGAGCTGGTACCATCCTCCACTTTTCAAAGGCAATCTGAGCTGTACTGATTACTTTTTCGTAAGCCTCATCATTCGTAAGCTGCACCTTTCCTATCAATACTCCATCTGCGGGAGAAATGGACTCTATGTATTTCTCTTTCGAATCAATCCAATTGATTCCTGTAGAAGTCCCGATATTTTCGGACGCTAAGCCTAATCTTCTTAAAGACTCCTGAATTCCAAATTGATCATTCATGTATATGTGATTTAAAATTTCAGATAACTCAATTCTTACCTGATAACCCTTTGATTATAAGAAAATATAATGGGTAACTATCAGTAAGAACTCTCCATTTCATGTGTTTATAATTTGTTTTTTAGACGTCATAACCTGTCCCGAGTATCGGGATAGCCTGTCCCGAACTTGATTCGGGAGAATCTCGCACAATTTACAATCATCCCAGTGTGTGTCGCTTGCGTCGTGCTCGATTTCATGTGTTTATAATTGCTTTTAAATGGTCACTACCTGTCCCGAAAATCGGGATGGAATCTAGTTTTCTAGATGTTATTTTGTTCAAAACTAGGAATATTTTCCTGCTTACAAAGTGGAAAGAGGCACTTAATCCTTTATTAAAATCCGGCTTGGGCTAATTCTAGATAAAGCTTTGCTTACCTCCTCCTTTAAATTGAATTTATACACCAAGTTTATTCGGTAATTCCCTGTGTTGACCGACTGATCAAAGTTACTATTGCCAGCTAAAGGGAGTCGCTTGTAGACATAATTGAAATTTAAGGAAAATCTCCGACCGTTATACCCAGCAAAACCACGGGCAAAATAGGTGGGATTAAACTGCAATACGCTGCTTTCCCGCTGTTTTTCTAATCGTCCATAACCCAAACCCAAATCTACACTCATCGCAGCCGTCACAAAAAATCCTTTTCCAAAAACCAAGGTCCCGACCATCCCTGCATTGGGCCCAAATTGAATAAAATCTCCACGTTGGAAATTGGTATCTACAGCCACCTCAGATGGGAAAATCAACGAATCGGCTTTGACTGTAACCCGATAAAGCTCAAAGCCCAGCATGGGAGAAATCGCAGAGCGCTTCTGAACCTCACTCTGAAGCATAGCTGCGGCAAATGACACCTGCTCTCCATTAAATAAGTAATTCACATTAGCCCCAATCTTCCTCATTTTCATATCTCTTCTCACATAATCTTCCCCATCTCCAAAATAATTTTGAATGGAATAGCCATTATAAAACTGCCCAAACAAATCAATAATCCATTTTTCAGGGTAAATATGAGCCTGAAGGTCCAAATAACTTGGCCAGTCGTTTCTTCGATTGGGATTTAAAAACCCAAAGGGAACAGCCAAGTTTAGGGTCAGGGTTTTGAATGTGGCCCCTATTCCTAAATTATTTCCAGAATTTGGCATAAATCGCAGTTCAGACTCCGGGTCGCGAATGGTAAAATCCGTGAACTTCCTTGATAAGTAAACTCGAAAGATCAACTGGTCTTCTGGTTTTCCTATGTAGGCAGTATCGTATTGGGCGAAACTTGGAACATAGCTGAAGCCAAAAAATAATAAGAGTAAAAGGATTGACTTGGCTGGAAAACTCATAGAGGAAAATGAGGGATTTTTTTGACATAAAAAAATCCGGACCGTAGCCCGGATTTCTTTCTAAAACTTATTGAGTTCGAAAATTGAGGGATTTTAATCCCTGAATTTTAAAAAGAAGTTGACAAAAGTTGTTTAATCACCGAGATGAAATTACGAAGAGTATTTAATTTTCCAAATTAATTGTTGTATTTTTTTGACAGTGAAGTCAATAATTTGGAAGTCCTATGCTAAAAAAAGAGGCTTTTGCTCATGATGTACTCCTCCTATCAGCACCCTAATTGAATCTTTACTCTTGAAATAAAATTTTTTATAAAGGTCAGTTTCATTTAGTTTGCATAGAATGAATAATACAGCTAAACTAGTTTCTGTTGTAATCCCCTGCTTTAACCAAGCCCAATATTTGGAAGAAACCGTCGAGTCTGCTCTCAATTCGACCCATCATCCCTTAGAGGTTTTGATTGTCAACGACGGGTCCACCGACGGGAGTTTGGAGCTTGCCCAGAGGTTAGCTTCCAACTATAGTAATTTGCGCCTCCTTGATCAAAAAAACCAGGGAGTGGCCGCTGCCCGTAATCACGGCATTTGCGAAGCAAAAGGAGAGTACATTCTACCTTTGGATGGGGACGATTTGATTTCTGTAGATTATATAGAAAAAGCAGTAAAAGTTTTGGAAGAGAGTCCAAGTGTAAAAGTAGTCTATGCCCAGGGGATCAAATTTAATCAGGAAGGAAGTAAAGCATGGAACCTAAAGCCGTTTAGTCGAAAAGCCCTGGCAAAGGACAATATGATTTTCGTGTCGGCACTTTTTAGAAAGTCTGATTGGGAAGCTTGCGGCGGCTATTCGGAGGACATGACGATGGGAAGAGAGGACTGGGAATTTTGGATAAAAATGCTCAAAAATGGAGGAGAGGTCGTTCAGCTTCCATTTATCGGCTTTCACTATCGATTGACACCTAATAGCAAGCGTAAACGAACTGGAACTAAGCAGAAGAAAAAAGAGCGAATCGCCTACCTTAATCAAAAACATGCTGAATTTTTCTTTCGAGAGCTCGATGGGCCCCTAAGAAATCAGCGGACTTGGTCGAGGCCTTACAATAAAATTTTACGATTACTCGGAATCCTAGAATAATTTAAGACCAATTCAAGCGTGGAAAATTCTCTATTTAGCACTCTCCCTCTATGACACTCAAATCCCAATTCAAAAACTTTTATAAAAACCTAAGAATCTCTCTCAGTGCCAATGAAAACCCTCTTTTCATGGCCTACTACAACCACCTCTACAAACCAAAAGAGGGAAGTCTCTCTGAATTTTTATCCCAATATTCCCTATCAAAGAAGGGGGAATTCACCGTGATTCAAATAGGGGCCAATGATGGTATCACCAATGACCCCATTCATAAATTTATCAAAAGAGACCGTTGGAAAGGTGTACTGCTCGAGCCCCAACCTTATGTTTTTAACACCTTCCTGAAGCGAATCTATCAGAAAAACGAGGGGCTTCATCCCGTATGTGCCGCCATCGGAAGAAAAGACGGAAAACAGAAGCTTTACAAGATAGGATTTAGTGATATGCGTTGGGCGACGGGTTTGGCCTCCTTTTCAAAAGAAAAAATAGAAGAGCTTTTTGAAAATGGCATAGTCGAAAAAAACTGTAAGAAATTTGGAATCCAAATCCCTGAAGATCCATCCGAACGAATTAGCTATGAACTGGTAAATGTTCTCAGCCCAAAAACGCTGAGAGATACCTATGGAATTCAAAAAATTGACCTTTTACAAATCGACGCAGAGGGCTTTGACTTGGAAGTGATTGCTATTTTTGACATTCCCACTTCCAAGCCAGGAGCGATCATTTTTGAAAATGTCAACCATTCTCCTGAGGAACTAGAGACCTGCTATCAAATGCTTCGAGGACAGGGGTACTGTCTAAAAGTCATCGGTCGGGACACCTTGGCTATGCTTAATCCGTCTCAGGAGTTTGAGCGCTTTTTCAAAAAAACAACCTAGATTTTATCCAAGCCTTTCCAGAATTTCAGGAAATAATATTTAAGCGGATTTTTATATTTCAGCTGTTTCCAAGGCCGGCTAGCATGCGGACGATGCCAGACTGGTGCATTCAACAATACATAATTTTCAAAACCATACTCCCAAGACTTAGTGGAAATAAAGGTATCGTACCAATCTTTGGCATCATCCAAACCGGTAAAGTCGAATGACTTGAGAAAATCCAAAGAAAATAAGGTGCAGCAAAAACTTAAGCTCCTTTTAGTCTTGATTTCCTCCTCTTTCCTCCCTTTGAATTTGAGATACGGAAAATTGACCTCGCCTACTTCATCTACTGTCACCGAACCTGTGAGTCCAGACTGAGTATGCTTGCTTTGGTGGTTTAGTAATCGACTGATAGTATCGGGCTTGATCACCACATCAGATTCGATAACCAATAGCGGTAATTTTGATTCTAGGGCCATCTTTTGTGCCATCTGAAGCACAAGTTTATAATTGGGAGAGGGGTGATCGGTCAATTCTTCCAGATGAATCAACTCATAGCCAATCTTATCTTTATTTCGTGTCAGTTCGATTTTGGTATCCTCCGTACTGAAATCATTAAAAATCACATGCTTTACCGAGACATCCGACTGAGCAATTGCACGGGCAGTGTCCAAGGTGGTGGTGATGGAGTTTTTGACGGGTGTGATGACCAGAACTTTCGCCATTTTCTAAAATTTTCTTCAAAAGTAAGCCATTCTACTTTGGCAAAAAAACAACCCCGACGATTGCCGGGGCTGGTATAATTTAGGATAACTCTCCGAGTGCCTTTTTCATTCTCTTCAAGGCCTCTTTCAGATCCTCTTCAGAAGCGGCATAGCTAAGTCTCACACAATTGTCAGCACCAAAAGCCGCGCCTGTTACTAATGAAATATTGGCTACATCTAACAGGTAAAGACAAAGATCATCCGCATTATTGATCGAGTAGCCATGGGCAGATTTTCCGAAAAATGCCGTCACATCCGGGAAGAAGTAAAAAGCTCCCTCCGGAATATGCGTCTTGATACCAGGGATCTCTTGAAGCAAGTCCAAGACAATCTTTCTTCGGTTGAGGTAAGCTTCTGCCATTTCTTTGGATGGATTTTGATCTCCGGAAATAGCTGCCAAAGCAGCACGCTGAGCAATCCCCGTTCCTCCTGAGGTAAACTGTCCCTGAATTTTTTCTACTGCTTTTGCGATTTCCACCGGAGCACATATGTACCCTACTCTCCAACCGGTCATGGCATAGCCTTTAGAAAAGCCATTCACTGTGATCGTACGCTCAAACATCCCCGGTAAAGAGCCAATACTAAAGTTTTTACCTGTAAAATTGATCAATTCATAGATTTCATCAGCTATGACCATCAATCCCTCTTTCTTTTTCACCACTTCTGCTATGGCTTCAAGCTCAGATTGACTAAAAACTGAGCCTGTCGGATTACAAGGTGATGAATAGATCACTGCCTTGGTTTTATCGGTCAGGGCTTCTTCCAATTGCTCTGCAGTCGCTTTGAAATTGTTTTCAAGAGTTCCCTCGATCAAAACGGGCACTCCACCGGCTAATTTGATGATTTCTGCATAGCTCACCCAATACGGAGAAAAAATTACCACCTCATCTCCCTCATTTAAAAGGCACATAAAGGTATTTGCTATAGAATGCTTGGCTCCCGTAGACACTACGATATTTTCTGCTTTCGCCTCAGAAATATTATTTTCTTCTCTGAGCTTTTTTGCGATGGCTTCTCTCAAATCTTGATAACCTGCCACGGGAGGATAAGAAAAATATTTCCCTTCGTCTATCGCGGATTTGGCAGCTTCCTGAATGTGTTTGGGGGTTTTGAAGTCCGGCTCACCCAGGCTTAGCCCGATGATGTCAATTCCTTGAGATTTCAGCTCTCGTGCCTTTTTTGCCATGGCCAAGGTTGCTGATTCCTCCATATTCAAGATGCGATCTGATAGAATAGAATTCATTATTTTAGGGATTTTATTACAAATTTCTCAAAAATAGGCAGAAGATTATAAAATCTAAACAAAGCAGCAGAATTGATGATGAAATGTTATTTTTGAACAAAATACTAAGCATTAAATTTCGTTTTTTGCATACATGAAACGTGTTTACCTAATCCTCATTTTACTACTGACCTCTGTGGGCTATACCCTCGCTCAAAAAGAAGAGAAGAGCAAAACAGAAAAAGTAGACCCGGATTCTTCTGGCGTAGTGGAAAGTCGACTTTTGCCCACAACTATGCCCTTGCTGCTATTTGACGATGCCTCCGAAAAGGAGAAAAAGAAAGAAAAAAAGAAAAAATCACGAAAAAACATCTGGTTTGGAGTAAAAGCACGAAAAGGTTTTATCAGAGAAAACATCAGAGGGCAGGAGATTTTTCACATCTTCAACTATACTGATGCCAGCAGGCAGCCTGACCCTTACATTCGAGATGTCTACTGGTACGACACCAAAGAGAAAAGTATCCGATCCTCCGGCTTTACTCCCGGCGCAGGCTATCTTCTACACGGACCCTATGAGCGTCAAGTCAATGAAGTAGTCGTGGAGAGCGGGATGTTCTACTACGGCACCAAGCACAGTACATGGATGCTATTTGATGCCAGAAATATCCTTCAGGACAAAAATCACTACGAAGAGGGCTGGCCAAGAGAATCCCGGATTAGCTACTACAATCAATCGTCAAAAACAGTCGAAAAGATTATCCCTATTCAATACGGGCTGGAAGAGGGCAACTTTTACCATTTCTATGAGGATAGACAGATCGCAGTCACGGGGGAATACCGATATGGTCAAAAGGTAGGCCTCTGGACGGAATATTGGGACACCAACAACACAAAAGCCGTCCGCAAAAGAGAAATTCAATACCAGGAAGAACCCTTTATGGATGAGTTTAAACCCTATATCAGAGCAGAGTGGGACGATGAGGGGAATTTGATCTATCGCAATCCCAGAGCATTAAATCAATAAAAAGCATCTTCAAAATGCCTGAAATTGATCGCCCCAGATCGATCCTTGTAAACACCCACAATATCGAACCGAATATCTTTGTGCCAATCTGACTCATGAATGTAGGCATCTGCCGCCTTTACCAAGAGTTTTTTCTTGGTGTAGTCTACAAACTCCTCAGCATATCCGAATCCTGTCCCCGAACGGTATTTTACCTCCACAAAAATCAATAAACCTCGATATTTCATAATGAGGTCAATTTCGGCATGTTTGTACCGATAGTTAGTCTCGATTAATTCGTAACCCTTTCCCTGAAGCCATTCGGCCGCCATTTCTTCGGCTTTTTTACCGGATTCATTATGTGCTGCCATCTTGGAATTATGTTTAATTTTGAAAAATCGAAGAACGAATTCAACGAATCAGGAGTTGAACTCAAATCACCTGATGAGCTGCAGATGAATGAAATTATCAATAAAAAAGTAGAATTCCGAGATTTGGGACGGATGGATTACCAAGAAGCCTGGGACTATCAGGAGAAAATTTTTGCCGAAACAGTCAATCTCAAAATCGAAAATCGAAAACGTCCAACTGAGGAACAGAGCAGTACGCCCAACTACCTCTTGTTTGTAGAACATCCCCATGTCTATACACTCGGCAAGAGTGGAAAAGAGGAGAATCTCCTTTTAGATGAAAATGGGCTGAAAAATCATCAAGCGACTTACTACAAAATCAATCGCGGGGGTGACATTACCTATCACGGTCCCGGGCAGCTGGTAGGTTACCCGATTTTGGACCTGGATAATTTCTTCACCGATATCCATAAATACCTCCGCTTACTTGAAGAATCCATCATTCTGACACTGGCTGAGTATGGTGTAGAAGCAGGGCGGATCGAGGGCCTCACCGGAGTTTGGCTGGATCACTTGGCTCAAAAAAATCCTCGAAAAATCTGCGCTATGGGAGTCAAGTCCAGTAGATGGGTCACCATGCATGGCTTTGCTTTTAACTTAAACGCTGACCTGAGCTACTTTAGCCATATCATCCCCTGTGGTATAGATGACAAAGCCGTCACTTCCTTACATCTCGAACTAGGACACCCTGTGGATGAAAGCGAAGCGAAAGCTAAATTAAAAAAGCATATCGGAGCGCTCTTTGAGATGGAATATGTAGAAACTGCTCAAACCAAGTAAAGCATGAAAAAAGACATTGATTTTTCTCCTGTTACAGGAGTCAAAATGGCAATAGCTAAAGAGATCACGGCTTCGGGAGAAGAATGGGCGGTATACATCATCAACCTCAATTTAATTGAACTGAGCACCGTGATGATCACCTCCAAAGGGTACGGAGAGATCGATGGCGAAACTCGCAAGACCTCTACACTCCGTCACATGATAGAAGAACTTGGACCCCAGTGCGTAGCTAAAGTAGAGCCCATAGACCCTGCTGTTTTTGTTTTGAATAATGAGTTCTGGGTAAGTTATTACATTATGGATCAGATTTTTGACAAAAAGTTTATCTTTACTCCTGGCAGTTTTGACCCCTCACTGCAGCGGCATATCCCAGAAATAGGACTCGAAGGGGTTTTACATAGTTAAAGAACCATGAATGATTTTTTTGAGCATTTGGGTGACATCCTTTTTTTGGATATAGAGACAGCCTCGCTGACAGCTAAGTTTGATGAGCTTGACGAGCGGCTAAGGGAAGAATGGATCAAAAAAGAACGCTTGATCAAAACAAATACAGAGGGTAAAATTGAACCTGGCTCATTATATTTTGACCGAGCTGGGATTCATGCCGAATTTGGTCAAGTCGTCTGTGTAGGAGTTGGGTATTTTCAATGGAAAAAAAAGGAGAAGAAGCTAATTTTTCGATCTAAAGTATTTTCGGATCCTGAAGAAAGGGAACTTCTTGTAGCCTTTTCTGACTTGTTAGAGAAAAAGAAGTGGGTTCTTTGCGCTCATAATGGCAAAGAATTCGATTTTCCCTACCTCTGTCGCAGAATGCTGATCCAGGGTGTTCCGCTTCCTGAACCACTACAGATGGCCGGGAAAAAACCATGGGAAATCAGACACCTGGACACCATGGAGCTCTGGAAATTTGGGGATTACAAACATTACACCCGACTAGAACTGTTAGCCTCTGTTTTTGGAATCCCCTCCTCTAAAGACGACTTAGACGGCAGTGAAGTAAATGCAACTTTTCATCTAGAAAATGACCTCGACAAAATCAAAAAGTATTGCTCCAGAGATGTAGAAGTGACCGCCAGAGTATATCTAGCTATGCACCCACAACTTGACGAAATGGAGATCGAGGTGACCCATTCCGAAGAATTAAAAAAAGAACATAAAAAATAGAGGGTACTGGAATAGAATCTTTTTACCTTAACCAAACCAATCACCCAAACTATGGGAAGAAAATCCAATCGAAAACACTCGAATACTCAAAAATCCGGAAAAAAAACCGACGCTGCTTCTTTGGCGCGTCGAATCCTTCAATTTTTAGACAATAATTACGGGCAGGAATTCAATGCCAAACAAATCATCAAGAAACTCGAAATCAGAGACGCTCTTACCAAAGGAGGAGTGGAGCCTGTTTTGCAAAAACTGGTGGATAACGGTTCGGTTTCCAAAACTCCTAGAAATTATTTTTCATCCAATCAAGAGCCTGGATTTATCACAGGCACTGTTGATAATGTTAACCCGCGCTTTGGGTATGTCATCCCTGATGATCCCAGTGTTTCCGATGGAGATATTTTGGTCAAAGAAGCCGACCTAAAGCAGGCTCTAGACGGTGATCGCGTAAGGATCATGATCTACCCGATGAAGGGAAAGACTGGAAGAGTGGAGGGGAAGGTACTTGAAATAATCGAGCGAGTACGAGATGAGTTTGTAGGTAGAGTAGAGATCTCTCCGAGATTTGCTTTTGTGGTCCCTGATTTCAAAAAAATGCACAAAGATATCTTTGTACACCGAGGGGACCTGATGAATGCTGAGCATAATGAAAAAGTCATCGTCAAACTCACTGAATGGAGAGAGGGAGATAAAAACCCAACGGGAAAAGTCATTAGAGTATTGGGTAAAGCAGGAGTCCATGAAGTAGAAATCCACTCAATTATGGCTGAATTTGGGTTGCCTTTCGAGTACCCTGAGCAACCCGATCAAGAGGCGAATGCCATACCTGAAGAAATCTCCAATAAAGAAATCCAAGCTCGCAAGGATTTTCGAGATATCACCACATTCACCATCGATCCTGCAGATGCCAAGGACTTTGATGATGCCATTTCCTACAGGAAACTAGAAAATGGCAATTTAGAAGTGGGTGTGCATATCGCTGATGTGACCCATTATGTCAAACCAAAAACAGCTCTTGAAAAAGAAGCATTCGAACGAGCGACGTCCGTCTATTTGGTAGACCGAACGATCCCTATGCTTCCGGAGCGATTGAGTAATGGACTTTGCTCCCTTCGTCCCAATGAGGACAAGTTGACCTTCGCCTGCGTTTTTGAAATCGACGATCAGGCCAAAATTCATAATCATTGGATAGGGAGAACGATCATTCATTCCGATCGAAGATTTGCCTATGAAGAGGCTCAAGAAAACATTGACAAGCAATCCGGAGACTTTTTTGAGGAGCTTACCACGCTGAACGATTTAGCAAAAAAAGTAAGGAAAAAACGCTTTGACCACGGAGCTGTTAATTTTGAGACCGTAGAAGTTAAATTTAAACTGGATGAAAAAGGAACTCCTTTAGGCCTCATGGTCAAAGAGCGGAAAGATATCCATAAAATGATTGAGGAGTTTATGCTCTTGGCTAATAAATATGTGGCCGAATTTATTTTCAAAAAGCGAAGTGGAGCAGACACTTTTGTGTATAGGACCCACGACTCTCCCGACCCCGAAAAACTCGAAACCTTCTCTAATTTTGCGAAGCGATTTGGTCATCAAGTAGAAATCGGTGAAACGAAGATTTCTGCCGGTCTCAACAAACTCATGGATGAAATCCAGGGAAAACCCGAGCAAAATGTGCTCGAGCAATTAGCCATCCGCAGTATGGCAAAGGCAAAGTACACCACCGAACCCAAGGGGCATTTTGGATTAGCTTTTGCCCATTACACACACTTTACCTCACCGATCAGAAGATATCCTGATATGATGGTGCATCGATTACTCGAGCATTATCTGGGAGGAGGGAAATCTCCCGATCCAGAATCTTGGGAGCAGAAGTGTGTTCACTCTTCTGAACGAGAAAAGCGAGCATCTGATGCTGAAAGAGCTTCTATCAAATACAAGCAGGTGGAATTCATGTCCTTGGCTGAGGATAAGGATTACGAGGGAATCGTGTCAGGAATTACCGAATGGGGTGTATTTGTCGAGATCACCGAAACCAAGTGCGAAGGGATGATCCGAGTCCAAGATATGACGGATGATTACTATGATTTTGATGAGAAAAATATGCGCTTGATCGGATCCCGATCAAAAAAAATGATCACTTTGGGTGACAAAGTGATGGTCCGGGTAGTTAATACCGATATTGACCGAAGAACAATCGATTTGGAATTTGCAAATAATGACGAAAAAAAGTCCCACTCACGAGCTTCTAAGTAACCTAGAAAACTTCCTCGCGGAAGAGAATTTTGGAGACTCCCCAAAAGAACTTTATCAACCCATCAGATACATTCTTAGCCTTGGTGGAAAGCGTATTCGCCCACTGTTGGCCTTACTTTCCTATGGGCTCTACCAAGATGACCCTGAAAAAATTCTAGGTCCGGCTGCTGCCATTGAGGTTTTTCACAACTTTACCTTGATGCATGACGACATCATGGATGAAGCCCCCTTACGTAGAGGCAAAGCCACCGTGCATGAAAAATGGAATTCGAATGTAGCCATTTTGTCAGGGGATGTTATGCTGATTAGGGCTTACGATCTATTGCTAAAATCTGATCATCAATACCTCCCTGAAGTAATTCAGCGCTTTAATAAGACCGCTGCAGAAGTCTGTGAAGGACAGCAATTAGACATGAATTTTGAAACTCGTGATGAAGTACATGAGGAAGAATACCTGTCTATGATTCGTCTTAAAACTGCTGTGCTATTAGGGCATGCATTAGAATTAGGTGCGCTTTTAGCAGGAGCTTCCAAATCAGATCTCGAAAATCTCTATGAATTCGGGGTAAATATCGGTATCGGATTTCAGCTGAAAGACGATTTACTCGATATTTTTGCCGATCAAGCAAAATTTGGCAAGCAGGTAGGTGGAGATATCATTTCCAATAAAAAAACCTTTCTGCTGATCAAAGCACTAGAAATAGCCAAGGGAGAGGATTTAAAAGAACTAATGTATTGGCTTTCGATCAAGGAGTTTGATAAAACTGAAAAGGTCGATGCGGTAAAAGCTTTGTATGAAAAACTTGGAATCCGACAACTTACAGAAGAAAAAATGGATCACTATTTCAGTAAGGGATTCGATCTGTTTGAATCCATCAATTATCAAAATCCGGTATTTCATGAGACCCTCCTTGAACTTACTCAAGGGCTCATTCATCGAGAAAAATAATCCATGACCCTATCACTTACTTTGCTCGTGATTTTACTTACAGTTATCACAAGCATGATCGGCTTCAATAATCACCGTTTTATTGAGCGGTGGATGTTTATTCCTTATAAAATCAAAAACAAAAACCAATGGGATCGCTTCTTTCTCTCGGGATTGATACACAAGGATTACATGCATTTGTTGTTCAATATGTTCACCTTTTATTTTTTTGGAGGTGTAGTTGAGCGATTTTTGGCATTTAAATACGGCCCTCTTACTGGTGGGGTAGTATTTATCCTTTTTTACCTTTTGGGAATAGTCGTGGCCGATATTCCTACCTATCTAAAGAATAAAGATAATAGCTACTATCGTGCGCTTGGGGCATCAGGCGGCACTGCAGCTACTGTTTTCTCCAGCATTATCATCATGCCCTTGGCTGATATCTGCCTTTTTGGAATTATTTGTTTGCCTGGTTTTATCTTAGGGGCGATCTTCCTGATTTACTCGTATACCAAAGGCAAAAAAGACAATGATGGAATCAATCATGACGCGCACCTTTTCGGGGCCCTTTTTGGAATTGTATTTATTTTAATCATTTCCCCTGACAGTGGCTTGTATTTTATCGATCAAATAAAAAGTTACCGCCTCTTCTAACCTCAGAACTTTATCCAATTAATTTAGTAATCTTCCTAGAAGCGTAGAAAAGACGGTGAAATTGACGATGAGTCATGCTTATTTATTCTTCTGAACCTGTCGGATATTTTTATCAGTAACTGATTTCAAAAGCTGAACCCAATTATCTCCTTTTTCTTCGGAAAACACATCCGGACCAGGAATACCCACCCTCATTCCTAAAGTGCACACCGCTGTGCTTCCATGACCTTCAGACTTAAAATAAAGATCTACAGCATTGATATCTGCTCCAAATTTGATCAATTTATCTATTGATGCTCTGATTTCTTCCTGAATGGATGGATTCAAATCCAAATTTACCGATTGGACATCGATTTTGATTCCGCGATAATTCTCAGTGTAATTCATAACTATTTATTTATTAAATTATTTGGTTTTATAGTTCTTTTTCTTTACTTTATATAGCTATAATAAGCAAATAAAAATTAACTATAACTCTAAATATTATGAAGATTTTCAATAAACAAGATTATTTAGATCATTCTAAAATCGAATCAGACCCAGTCGTTTCCATTTTTCTCCCCACTTCACGTAAAAGCACTGATGCCTACAAGGAAGATATCTTAGAGTTCAAAAACCAGATAAAAGAAATCAAAAAGGCACTTCAGAACGATTGGAATATGGAAAGCCAAAGTATTGATAAGTTTCTAATTCCTGCCGAAAACCTTATCAATGAATTTAAATTTTGGCAAAACAATTCGGATTTACTGGCAATCTATCTACATAATGGACAGGCCGACGTCGCCAAACTGCCTATTCACATTGAAAAGTCCTTCCATTTTATTGGTCAGAGAGCCATGACCTTTCCACTTATCCCTGCGATCAATGGGAACGGCCACTTTTATGTATTACTACTTAATTTGGACAAAATTCATCTCTATGAAGCCACAAGGGATGTCATCCAAGAAATAATTTTGGACCCTGAAGAAGTAGCACTCTCCTTTACCACAGAAGAAAATTTAGCCGAAAATCAAGCTCAACTCCACGGTCAAGGCGGCGTGGGAAATGCTGGAGCTATGTTTCACGGTCATGATGGAGGGTCTGACGAAGACAAAAAAGTCAAAATATTAAATTACTTCCATCGAATGTCCTCTATGTTAGAACCGAAGCTGAAGGAGAATCCACTACCTCTATTTTTAGCAGGAGTCGACTACCTCATACCTTTATATAGACAAGCTAGTAAATACGGGAATTTACAAGATGGTCATGTCAGTGGAGCATTTTCCAACAAAGATCAGCTGGACATTCATCAGAAAGCATGGAGTCTGGCGGGTGAATTTTTCAGCAAAGAGCAACAAAGGCGTACCGAAGAATTTGAAAATAAAAAAGCGACTGGACTTACCATCGAAAACGATCCTGTAGCGCTAATTAAAATGGCACTCATCGGAGGAGTAGAGACCCTTTTTGTAGATCCAAATCATGATCATATCTGGGGTAAATTTTCCGCTCAGGATTTTCAAGTAGAACTCTCCGATCAGCCTAAAAAAGGTATGCATTGCCTAATCGACTCGGCAGCCTCCAAAGTCATAGAGACAGGAGGGAAAGTCTACCTAGTCTCTCCAGAAGATCTACCAAAAAACCAATCACTAAAAGGAATTCTAAGATACCCTTTGAGCTAAAAAAAAGCCCCAAGAACAATTTGTTTTTGGGGCTTTTAGATTGCATTTATTTTTTGAGATCCAGCTTGGTTTTAAGCTCTTCAATATTGAGCAATTTGGATACTTCCTCCTGCTCCAGCTTTTTGAATTTGGCCAGCTGTACGTCGATGAGCTCAGTCAATTCAGTCCTTACACCCTCCGCCTGATCTGTAGGTTTAAAGTCTCCATTTCCTACGACAGAGTTTAGGTGCGCCAATTTATTATTGAGTCGAATCGGGAAGTTAAGCGGATCCTGACCACTTCTGTTTTTGGTCTGATAGAGTGTTTCCTCTATGGATTTCATCTCAGCCTGCACACGCTCAATAGCCTTAGTTTGCTTTCCTAAGCTATCCAGTTCTGCTCGATACTGACGAATCAACTTAATCGTTTGATGCGTCTCAGTGAGTTTACGATTGACATTCATCAGAAATTCAAATTGCTCCTCCAAGTCGGCTTGAGTCGAAGGATATCTAGGGTCAGCCAAAACCTTGAAGTCTTGAACCTGAGTCTCCCCATCAAGTGTCATCCTTACCTTGTAAGTCCCGGGTACAACCTTTGGGCCACGTAGATTAGCCGCCCACATGATTAACCCATCAAAGCCTTCAGCATCTTCTACTCTCAAGTTCCAGTTAAACTCATTGCTTCCTTCCTTCACTTTCAGCGTATCCCCATTGTATCCCGCAGTAGAGAACGTTCGGAGAATCCGATCATCATTATCCAAAAATTCAATTTTCAACTCCTCTTTCGGTTCTTCTTTCATAAAATAGTAGACCAATACACCCCCTGGACGATTTGTTCCTTGAGTTAAAGATTTCCTCCTCGTTCCGTCAATTCGATAGGAATCCTGCGGCTTGAAGAGGTGAAGTGCCTTTTGCTCGATTCCTGGTTCTGCCTGATGAAGAACAGTCAAGTCATCAATAATCCAAAATGATCGCCCCTGAGTCGCTACTATCAGGTTATTCTCCTTAATCGTTAAATCGGTGATCGGCACAATCGGCAGATTCATTTGAAGCGAATGCCAAGAAGCTCCATCATCTTTTGAGTAATACATTCCCGTCTCTGTCCCTGCATAAAGCATTCCCCGCTTTACTGGATCAGCCCTTACCACTCTAGTGAAGTGCTCCGAATCAATTCCACTAGTTATCTTGGTCCAGGTTTTACCATAATCCTTGGTCTTATAAAGATAGGGTTCGTAATTACCGCTCTTATAGCCGGTGGCAGCAAAATAAGCCTCAGCCGGATCAAATGGACTGGCCTCAATACTATTAATTTGTAACCACTCAGGCATGTCCACTGGAGTGACATTGAGCCAGTTGATTCCATTATCCACAGTCACATGGACCAAGCCATCATCCGAACCAGCCCATATCACTCCCGCTTTCATTGGTGATTCGGCAGCAGTGAAAATCGTAGCATAATATTCTACTGAGGTATTGTCTTTTGTAATCGGTCCCCCTGATGGTCCGAGTTTACTCTTGTCATTTCTAGTCAAATCTGGAGAAAAGACTTCCCAACTCTGACCTTCATTGGTTGATCTATGAAACTGATTGGAAGTCGCATAAAGCATTTTTGGATTATGCGGCGAAAAGAAAATCGGAAAATTCCACTGAAAACGGTATTTCATATCCTCTGCACCATGCCCCATTGGGTTATTAGGCCACACATTGACAGAGCGGGTAATTCCATTTCTATGATCTACACGGGTTAGGTATCCACCGTAAGATCCACCGTAGACGATATCATTATCTGTGGGGTCGGGTGCTATCCAGCCACTTTCGCCTCCAGCTGTAGGTTCCCAATCGTTCTCGCTGATTCCTCCTCTTCCGTCAGTTCGGTGGCGGATTCTCATCGTTGAATTATCCTGTTGTGCTCCGTAGATTCGATAAGGGAAAGAATTATCCGTTGTCACTCTGTAAAACTGTGCCGTAGGTTGATTCATCATGGATGACCAATTTTTCCCACCGTCTTCGGAAACCTGAGCGCCACCATCATCGGCAATAATCATTCGTTGATTATTCTGAGGATCTATCCACAAGTCATGGTGATCTCCATGGGGTGCATTAGCTCCTTTGAAAGTCTTACCCCCATCAGTAGACTTGTGATAACTCACATTGAGCACGTAGACCGTCTCCTCATCTTGAGTATCCGCATAGATTCGGGTATAGTACCAGGCACGCTGCCGAAGACTGCGGTCCTCATTGGTTTTCTCCCAGGTTTCACCGCCATCTATGGAGGTAAACACCCCGCCATTTTCATTTTCAATAATGGCATACAAACGATCTGAATTGACCGGCGAAACAGTTACACCCATGATGCCAAGAGTGCCCTCCGGGAAGCCCTTCTTCTGAGTCAGATCTTCCCAGTTAGCTCCACCGTCAGTAGATTTATACATTTTGGAACCGGGGCCACCACTTTCCAATGAATATGGGGTCCGCTTCAGCTCCCAAGTAGTCGCGTAAAGTACATCCGGATTTTTTGGATCCAAAATCAAGTCCACTGCTCCTGATTGATCATCAGCAAAAAGTACTTGTTCCCAATTTTTGCCACCATCAGTAGTCTTATAAACTCCTCTAGTTTGATCAGCCTTGAAAATATCCCCAAGAACAGCAGCGTAAACAGTATTGGGATCTTCGGGGTGGATGCGAAGACGAGATACAAACCTACTTTTATCTAAGCCAGCTCTCTCCCAAGTTTTACCTGCATCACCCGATCTCCAGATTCCATAGCCAAAGGAAACATTTCCCCTTACGGTCTTTTCCCCACCTCCAGCATAAACAACCGAGGTATCACTTTCAGAAACTGCTACTGCGCCTATAGATCCTCCAAAAAAACCGTCAGATACAGACTTCCAAGTCTGACCTGAATCTACGGTTTTCCATACACCTCCACCAGTGGATGCAAAATAATAGGAGTGATCTGATCCTGTCACTCCAGTAACTCCATCGGCTCTTCCTCCACGGAATGGCCCAACTAGTCGCCACTCCAAGGCTTTATAAACTTCAGGATCGGGTACATTTTGGGCCAGAGAAGTCTGAGGTTGCCATAAGAGGCACAGTATCAAACCCAATAAGCCTATCGTAATTTTCTTATTCATATAATTTTAATTTGGTGGTTGCTTGAAGATAAAAAATTAGCACTTGTCAAGCCATATATTACAAAAAATATGATTAGTGGTTAAATTTATTTTTTGGCCAAAAAAAAACCTCGTCCTAGAACGAGGTTTTAAATATAAATTTTAAATGTTATGCCTCAGCTGGCAAAACACTCACGTATGACTTACCGTCAAATCTCTTTTTGAAAGTCACTACTCCATCAGACAAGGCAAACAAAGTGTGATCTTTACCCACACCTACATTGTTGCCAGGATGATGCTTAGTGCCTCTTTGTCTTACAATGATATTGCCAGCGATCACTTGCTCGCCACCAAATTTTTTCACGCCCAATCTTTTGGAATGTGATTCTCTACCGTTTTTGGAGCTACCTACACCTTTTTTGTGTGCCATGGTTAAATTCGTTTATGGTTTTCTAATGAAAACTTAAAGTGAAATATTTTCGATCAATACTTTGGTAAAATCCTGTCGGTGACCGTTTTTCTTCTTGTAGCCTTTTCTTCGCTTCTTTTTGAAGACAATTACTTTGTCACCTCTTACATGATCCAGCACTTTGCCAGATACCTTTGCACCTTCTAGCACAGGTGCACCTACAGACACATTCCCATCAGCCTCGGCTAATAGTACTTGGTCAAATTCCACGGAAGCGCCAGTTTCTGCGTCAAGCTTAGGAGCATAGACAAACTGATCTTTTGTTACTTTGAACTGCTTTCCAGCGATGTTTACAATTGCGTACATGTGTTTATTTATAGATTCTTATTCAAAATCGGAGTGCAAATATAAGGAAGAGATTCAGAAGAAAAAAACAGGGCTCGAAATTTATCTATTCCATAACCATGACTTAATCAAGCTTTTAATCTTTCTAAGAATGATTTTAATTCAAATACTTCCGATCCCTTATGCTGAAACCAGTGATTTCCTTTCTAATTTAGCTTTTGGCTAAAAAAGTAAAAGCAAATTTACAGCAATTTTCTGGACATAAGGTATTCGATAAAATTCATGATTCTATCAAGCTGATTTCAGGAAATAACCTTAGGCCTTTTGCTTTTCATTACTGATTTTCAGCAGTTTATTTACTTCCTGTGAAGGTGGTTATTTTTGACTGTTGTTCAAAAAAATGGTTGAATTGTAGTAAAAAAAGATTTTTAAAATTTTCTAAAAAAAGTTTAACCTGCCTAAAACGCCTGTTTCAGCTAATTCTTTTATTTAATAAAAATAGTTTAATAAATTGAATTAAAGATACTTATGTAATTTTGAATATCATTCAAAAACTATTGATTTATTGACCTCCCACGGTTTTTTTTCTGGATTTTGGTTCACATATTTGTTCAGAGGCTGTTCTAAATAAGGCAGCCTTTTGTATCCCCAGCCAGTGCAATTGAAGATAGATGCCTGAAAACAAAACCATTAAAAAAGACAAATAATAAACCAAAGAGAACGATGCAAGAAGAACCGATTTTAGTAGAGAACAATAATCGCTTTGTTTTATTCCCAATCCAACACAATGACATCTGGCAATACTACAAAAAGGCAGAGGCGAGTTTTTGGACTGCAGAGGAGATTGACCTTGGTCAGGATATGCGCGATTGGAAAAATTTGAATGATGGGGAAAGGCATTTTATCTCCCATGTACTTGCCTTTTTTGCAGCGAGCGATGGAATCGTCAATGAAAATCTTGCCGAGCATTTTGTGTCTGAGGTACAATATACAGAAGCAAAGTTTTTCTATGGATTTCAAATTGCGATGGAAAACATCCACTCTGAAACCTATAGCCTTCTAATAGACACTTATATCAAAGACGCAGTTGAGCGAGACAAATTACTAAATGCTATCGAACACATTGACTGTGTGAAGAAAAAAGCCGATTGGGCGCTTCGTTGGATTGACAACGGCAACTTCCAAGAGCGTTTGATTGCTTTTGCAGCTGTAGAAGGGATTTTCTTCTCCGGTTCTTTCTGTTCTATTTTCTGGTTGAAGAAAAGAGGCTTGATGCCAGGCTTGACCTTCTCCAATGAGTTGATCTCTCGTGACGAAGGACTTCACTGTGATTTTGCCTGCCACCTCTACACCAAGCACGTAGTCAACCCACTTCCAAAGGAAACGGTAACTGCCATCATCAAAGATGCAGTAGAAATCGAAAAAGAATTCGTAACCGACGCTCTACCTGTAAGACTAATCGGAATGAATGCAGACTTGATGTGTCAATACATCGAGTTTGTAGCGGATCGATTGCTAGTAGAGCTTGATTGCGAAAAAGTATGGAACAGCACCAATCCTTTTGATTTCATGGACATGATTTCTCTACAGGGAAAAACCAACTTCTTCGAAAAGCGAGTAGGTGATTACCAAAAAGCAGGTGTCATGAAATCCACAGAACCAGCTACAGATTCTCAGCGCTTCTCTTTGGGAGAGGACTTTTAATAATTAATCCAAACAACCACCCTAATCCTTTAAGCTATGCTAGTAATAAAAAGAGACGGTAGACGCGAGTCCGTCAGATTTGATAAGATCACCGCTCGGATTGAGAATCTATGCTATGAACTCGATCCTAAATTCATCCAACCTATAGAGGTGGCCAAAAAAGTAATCGACGGATTGTATGATGGGGTGACCACTTCCGAATTGGATAATCTTGCTGCGGAAGTTTGTGCCTCTCTTACGGTAAAGCACCCAGATTATGCGGTTTTAGCTGCTCGCATCGCCATCTCCAATCTTCATAAAACTACTAGTCAGTCCTTTTCCAATACCATGAAAAGGCTCTACACCTATGTCAATCCGATCACAGGAGAAAATGCAGCGCTGATCGATCCTGAAGTATATGGAATCATCAAAAAGAACGCTGCCAAATTCGATGCAGCGATCGATTACAAAAGGGATTTTGGTTACGATTATTTTGGATACAAAACACTAGAGCGAAGTTACCTCATCCGCTTGGACGGTAAAGTAGTCGAGCGTCCCCAGCATATGCTGATGCGTGTCGCGGTTGGTATTCACAAGGAGGATATCGATTCGGTGATTGAAACCTACAATCTTCTCTCCGAAAAGTGGTTTACTCATGCGACTCCTACCCTATTCAATGCGGGTACTCCCAAGCCACAGCTTTCTTCCTGCTTCCTTTTGACCATGAAGGATGATAGTATTGACGGGATCTACGACACCTTGAAGCAATGCGCCAAAATCTCTCAATCCGCAGGTGGTATAGGACTTTCTATCCATCATGTCCGCGCCAAAGGTTCCTACATCAAAGGCACCAACGGTGTTTCTAATGGCATCGTCCCGATGCTAAGAAACTTTGACATGACGGCTCGCTATGTAGATCAAGGCGGAGGGAAAAGAAAAGGATCATTTGCGATCTATTTGGAGCCATGGCATGCTGACATCAAGGACTTCTTAGAGTTGAAGCGAAATCACGGGAAAGAAGAAATGCGAGCTCGCGATTTGTTCTATGCACTATGGATTCCGGATTTGTTCATGAAGCGAGTGGAGCAAAATGAAACTTGGTCCCTCTTCTGCCCTAATGAATGTCCTGGTCTATCCGATTGTCACGGAGAGGAATTTGAAAGACTGTACGAAAAATACGAGCGCGAAGGTAAAGCACGCGAGACAATCAAAGCTCAAGAGCTTTGGTTTGAGGTATTAGAATCTCAAATCGAGACTGGAACTCCTTACATGCTTTACAAGGATGCTGCCAATGGTAAATCCAATCAAAAGAACTTGGGAACGATCAAGTCTTCCAACCTCTGCACTGAAATCATTGAGTATACTGCTCCTGATGAAGTAGCGGTTTGTAATCTAGCTTCCTTGGCCTTACCCAAGTTCATCACAAGCGGACCTGACGGTAAGTTATTCTTTGACCATCAGAAGCTTTATGAAATCACCAAGGTCGCTACTAAAAACCTGAACAAAGTCATAGATGTTAACTACTATCCGGTAGAAGAAGCAAGAAGATCCAATTTCCGCCACCGTCCAATCGGACTAGGAATACAGGGCTTGGCAGATGCCTTTATCTTGCTTCGTATGCCATTTGACTCTCCTGAAGCTAAAGGACTGAACGAGGATATCTTTGAAACCATCTACTACGCAGCTATGGAAACCTCCATGGAATTGGCGAAAGTAGAAGGCACCTACGAGACCTACGAAGGCTCGCCTGCATCCAAAGGTGAGTTCCAGTTTGACATGTGGGGAGTGACTCCAAAGTCCGGAAGATGGAACTGGTCAGAATTAAAAGATAAAGTAAAAAAGCATGGCTTAAGAAACTCTCTACTAGTCGCTCCAATGCCGACTGCGTCGACTTCGCAAATCCTTGGAAACAACGAGTGCTTTGAGCCTTACACCTCCAATATTTACACGAGAAGAACACTTTCAGGAGAATTCATCGTAGTCAACAAGCATTTGATGCGTGATTTGATCAAGCTGGGATTGTGGAATGATACCATGAGAAACCGTTTGATTTCTACCAACGGATCTGTACAAAATATCCCTGGAATCCCTCAAAACATCAAAGACCTTTATAAAACGGTGTGGGAGATATCCCAAAAAATCATCATCGATATGGCTGCCGATCGTGGAGCTTACATCTGTCAATCCCAGAGTATGAATGTCTTCTTGCAGGATCCAAACTTCGGTAAGTTGACTTCCATGCACTTCTACGCCTGGAAGAAAGGCTTGAAAACCGGTATGTATTACCTCAGATCTCAAGCTGCTGCTGCTGCGATCAAGTTTACCTTGGACAAGACAGGATTTGAACCACAGGATGAAAAAGCAAAAGCGGAAGAAGCTGCTGCAAAGTCTACAAAGCAAGAGGCCGTGCAATGTTCTCTGGATAATCCGGATGACTGCGAAATGTGCGGAAGTTAAATTTTAGAGTTCGTCAATTGGAAAAAGCATCTGGGTATCTCAGATGCTTTTTTAAGAAAATAATTGCCTAAGAAATTGAGTTAGTAATTAATAAAACCGCAAACTAAATAGAATGATTTTCATGATGACCCTTAAAAAGTAATTAGTAATAATTTACATCGAAAACCTTAAGGAAAAGGAAAAGGCCCTGGACTTACCTTAAGGCAAATGCAGGACCCTTTCTAAAATTTTGAAAATGAAAGAAGAATTCTTCTACACCATTTTCCAAGTAGGACTAAGCAAAGCTTTAGATATCTTATTAGAGTATTTAAAGCAGTGGAATGAGAGATTTACTCCAAGGAAATTCCAATTTGCTTAAATTCTGAAAGTTTTCAGAAATCCTCAAGGCTACTAGAGCCAATTTAAGTTGAGATAAGTTTTCTAGTAACTTTCCTCTTTGGTACGACTCTGTTTTTGACGAAACAGAGTCGTTTACATTTAACATTTAAATATAATAATATAACCTAATTATTTACGTTCTCTGACAAAAATTATACTTTTTTCTTCAATACGGTCTAAAAACCACTGGAATAATAGTTTTAACTATTTCGAAATCAGACCCTTAAATTTAAATAGTTAAAACCCACTTATTAGATTTACAACATTTAAATCAAAATACCATGATCCTGTCATTAATAAATTTCAATCTTAAAAAATTACATCCAGAAACTAGAGCCCAATTCGGCATCATGACTCCCCAACATATGGTGGAGCATCTCACCATTACAGTGAAGCTCTCAAGTGGCAGAATAAAGCTTCCCGAATTTGAACCGAATGAGAAGCAGCTCATGCAAAAGCAAGCCCTAATTTACTCAGAAATGGAATTTCCAAAAGGTATTTTGGCCCCCAATTCCAAAGGAGAATTATCGGATTTGAGGTTTCCTGATTTGGATACAGCCAAGGAAAAACTGATTCAAAGTATTCAAGAATATGAAGAGGTTTTTAAGAACAATCCCGATTTCAAATCCATTCATCCCCGATTTGGGTTTTTGACTCATGAGGAATGGGAAAAATTTCATCACAAGCACTTTACCCATCATTTTGGGCAGTTTGGGATTGCATAAAAAAAAGAGGTTAGCGTTTCCACTAACCTCTTTTTTTGAGTTAAATCCGATTAAGCCATTTCCTCCTGATCGGCATATTCCTCTACCGGAATACAGCTGCAAACCAAGTTTCGGTCTCCGTAAGCGGAATCAATTCTTCTTACAGTTGGCCAGAATTTATTTTCTTTCACCGTGCTCAATGGATAGACGGCTTTTTCTCTAGAGTACGGCATATCCCACTCTCCGATCAAAACCATCTGTGCGGTATGGGGTGCATTTTTCAGCACATTGTTTTCTTTATCCGCCTTGCCGTTTTCGATTTCTCTGATTTCCTCCCGTATCGAAATCATCGCATCACAGAATCGATCCAATTCCGCCTTAGTTTCCGACTCGGTAGGCTCGATCATCATCGTACCGGCCACAGGGAAGGATACGGTCGGCGCATGGAATCCATAATCCATCAATCTCTTCGCAATGTCTTCTACTTCCACGCCCACAGATTTGAACTCTCTACAATCCACAATCATCTCATGAGCTGCTCGGCCTTTAGTTCCAGTATAGAGAATCGGATAATACCCCTCCAATCGCTCTTTAATATAATTGGCATTCAAAATCGCCATTTTAGTGGCATTCGTCAGTCCATCACCTCCCATCATCGCGATGTAGGCATAGGAAATAGGCAATATACTCGCACTGCCATATGGAGCTGATGAAATGGAAGATACGGCTTGCGTACCACCGGTTTTCACCAAAGGATTGCCAGGAAGAAAAGGTGCCAAGTGAGCAGCTACACAAATCGGCCCCATGCCCGGTCCACCTCCACCGTGAGGAATACAGAAAGTCTTATGCAAATTCAGGTGACAAACGTCTGCTCCGATTATTCCAGGAGAAGTCAATCCTACCTGCGCATTCATATTGGCTCCATCCATATACACCTGACCTCCGTGCTGATGTATGATTGCACAAATTTCCTGAATAGCCTCCTCAAATACCCCATGTGTGGACGGATAAGTGACCATCAATGCAGAAAGGTTTTCAGAATTTGCCTCTGCCTTTTCCTTCAAGTCCGCTACATCAATATTTCCTTTTTCGTCACACTTGACCAAAACCACTTTCATACCTGCCATGACTGCGGATGCTGGATTGGTTCCGTGAGCCGAAGTAGGAATCAAAGCCACATTGCGATGCCCTTCTCCTCTATTGATGTGGTAAGCTCGAATCACCATCAATCCTGCATACTCTCCCTGAGCACCTGAATTAGGCTGCAAAGAAGTATCTGCAAAGCCTGTTATCTCTGTCAACCAAGTTCTCAGGTTGGTGAACAATTCCTGATAACCCAAGGCCTGATCCATCGGAGCAAAAGGGTGAATCTGTCCAAATTCAGGCCAAGTTACCGGAATCATTTCGGCAGTGGCGTTCAATTTCATGGTACAGCTTCCCAGAGAAATCATGGAGTGCACCAAAGACAGGTCTTTTGCTTCCAGACGCTTGATATAGCGAAGCATCTCATGCTCAGAATGGAAACTGTTGAAAACTGGGTGAGTCAAATAGTCGGACTTTCGCGATAGTGCTTCTGGCAAAGCGAGCTCCAATTCCTCCACCAATTGATCAAGATTAGGGGCATGTACACCTTGCTCGCTAGAAAAAATCGAAACAATTTGCTCCACATCCGCCAAAGTCTTGGTTTCATCAAAGGTGACAAAAATGGCATCATCCTCATAGCGGAAATTCATCTCAGCACCTAAAGCCAGGCCTCTTACCCGCTCGCGGGAAACCTCATTCATCTTCACCTCAATGGTATCGAAGAAGGCCTGCTCGCCTACTTGCAATCCCAATTCCTTCAATGCCTGGGAAGTTAATTTAGCCAAACCATGCGTTCTTAGTGCGATATCTTTAAGCCCTTTTGGACCGTGATAGACTGCATAGAAGGAAGACATCACCGCCAATAACACCTGAGCGGTACAGATGTTGGATGTTGCCTTTTCACGCTTGATATGCTGCTCTCGGGTTTGGAGGGCCATTCTGTAGGCCTTGTTTCCAGCTCGGTCGATAGATACTCCGATAATTCTTCCCGGAATTTGTCTCTTGAATTCCTCTTTGGTGGCAAAGAACCCTGCATGAGGTCCTCCGTATCCCATTGGCACCCCAAATCGCTGTGCAGAACCTACCACCACGTCTGCCCCCATTTCACCCGGAGGGGTCAAAAGGGTCAAAGCTAAAAGATCTGAGGCAAAAGCCGTCAAGACTTTGTTCTCTTTAGCCGCTGCCACGATAGCAGAGTAATCTCTTACCGCTCCATCTGCATCCGGATATTGGAACAAAATCCCATAAAGCTCCGGATCAGTGACATCCAAATCGGCGATTGAACCAAAGACCAAATCAATCCCTACTGGCTCTGCTCTTGTTTCAAGCAAAGCTTTGGTTTGAGGAAAAATCTTTTGGTCTACAAAAAATTTATTGGCGTTCTTTTTATCTCTTGGCTTTACGGCATGAAGCATCGTCATGGCTTCTGCAGCAGCTGTTCCTTCGTCCAGTAGAGAGGCATTAGCCAGCTCCATTCCGGTCAGCTCCATGACCACCGTCTGAAAATTAATCAGTGCCTCAAGTCTTCCCTGAGCAATCTCAGCCTGATAAGGAGTATAAGCCGTATACCACCCCGGGTTTTCCAATACATTTCTCAAAACCACTCCTGGAACTTGGGTATCATAGTACCCCTGCCCAATAAATGATTTGAACACTTTATTTTTATTCGCCAACTTCTTGAACTCTACCAAAAACTCAGATTCTAGCTGAGCCTTGGGAAGGTCCAAGGGACGAGTTAATTGTATGGATTCGGGGACGGTTTGGTTGATTAATTCATCCAAGGAACTGGCGCCGATTTTCTCCAACATCTCTGCAATTTCTGCCTCAGTCGGGCCATTGTGTCTGCTCTCAAATTTGACAGCATTCGAAAGGTTAATCTTCATACGATTTGAATGGAAGCTGTAATGAATATTTGGGTAAGAAATCCTTATAGTTTCTGGCGGCAAAGGTACAATTAAATGAAAGATAATCTTCTCTTAACCCCTAGAAATTCAACCTCTCAACACTCCTTTCATGTAAACGGTTTACGGCTGGGATAAAAAATTGTCTAGCTTAGCAGTCAAAATAAAATTTTATCTATGAAAAAGAGATTTGCATTGACAGGAGCGGTAGCTTTAGGCTTGTCCTTAAGCGCTCTTGCACAAGATCCAGTGCAGGTAAAATACGCCAATACAATTACGGCGGATGACCTGAAAGAACACCTTACTTTCTTGGCCTCAGACGAAATGAAGGGCCGGGATACCGGATCGCCTGAGGGCTTGATTGCTGCCAACTATTTGGCGGACTTTTACAAGGAGCTCGGACTGACCGGACCTGCGGATGGAAGCTATTTCCAGCAGGTACCCTTAGTCAGTTCCAAGTTTGAAAAAGTAACCCTTCAGATCGGAAGGTCCAAATTGGCAGAAAACGAAGACTTTGTTTTCACAGGCGATGGAGACATGGACAAGAAGGCCAAAACTGATTTGGTGTTCCTAGGTCTTGTCACTGACGAAAACTTGGCCAAAGTAGATGTATCCGGTAAGCTAGTAGGTATCTGGGCAGTCGGAGAAAGAAGCAATAACCTCGTCACCAAAGTGATGGATGCAGGGGCAGCCGGCATTGTGATCGTCAGCATGGAGGGTCAAGCTAATTTCGATCGTATCGCCAACCGATACAAAACCCTAGCTGGAAGAGGCCGAATAGGATTTGAAAGGGAAGTCAACCAGCGTCCTATTTTCATGGTCAGCTCCGATAAAATGGGCGAATTATTTGGTACTCCAGTGGATCAGTTGAAAGAAGCGGCAAAATCTTCCCCTGAGTCCATCAAGTCTCAAAAAGCAACCTACCAAATTGAAAAGAGTGTTACTCCGGTAGAAGCTTACAATGTCATGGGCTTTTTGGAAGGAACGGACAAAAAAGACGAGGTATTGGTAATTTCTTCGCATTACGATCACGTAGGCGTGAGTTCCACCGGAGAAGTTTTTAATGGTGCAGATGATGACGGCTCAGGAACGGTTTCAGTGATGGAAATTGCAGAAGCTTTTGCTATGGCTGCCAAAGACGGAAAAAAGCCGCGAAGATCCATCCTTTTTCTAAATGTAACAGGTGAAGAGAAAGGTCTTTTAGGTTCTCAGTATTATTCTGAAAACCCACTTTTCCCAATTGAAAACACGGTGAACAATATCAATATAGACATGGTAGGTCGTATCGACTACGAATACCAAGATGCAGAAAACAAGGACTATGTCTATGTGATCGGTTCAGAAATGCTATCTACTGATTTGAAAAAAATCAATGAGTACAACAACATTACCTACACTGATTTGATTTTGGACTATCGCTACGATGCAGAAGATGATCCAAACAGATTCTATTACCGATCTGATCATTACAATTTTGCGAAGTTCGATATCCCTGTGATCTTCTTCTTCAACGGGGTGCATGATGACTATCATCAGGTAACTGACACCGTAGACAAAATCGAATTTCCGCTGATGACGAAGCGGGCACACTTGATTTTCCACACTGCTTGGGATCTGGCCAACCGAGAAAACAGAACTCGGGTGGATGGAACTAACACCAGAGGAGAACGGTAAGAAATGAAAGAATAAAGGCTCTGAGTAATCAGGGCCTTTTTAATTCTAATTCTTCCGATTCTTGGTCTTCAACTGGTTCCTGTTTTTCTTGGTGCCTGATTTCTTGGCTTTGACTTTTTCACCCTTCCCGATATTTCGCTTGGGCTTGGATTTCTTTTCGTGAAATGCACCCTTGTAGTCCGGATTTTCTTTTTGCTTGAGCTTATCCAATTCACGGGCATAGATCTGCTTTTCGCCGAAAGGCGTCTCAGTAACCGTAACTGGCTGGGGAATCCTCAACTCCAGAACATCCATCCGAATTAAGGCTTCGATTTTTTCAAAATGCCATACTTCAGCAGGATTAATAAAAGTAATTGCTTTCCCTTCGTGCTCCGCCCGCCCCGTTCGGCCGATACGGTGCACATAGTCCTCATAAATCAGTGGCACGTCAAAATTGATCACATGAGAAACCATCGTCACATCCAATCCGCGGGAAGCCACATCGGTCGCCACCAAAATCCGTACTTCCCCGGCCTTGAAATCCTCCATGGAGTTGATCCGGGTATTTTGCCCTTTGTTGGCATGAATCACACGGACTTCCCCTACTTTCTTCCTCATGAGAAAATTGGAAACCTCTTCGGCATTTTTCCGACTTCGAGTGAAAATAATTGCCCGGTTGATCTCTTCGTTTTCGAGTAGATGTTCCAATAAATTGATTTTGGTCCGCATATTGGGCACAAAATACTTAACCTGGGCAATGGTCTCTGCAGTAGTCGCAGAAGGCGTCACCTCCACCCGCTCGGGAAATTCCAAAAACTCAGCGGCCAAACCATCCACCCGAGGGGCAAAGGTGGCCGAGAAAAGTAAATTCTGGCGTTTGACTGGGATCACTTCCAAAACCGACCGGATCTGCGGCATAAAACCCATATCCATCATTTTATCTGCTTCGTCGAGAACCATGGTTTTAAGTTCCTTGGTCATCAGCACACCTTTTTTATATAAATCCAAAAATCTACCCGGGGTTGCAATGATGATGTCCACTCCAGCCGTGACTTGCTCGATCTGAGTCTTTGGGCCTATCCCGCCGTAGAGTGATACTATCCTCAAGTCGGTATATTTTCCCAATTGGTGAAAAACCTCTTCGATCTGCATCACCAACTCACGAGTAGGCGCCAAAATCATCGCCCTAGGCAAATCCCCTTGAGCGTATTTCACCTTCATTAAAATGGGCAATACATAGGCTGCCGTTTTCCCTGTACCTGTCTGAGCGATCCCCAAAACATCATGCCCTGCCAATGCAAGGGGAATGGCTTTTTCCTGTACAGCAGTAGGCTGATGATATCCTGCCTCCTCAATTGCATTGAGCAGTTGCTTATTTAATTTAAAAGCTTCAAATCCTTCTGCCTGATTGGCCATGATTCCTTATTTTTAGGGAAATTTTACTGAGTAATGATGAAAAGTATACTGATCACCGGTGCAAATATAGTCAATGAAGGTCGGATCTTTCGGGGAGATGTTTTAGTCCAGAATGGAAGGATCGCCAAAATCGGAGAAAACCTAACCCAAGAATCTGCCGAAAAACACATCCAAGCCGAGGGAAAATACCTTTTCCCGGGTGTAATCGATGATCAGGTACATTTCAGAGAACCCGGACTCACCCATAAAGGAGAAATCTACACCGAAGCAAAAGCTGCGGTGGCTGGAGGAGTTACTTCCTACATGGAGATGCCCAACACAGTTCCACAAGCGGTGACAATTCCACTTTTGGAAGAAAAATATGCTCGCGCAAAGGAAGTTTCCCTGGCAAACTATTCCTTTTTCTTCGGAGGCACCAATGATAACTTGGAAGAAATCCTCAAACTCGATCTCAAAAATGTCTGTGGGTTGAAGGTTTTTCAAGGTTCCTCCACAGGAAATATGGTGGTCGATAATATCGAATCACTAGAGGGTATATTTAAGCATTACAAAGGGCTTCTGGCCATTCACTCAGAAAATGACCACATCATAGCTGCCAATTTTGCCGAATACAAAGCCAAATATGGAGAGGATATTCCTGTCAAATTTCATCCAAAAATCCGATCTGAAGAAGCCTGCTACGATGCCTCGAGTCGAGCGGTGGCTATGGCAAAAAAACACGGAACTCGACTGCATATTCTCCACATAAGCACGGCCAAAGAATTAAGTCTATTTGACAATAGCATTCCTTTGGAAGAAAAGAAAATCACCGCCGAAGCCTGTATTCACCACATGTGGTTTGACGAGGCCGACTATGATACCAAAGGAACACTTATCAAATGGAATCCTGCGGTCAAAACGGCAAAGGACCGGGAGGAAATTTTCAAAGCAATGCTCGATGACCGAATCGATGTCGTCGCCACAGATCATGCTCCACATACCTTAGAAGAGAAGGGTCAAGTTTACACCAAAGCACCTTCAGGAGGACCGTTAATTCAACATTCCTTGGTCGCTATGCTGGAATTTTACCACCAAGGAAAAATCAGTCTGGAACGCATCGCTGACAAAATGTCTCACAATGTCGCAAAACTCTTTCGTATGGAAGAAAGAGGCTTCATCAGAGAAGGGTACTTTGCAGATTTGGTACTGGTAGACCTAGATCAACCGTGGACGGTAAGCCAAGAGAATATCCTTGCCAAATGTGGCTGGTCACCTTTCGAGGGGTATACTTTCAAATCCAGCGTGACGCACACGATCGTATCTGGACATTTAGCCTATGAAAACGGACAATTCGATGAATCTAAAAAAGGAGAAAGACTCACATTTCTTACAAATATTTAAGAGGCAATCTTGGAGTTAAATTTCATTCTACTTACCTTTGCCAACCGATTGAGAAAAGAGTTCTCACGGATTACAAATGGTGATTGTAGCTCAGCTGGTTAGAGCGCTGGTTTGTGGCACCAGAGGTCGCCGGTTCGAACCCGGTCTTTCACCCAAAACCCCTCTCTTCGAGGGGTTTTTGCTTTAAATAGGGTGTGCTTGGCACAACATTTGACAATTTCAGATCAAACTAAACCAACTTGTGATGTTTACTTTGTTCAAATCTTCACCAAAATTCCCTGTAGTCAAACCTGTGAATATTCACCAGATCAGAAGCTACATGGTAAAGTTTGAAGAATCGCTTCAGATTTTTGAAGAAATCCAAAAAGAAGCAATTCATTCGTAAAAAACGTACAAATTCAAAAGGTTATGGAAACATAGCCTTTATTTTTTGCCATTTGATTTTTTCTATCAATTCAATATTCTATTTTAACGGAATACAACTTTTACCCTATGAGTTACATCCATTTTGACAAGACCCAACTAGTCAACCTGAACTATTCACTAGATCGGGAAATCATCCGTACCAACCGATCTGGCACCTACACCAGCACTACGATAATTGGCTGCAACACCCGGAAATACCACGGATTGCTTGTGGTGCCCCAGCCCCAAATCGATTCTCAAAACCATGTTTTTCTTTCTACTGTCCACGAAACAGTGATCCAACATGGTGCGAGCTTCAACTTAGGAATCAGCAAATATCCGGGAAACTACTCACCAAGAGGCCATAAGTATTTGGAGGATTTTGACTCCGAACCCATTCCCAAACTCACCTATCGTGTAGGAGGAGTAGTTCTACAAAAGGAAATCATCCTAGACACCAATCGGGACCGTGTGATGATCCGCTACACCTTACTGGAAGCACACTCCCCTACTAAGATCAGAATCCAACCTTTTCTTGCATTTAGAGGATATCACACGCTTTGTAAAGAAAACAGCGACATCAACAAAGAATTTGAAAAAGTGCCCAATGGTGCAAAATTTCAACTTTATCCAGTATATGACCCGCTATATTTACAGCTTTCCAAAAAAAACAAGTTCAACTCAGATCCCAATTGGTACCACAATATAGAATACATTTTGGAGCGGGAGCGAGGCTATGATTACCAAGAAGACCTTTTCGTTCCAGGATATTTTGAATTTGAAATCGAAAAGGGCGAATCAGTTATTTTCTCTGCGGGTCTGACAGAAGCCGATCCCAAAACCCGTGAAAGGGCTTTCGAAAAAGAAATCGCAAGGCGAATTCCAAGAAATAACTTTGAAAATTGTCTACAGAATTCTGCCACTCAATTTATTCGCAAACGAAACGGAGATACGCGAATTATTGCGGGCTATCCATGGTTTGGATGGTGGGGTCGAGATACTTTTATTGCCGCACCGGGCTTGACTTTGGCCCGCGGGGACAATGAAACTTTTCTGGAGATCATGGATACCATGTCCAAAGATCTCATAGGCCCCTTGTTTCCAAATGTGGGAAGTGGTGATTTCACCAACATGAACTCAATGGATGCGCCACTTTGGTTTTTTTGGTCTTTGCAAAAATACATTACCTATACGGGTGACACCAAGACGATCAAGAAGCGTTATTTAGAAAAATTAAAAGGAATAATAGATGGTTTCCAAGCGGGAACTGACTTCAATATCCATATGAAGGAAAACGGCCTCATATACGGAGGACAAGAAGGGATTGCTCTCACTTGGATGGATGCAGTAACTCCGGACGGCCCAGTGACACCACGAATAGGCTGCCCAGTGGAGATTCAGGCTCTTTGGTATAATGCCCTTTGTTTTTATCACGAGCTTACGCAGGATGAAGCCGTCTTGAAATTAGCTGAAAAAGTAAAAGAAAGCTTCATCAACAACTTCTGGGATGAAGAAAAAGGTTACCTGGCAGATGTGATTGACGGTGAGGAGAAAGACTGGATGATACGGCCTAATATGGTCTTTGCTACTTCTCTACCATATATCATGCTCACCGAGTATCAGTGTGATCAAATTCTTGAAATGGCCAAATCAAAGCTTTTGACCACTCGAGGCTTGAGAACACTAGCTCCGGATGATCCTGCCTACAAGGGGTATTATTTTGGAGATCAAATCAGCCGAGATCAAGCCTATCACAATGGCACAGTCTGGGTCTGGCCGATGGGACATTTTGTAGAAGGATACATCAGACTTCATGGGAAATCTTCCCAGAATTTCATCAATAAGATTATTCAGGGTTTTGACGGAGTGATGACGCAGTATGGTGTGGGTACAGTTGCAGAGATCTATGACGGAGACCCTCCGCATCGCCCCAAAGGCGCTGTCTCACAAGCTTGGAGTATAGCAGAATTACTTCGTATGATGGAATTGGTCAAAAGGATAAAATAAATTTTTATGAAAGTATTAATGTTTGGGTGGGAGTTTCCACCGCATATATCGGGAGGTTTAGGTACAGCTTGCTATGGTTTGGTGAAAGGCATGGTGCATCACAACCAGGATATCATCTTTGTGGTGCCTAAATTATGGGGAGACGAGGAGCCCCTCGCGGATTTTGTCAATGCCAGCGACATCGATATTGATTATCGGGAGCGAAAGTTTAAAAAAATCTGGAAAAACCTCACCTACCTGGAAGTCAGTAGTTTTTTGGTACCCTACCTTGGACCGGAAGAATACCAAAAATTCACAGACTACGCGATTCATGACAGAACCGACGTGGACGAAAGTATATTTAGTACGAAGTACGAGTTTAGTGGCAAGTATGGGAAAAACCTCATGGAAGAGGTGAGCCGATATGCGCTTACAGGTGCCCAAATAGCTCGGGATAGAAGTGATTTTGAAATTATCCATGCACATGATTGGTTATCTTTTCCCGCAGGCATAGCAGCCAAAGAAATCAGCGGAAAACCCCTCATCGCCCATGTGCATGCTACCGAATACGACCGGTCAGGAGAATCAGTCAATAAGCCTGTCTACGACATAGAAAGAGCCGGCATGGAAGCAGCGGATCATGTACTCGCAGTCAGTCAATTGACCAAAAATACCATTATCAAAAAGTACGGCATACCCGCAGAAAAAGTCAGTGTTTTGCATAATGCAGTACTTGATGCCAGTATCATCAAATCTAAATACGAAAAGAAAGTCCCTGAAAAAATTGTGACTTTCCTAGGACGGATCACCTTTCAAAAAGGCCCTGAATACTTTGTAGAAGCGGCCAAAAAAGTCCTCGACCGAGATCCCAATGTACGCTTTGTAATGGCTGGCTCCGGCGATCTACTCAATCGAATGATAGACCGCGTGGCGGAATTAAGAATAGGCTCAAAATTTCACTTCACGGGATTCTTAAAGGGGGATGATGTAGATCACATGTATGCTATATCCGATGTCTATGTCATGCCATCCGTCTCCGAACCTTTCGGGATTTCTCCTTTGGAAGCCGTACGCCACAATACCCCCGTCATCATCTCCAAGCAATCCGGAGTAGCAGAAGTATTGATCAATGCCATCAAGGTGGACTTCTGGGATATTGATGCGATGGCTGACTCTATTTTTGCGCTACTCCATTACAATGGGATCTCCCGTATGTTTAAAGAGCTGGGAAGCCAAGAATTAAAAAGATTAAAATGGGAGCATGTAGCCGCCAAATTAATCACTGTTTACGAAAAAACTTTATCCACACGATCATGAGAACTATATGCTTTTACTTTCAGGTGCATCAACCTTACCGACTCAAGCCCTATCGGTTTTTTGATATCGGGGAAGATCATTACTATTGGGATGACTTCAGCAATCGCACCATTATCCGTAAAGTAGCCCAGAAATGCTATCTACCAATGAATGCCCTGCTTTTGGAACTCATCCAAAAATACCAAGGGGCATTTAAGGTGACTTTTTCTATGTCAGGTACTTTTCTGGATCAGCTCGAAGCCTATGCACCAGACGTTTTAGAAAGCTTTCAGCGACTAGTCGCTACCGGTCATGTCGAGTTACTAAACGAGACCTATGGTCATGCTTTAGCTTCCCTCAAAAGCAAGGAGGAGTTTACTGATATGGTACAAAAGCATCAGGAAAAAATAAGTAGACTTTTCAATGGCTACCAACCAAAAGTTTTCCGAAATACCGAGTTGATCTACTCTGATCAAATTGGAGAAATGGTAGCAGATATGGGTTATGAGGCTATCCTTACCGAAGGCGCCAAGCATATTTTGGGATGGAAAAGCCCAAACTACGTCTACAACAACGCCAACAATCCCAAATTAAAAGTTCTTCTAAAGAACTTTAGACTATCGGATGACATTGCTTTTCGATTCAGCAATAGAACTTGGGCCGATTATCCTCTGACTACAGACAAGTTTGTCAATTGGATCAATGCTATTCCCAAAGAGGAACAAGTCCTCAATCTTTTTATGGATTACGAAACCTTTGGAGAGCATCAATGGGCAGAAACAGGCATCTTCGAGTTTATGCGTGCTCTGCCTGATGCAGTCTTTAAGCATTCAGATTTCGGATTCTCAACACCTACTGAGATCATCAATCAGGTCCCTGGCATTGGAAAAATATTTGTCCCCACTCCTATATCTTGGGCTGATGAAGAGCGAGACTTAACCGCATGGCTAGGAAATGACTTACAGGACGAGGCTTTTGATCGACTCTATGAACTGGAGAATCAAGTCAAAAAAATAGATGACCCTGAAATCCAACGAGACTGGAAGTACCTTCAAACCTCAGATCACTTCTATTATATGTGTACCAAGTTCTTTTCTGATGGATCGGTGCATGAGTATTTCAGTCCCTACGATACACCCTATGACGCCTTTATCAATTATATGAACGTTCTGAGTGATTTTGTACTCAGAGTAAAAGCGAAATTAAAGGAAGCAGAAAAAGTTTAGCCAAAAAAAAGAGGCTGTTTCAATTAGAAATAGCCTCTTTTTTATTACAAATGAATTTAATAACTCTCCGATTCATTCGGGAAATCTTTGCTTTTGACATCTTTAATAAATCCTTTGAAGGCATCAGTCATGATCTGTTGAAGGTCGGCATATTGTCTGAGAAATCGAGGCTTAAACTCCTGAGTAATTCCCAGCATATCGTGCATGACCAGTACCTGCCCATCTACATCTGCTCCAGCCCCTATTCCAATCACGGGAATTGCGACAGCCTCCGCAACTTTCTTTGCAAGAGAAGCGGGTATTTTTTCTAAGACGATCGCAAAGCAACCGCAGGCCTCAAGCATTTTAGCATCTTCCAAAAGCTTTTGTGCCTCTGCTTCTTCTTTAGCCCTTACGGTATAGGTACCAAATTTATAAATCGACTGCGGAGTGAGGCCCAAGTGCCCCATCACAGGGACGCCAGCGGTCAAAATCCTACTGACCGATTCTTTGATCTCTGAGCCTCCCTCCACTTTTACCGCATGGGCACCGGATTCCTTCATAATTCGGATCGCAGAACGCAAAGCCTCAGAGCTATTCCCCTGATAATTACCAAAAGGAATATCCACTACGATAAAGGACCGCTTCACCGCTCTGACAACTGAGGAAGCATGATAGATCATTTGATCCAAGGTGATCGGCAAGGTCGTTTCGTGTCCGGCCATTACATTAGACGCAGAGTCTCCTACCAGAATAATATCAATTCCTGCAGCATCCACAATCTTGGCCATCGAGTAATCATAAGCTGTAAGCATGGAGATTTTCTCTCCACGATCTTTCATTTCTTGAAGGATATGGGTAGTGATGCGCTTGATTGACGCAGATGAGTGAACGGACATGAGATTTAATGTAAGTGTACAGAATACTGATCTCCGGAAAGATCGACTTTTATATGTTCATTGAGTGTGGTAGAAAGCTCATAGCCCGTATAATCCGGTCTGATGGGAAAAAGTCCATGTGCTCGATTGACCAGCACAGCTAATTCCATTTTGCTTAGCTCCCCTTCTAAAAATGGCTTCATCGCATACACGATTGTCTTGCCGGTATTCAGCACATCATCAACCAAAATCAGGTTTTTCCCTCTTAAAATGAGTCCCTTCGATAATTTTATGGAGGACTGAGCGACATTGTCCTTATCCAGATGAACTTCTATTTCCTCTATTTCCAAGTCAGAAATTTTGCGTAGCTCTTCCGAAAGCAACCGGGATAAGTGTAGTCCCATTCCTGAAATTCCTGCAAATATCAATCCTGAGGAATAAAGATTTCGCTCATAGATCTCATAAGCCATTCGTGTGATTTTCTTCTGAATCTGTCCGTGATTGAGTACCTCGCTCATAAAATTATATTGATCATGAAAATTAGGCCAAATTGCCCTGCTTTCAAAATATAATCAGCGGTGAGAATCCTCTTCGCTAAGAATATTCAAATAGCTTTGGTAGCGGTAAGGGTGAATGTAGCCCTCCTCAAGTTTTTCTAAAATGACGCAGCCCGGTTCATTGACATGCCTGCAGTTATTATATTTGCATTGTCCGAGGTATTTGCACATTTCCGGAAAATAATGAGAAAGCTCGTTCTCCTCCACATCCAAAATACCAAATTCCTTGATCCCGGGAGTATCTATCAAGTCTCCACCTCCTGGCAAGGGAAATAATTCTGCAAAGGTAGTAGTGTGCACCCCTTTACTGCTAAAATTTGACACTTCCTTGGTCTGCTGTCTCGCTCCCGGGGCAAGTTTATTGAGCAAAGTAGACTTGCCTACACCAGAATGACCTGCAATTAAACTTGATTTCCCCCGAACAAAAGGGAGGAACTTATCAGCCAAATTTTGATCCTCGGTAGCAGACACTTCGAGCACCTGATATCCCAAGGGCTCATAAATTTCATGGATATCCAGAAGCCAATCGTCAGCATTTTCACCCTTCATCAAATCCACCTTATTGACCACAAGCATAGCAGGAATCCGAAAGCTCTCCGTACTGACTAAAAATCGATCTATAAATCCTAGGGAAGTTCTCGGGTTTTTCATCGTGATCACCAAGATCGCCTGATCTAAATTACTCGCAATAATATGAGAGAAATGCTGCTTTCTAGTAGATTTACGGATGACATAATTCTCTCTTGGTAAAATCTCATGAATCACTGCAGTGTCTTGACCGGCCTCTACAGCTAGCTCCACCCAATCCCCTACTGCAATGGGATTGGTCAGTTTCAACTCATCCTGCTTAAACTTGCCTTTGAGACGGGCCTGTACTTGACGGTCTTCTACTTGTACCGAATACCAGCTGCCAGTTGATTTAATGACTCTTCCTCTCATAATCTCTTTTCTAGTTTGGTGAGTTTTCCAATAATACGAGCGGCTGCCCCTGTATTTTCAGTTACCCACATTTTAGCAGATTTTACAGCAGTATGATAATGCTTACCCTCTTCCAACCTTTCAAACTGTGCTACTAGCTCTGCAAAACTAGCAACTTCAAAACCGCAGCCTTTTTCTTGACTGATTTTTGCTTCGGGGAATTTTCGACTATTGGCTAGTTTTCCGAAAAAAACCGGCACATGAAACCCCAAAGGTTCTAAAATATTATGTAAGCCTTTGCCAAAACCTCCACCGACATAGGCCACTCTAGCAAACTGATAAAGCGAAGAAAGCATACCTACATTATCTATAAATAAAATCTCACACGGGGCCTGTTTATCCCACTTAGAATAAAACTCGCAATCCCCTTCCAATCTACCTCTCCAGCTTTCCATGGGTTTAGGATCCAAGCTATGAGGTGCAATGATCCATTTATATCTGCGCTTTTGATTGATCAGCGGTATCAGAATCTCCATGTCCTCCTGCCAGACCGATCCTAAGACGATGACAGGATCCTCTGACTTCCATTTCTCCAGGTCCGGAAAAGAAGCTGCAAACTCCGCTGTTTGACTCACCCTATCAAAACGTGTATCTCCTGCCAAGGTATGTGCAGTGTAGCCGATCTCATCGAGCAAAGACAGGCTCTTAGTATTTTGGGTGAAAATATGGTCAAAATAGAAAATTTGATCTCTAAAAAATCCCTTTTGCCTGAAGTATGGCTGACCCTCCCGAAAAGAGGCCGCGATCAAATAAAGAGGAATTCCATGGCGCTTTATTTCATGAAGTACATTGTTCCAAAAGTCGTATTTCACAAAAAACACTATTTCAGGAGCCATTAGGTTGACAAACTTCCTGGCATTGGCTGGAGTATCTAGGGGCAAATAGGTGATATAAGCTAGTTCTTTAAGTTTCTTTTTTTGGATGGGAATATACCCTGAAGGACTGAAAAAACTGACCACAACCTGCAAATCCGATCTTTTCAGAATCAAAGCTTCAATGACTGGCTTTGCCTGCTCATATTCTCCTAGAGAAGCCACATGAAACCAAGCCAATGGCTGCTTGTTCTTTTCCCGAAATTCAATAAGATTCTGAAAAAGATTTTTCCTTCCAGTCCAAAAAACCCTAATCTTACTAGAGATCAAGGATAAGATTGGCATCAGCCATTCGGATAGGATCATGGAAAAGTTGTAAATCAATTTCATGCCCAAAAATAGTCTTTACTTTTGATAATCTTTGCGCGGCCTATTCTCCGTTGATTCCTAAATTAGATGAGCTATTTCGTAGAAAAAATCCTAACGCTTAATGCAATTCCATTTAAAATTTCATACTTTCAATGTTGCCAAAACCGTAGTATGTTCTCAATTCAGTAATTTCACATGATTAAAGTTTTATTCGTTTGTCTAGGCAATATTTGTCGATCACCCTTAGCAGAAGCCATTTTTGACCATAAAATCAAGTCAATTGGTATCGAAGACCACTTCAAATCTGATAGTGCCGGTACTTCTGACTACCACATAGGAGAACTTCCAGATGAGCGAACCATCAATTGTGCAAAAAAATACAATATCCCAATCAATCATCGTGGCCGTCAAGTCAATCGAACCGATTTCAGAGACTTCGATTACATCCTTGCCATGGACGAAAACAACCTTAAAAATCTCAACGCTATAAAGGATAGGTATGGCTTTGAGGGTAAAGAGATCCACTTAATCCGGAATTTTGTTCCTAGTGGAGCGGGGCTTTCGGTCCCTGATCCCTACTATGGCGGAGAGGATGGGTTTGAGGAAATTTACCACATTTTAAACGAGGCAGTGGATCATTTTCTGAGCAAAATCCAAGAGAGACATCAACTCTATGCATGAGCAGCAGGAACTATACGAACATATAATTTTTGAGAATTTTGGACCCAAATCCAAATTAAAAGACGCAAGTTTAATCGCTGCCGGAAGCCACAATCAGGGTATTCGGCTAGAAACTCAGGAAGGCTCCTTTTTCCTAAAAATCAATTTTGACCATGAACGGGACATCTTAAAAAAGGAAGCTGCAGGTCTTGCCCTACTTCGAAACAGTACATTTTTGCAAGTTCCTAATGTAGTGGGTTTTGGACGAGTGGGTGATTACAATTACCTACTCATGGAATTTATTCAAAAACGGAGACAAAACTCCAATTACTGGGAAAATCTCGGCATAGGTTTGGCTCACCTTCATTTAACACAGCAGTCACAGTTTGGCCTGGAAGAAGATAATTTTATCGCCTCTCTAAACCAAAGAAATTTACCCACTGATAAGTGGCTAGACTTTTTTGTGGAATACCGACTGGAACCTTTGATTGGAAAAGCCTACTTTGACAGACTTGTACCTTTAGACTTCCTAAAACGATTTCAGGAAATCTATCCCAAACTCAATGGAATATTCCCAGAAGAAAACCCAGCTCTTCTTCACGGAGATCTATGGTCGGGGAATGTCATCTGCAATGAGGATGGTCAGCCTGCACTGATTGACCCCGCAGTATATTTTGGACATCGAGAAATGGATCTGGCTTTTAGCCGGCTATTTGGTGGATTTGATCAGGAATTTTATGAGGCCTACGAATCCGCTTTTCCCTTGGCACCAGGATTCGAATCTCGTATGGGAATCTACAATTTATACCCACTTTTAGTCCATCTTAATCTTTTTGGGAGTGCTTATCTGCCTGGGATAGAGCGAATCCTAAAGCGATTTGAATAAGGCCCGGATGTCGGGGTTATCAAACTCTGACTCTAGACCAAATCGACTCGCTGCCCGGTCTTTACTGCCTCAAAAATCGCCTCAATGATTTTCATGTCCTTCAAGCCTTCTCTACCATCTACTGGGATTTCGGCTTGTTTACCATCCAAAATCATCGCTGCCATCTCGTCCATTTGGGTGGTCTGATGAGTCACATGAGGATTGGTCAAAGGACCTTGATGGGTCCGGCCTTCAATAGGACCGTAGCCGGTTGAGGGCTGCATTTCTGCAAAGCCTTTGGTTCCATTTAAGAAAAACTTGTCTAAATAATTCATTGAATAGGTCGAAAGGCAGGAGGCAACCACCCCATTGGGGAACCCCATCTGAAAAGTAATCGTCTCATCAATTCCTTCTTTAAATTTGACTGGATCTGTTTTTACCTCTTGGGCTGTCACCCAAAGAGGCTCTTCACCAATCATGTATCGGGCACCATTGATAGAATAAATGCCAATATCCATCATAGCGCCTCCCCCAGAAAGTACAGGATCAAGTCTCCACTGCGTAGGATCACCAATAATAAATCCACTCAAGCCCTGAAAAAACTTGATCTCACCAAATTCCCCCGCTTTTCTCTTTCTGACTACCTCCAGGGTATTGGCCTCAAAATGCATTCGATATCCAATTAGTAGCTTCACTCCAGCCTGTTCGCAGACACTTACCATTTCGGCAGCATCTGCAGCGGTAGTGGCCATGGGTTTTTCGCATATCACATGCTTTCCTGCCTTGGCAGTTCGGATGGCATGCTCTTTATGTAACCCATTCGGCGTAATGACATAAACTGCATCGATATCGGGGTTATTTTTTATTTGATCAAAATTCTGGTAGTTGTAGCAGTTTTTATCTTCGATTCCAAACTCCTTTTTCCAAGACTCAACTTTAGAGGGAGTTCCACTTACTAGGCCGACTAACTTTGCCCGTTTGCAATCTTTCATTGCATCTGCTACACGTTTACCATAACTGCCCAGGCCCATGATGGCAACTCTAAGGGGTTTCACTTCTTGGAAATCGAAGTAGGTTTCGGATTCTTTGGTCAAACTAAACATAGGAAAGGCGGGTAAACTCATGGCAAGCGCAGATGCACTGGCTTTTTGGAGAAAGGATCTTCTGGTTTTCATAGGTAGCTTGGGTTGAGAAGGGGAATGTACTCATTTTTTAAAAAATACGAGTCATTTTGGTTTCCCAACAAGCTGAAAAGTGGTCCGTGTCACCTGCTCCAGCAGAATGGAATAGGTGCCCGAAAACTTCCTAACCAACTCTTCCTCAGGGTTCAGAATAGTCAATAACTGCAAATCTTCATTGTAGCGCACTTTGAAAATGCCCTTTAGCTTTTCGACCAATTTCTCTAATTTATACACCTGATAATCAATCACTATGGAGATACTAATGGCAGAGGTTTGTAGCAAGTTGACCCGTAATTTTAACTGATCCAATTCGCGATACACCTCATGGATATGGTGCTCCTCGATAAATGAAAAATCAGTCACCTGAAAGGTCACCAAAATCTGCCTTTCTTTGAGAATTAAAGTAGGAATGGGGTTTTGAATACCTGTTGCATGGATTTTTGTACCCTTGGCATCCGGGTTCAAAAACGACTTCACAAAAAGCGGAATGGACTTATTGGCCAGTGGCTTAATGGTTTTGGGATGAATCACCGAAGCGCCATAAAATGTCATCTGAGCCGCTTGTCTGTAATCCAACTCATCAAAAAGAAGAGGATTTTCAAATCGCTTTGGATCTGCATTCAATACTCCAGGAACATCCTTCCAAATCGTGACACTGCATGCATCCAAGCAGGAAGCCAGAATAGCTGCCGTAAAATCAGATCCCTCCCTCCCTAGGGTTGTCGTCCTTCCATTGGCATCTGCCCCTATAAAACCCTGAGTCAGGACTGGAAATTGATCTAACTTGGGCAAAAGTTGACTTCTACATAGCTTCTCCGTTTGATTCCAGTCAATCTTGGCAAATCGAAAATCAGCATTGGTAGAAATAAGCTCTCGGGCATCCTGCCAAAGAACAATCAAACCTTGACTACAGAGGTATTCCATCACAATCGTCGTGGCAATCAATTCACCAAACGCGACAATTCTATCATATGCTTCATCGTAATTTTCTTTGGAAACTGGCCGTTCTATCTCATTTTTCAATTGAATAAACCAGTTTTTGATTCTAGAAAATACCGAATGCCCTTCTGGAAACAGTTCTTCACAAATAGAATAATGATAGCTTTCTAAAATTGCACTTTTTTGATACCAATCCTCCTCATTTATTCTCAACTCCAAAAGTTCTTCAAGAGAATTAGTAGTTTTCCCCATTGCTGAAACCACTATTATGAGATTTTTTCGCAATCGATTACGGAAAATATTTGCTAAGTTTTTGATAGAATCAGCATCTTTGATCGAAGCCCCTCCAAATTTGAATACTTGTGTTTTTGTCATAAGAAATATTTCCTAATTTTCGGAAGATATAAACCCAATAATTGTATTTTTCTAAGTTATGAAAATCCTACCTTATCAGCCGGACCAAAGCGGAATGGCCTACTCTGTCGGAACTACCCTTGACAGATTTATCAAACTCAAACAGAGTGATTTCCCTTTTGCCTCCGGCGAACTCTCACAGCTTCTTCGGGACATCGCCTTAGCTGCCAAGATAGTCAATCGGGAAACTAATCGAGCCGGATTGGCTAATATTGGAGGCGCTTTTGGGCAAACCAATGTACAAGGTGAAGAACAGCAAAAACTAGATGTGATTGCCAATATCCGGTTTATGCGAGCATTGAGCAAAGGTGGAGAAGTCTGTGCGATAGTTTCTGAAGAAGAAGATGCAGTCATTGATTTGCAAAATAACTCGGGAAAATATGTCGTAGCAATAGACCCCTTGGACGGAAGCTCAAATATCGATGTCAATATCAGTATTGGGACGATTTTCTCGATTTATCGCCGCAAAACCCCTATTGGGTCTCCCATTCAGGAGGAAGACGTGATGCAGCCTGGAACCGAACAGGTAGCCGCCGGCTATGTGCTCTATGGCTCTTCGACAATGCTCGTTTACACTACCGGATTCGGAGTCAATGGATTTACTTATGAAGCATCCTTGGGTGAGTTTTTCCTCTCTCATCCTAATATTGAGGCACCCAAAAACGGCAAAATCTATTCCATCAACGAGGGGCTTGAGAAAAGTTGGACAGACGGAATCAAGGATTACATCGGCTTTTGTAAAAGTGAGCAACTTTCTGCTCGCTACATCGGCTCTCTGGTAGCTGATTTTCACAGGAATTTACTGAAAGGCGGAATTTACCTTTACCCAGGCACACAGAGCAATCCCAATGGAAAACTACGCCTATTGTACGAAGCCAATGCTTTGGCTTTTATCGCCGAGCAGGCAGGTGCCAAAGCCACCGATGGAAATCAGCGAATCTTAGAAATACAACCTACTTCTTTACATCAGCGCACACCCCTATACATCGGGTCAGACAAAATGGTAGACGAGGCCCTGAGGCGGATAGCAAGACACAAGCAAATTATCCCCACAATCAACCTCTGAAAAGATAGCGATTGAGCAATCCAAGAGGATGTGTTATCTTGTAGGCTTAAATTCTGAACTTATGATACTAAAACCATTTTATCGATTGGTTGCAGGGGTAGCTGGCATTGCCATGATTTTCTCCTGCGAATCAAAAGAAGTAGATAACGCAATTATTGAAGAAAAGCCTGTTGATGCTACTTTTGCCACTCAGACAGACGAAATGCTCATCAAACTGGACACCCTTTATTCGGATTTTGAAAGTCCATGGGGTATGACTTGGCTTCCTGATGGCAAAATGCTAATCACCGAGCGAAAAGGTGAAATCTTGATTTTCGAAAATGATGCCTTTACCGGACAAAAAATCCAAGGTCTTCCAGAGGTACATGAAGTCAATCAAGCCGGACTTCTTGATGTGGCTGTTCATCCTAACTATGCCGAAAATGGCTGGATTTACATTGCTTATGCAAAACCTTTCCCTGACAATAAGGGAGCATTGACAATTATGCGATTTAAGCTAGATGGCAACAGTGCCGTGCAGCAAGAAGAGCTAATCACTGCTATGCCTGAGTGGGAAGGTGGACGTCATTTTGGTAGTCGTATCGTATTTGACAATGAGGGCTACCTTTATTTCTCCAACGGTGACAAAGGCAATAAGCCTGAAAACGCACAGGATCTCACTAATGCACACGGGAAAGTTCACCGTATTCATGATGACGGGAGAATTCCTTCTGACAACCCTTTCGTGGATCAAAATGGAGCGGTGGGTTCGATCTGGACCTATGGCAACAGAAATCCACAAGGCCTGGTCTACGACAAAGCCAATGATCGACTCTGGGAAGTAGAACATGGACCTCAAGGAGGCGATGAGCTCAACCTGATCGAAAAAGGTAAAAACTACGGATGGCCGGTGATCACTTATGGCATCAATTACGATGGGACACCGATTACTGATATCACCGAAAAAGAAGGAATGGAGCAACCCGTCACCTATTATGTGCCCTCGATTGCTACTTGCGGGATGACCCTAGTCACCTCTGATAAATATCCTGCCTGGAAAGGTGACATTTTGATCGGAGCATTAGCAAAGATGCATATCAACCGTGTGGATATGGAAGGAACAGAAGCACTTTCTCAAGAGGTGATGTTCCAAGACATTGGACGGGTAAGACAAGTATCTGAAAGCCCTGATGGATACCTTTATGCGATTACGGAAGGAACAGGACTTTTGGTAAAGCTACTTCCGGTGAATTAATTAATTGCGAGAAAAATAAAATTTTATTATTTGATAGGAGCCGATGACTATTCGGCTCTTATCATTTTAATTTTCCAAATTCATTTTTTAGGATTACACTCATAAATACCTACAATAATACCAAACCCCTAAATCTTGCCTTCAACAGTAATCTAAAAAGCTGAAATTTCGTTACTTTTAAGTGAGTCATCAATCATTTTGATATGGAAACCATCATTGTTAAAGTAGACACAAAGGAAAATCAGGTCTATTTAAAGGAACTTCTTCTTAAATTTAATTTTGTAATGGAGGTGGACGGAGAGTCAGTCACCCTGCAAAAGGAATTAGCAGACTCAAAAAATGTTGCCGGTATTTTGAACACTTATGCTGACAAAACTAAACTCAAAGAAGAAGAGTCAGTTTGGGATAAAGTGATGAAATCCAAGCATGGCGTTCATTGATGCAAATTATATTTTGAGATATCTTCTTCGGGATAATGAAAGACAGTTTCTGCTATCTAGAGAAGTGATCGAAAATCAAAAAATCGTCTTGACTGATTTTATTTTTGCAGAAGTGATATACGTATTGGAAAAAGTCTATTTAATTCCAAGAGATGTCATAAAAAGCACCTTAGAAGACCTTATTCATTATCAAAACCTGAAAATGGTAAATAAAAGTGCCATTCTTGAATCTCTTAAAATATATTCGGAAGAAAGGATTGACTTTTCAGACTCTTCGCTGATCGCTTACCACAATTCAAGTGCAAATGCCAAAATGCACACCTTCGATAAAAGGATTCTAAAAATTATTTCGAAATAAGTTTTTTGGATGATTCTAGCCTTCTGCAAAACCCTCAGAGTAGGAAAAGTATTTACCTTTTAGAGTTTAGAAAAAAAGAACCATGTACGATCGACATTCCCATTTTTTTCAAAACCTACACATTCCACCAATAAGTGAATTTCAGCACAATTGATCGGTTTTTGGTGTAAAATGGAGCAGGGAGGTAATTATCCGTGTAGACAATAAAAAGATCAGAAGCTGGCTGGAATCGCCACTGAAATCGGGTATTCAAATTGATGTTTTCGATTTGCTCATTGTACTGGACAAAAGCTGTAAAAAACAAAGTGTTGGTCATGGTTACATCTACCCGAGGCCCGATTAACCAGAAGTTTGTGGTTCCCCAAGGTTCAGGCAAAATGATCCGGTTGTAATTGGTATTCATCGCAATACTCACATAAGGCTGGAAACGATACCCCATCTCTGTACTGACATTGTATCGATCTCCATCCGCATAGTAGCCGCCCATTCGAGTGGAAAAACTGTAGGTAAACAAACTCTGAGGCTTGGACGCATACTCTGTTCCCCAGGCTCGCCAGGTATGCCTCGTGCCTGATGGTAAAGTCTCTCCCGAGAAATTGGTGGGATCAAAGGGCCTTTGGAGCTTGACAAAATCATAGCCTGCCCAAAGCATAAAAGTACTTTGACTTCTCCATTTGACGTTGTATGCAGCATAGCTGGAATTGTCTGTTTGCTCCCCATTAGTATTGAAAAAGAAAGTCGTCCCTACATCAGGACCATGGCTTAGTATTTTTTCGCTTTTGGGAAACCATCGATAGCCCAATGTAGGTGAGATTTTATAAAAGCCATTTCTCGGCACAAAACCCACTTCAGCCGTATAGTTTTCCGATACATACTCATGCTGCCAATTCCAGGTAAGATTCCCGGAAGCATACCTCAAGTTAGCTGCATGAACAAATCCGTTCTGACTTCCATCAGGTCCAAAACTTTTAAGCATCATCGCCTTTCCCGTCCACAGGTTATTAGAGGAAGCCAGATTGTATTCTAGACCAAGGTTTCGGTTGTATTGACTGTAGACGGGATGCTCAGATTCAGGATCTGGATTGTAATTCAGTGACTGCTTATTGATCACAATACCGGTAATATTGGATCTTGCCCCTACTTGTCGTTGCAAAGCCATCACGGTAAAATTCTGCGATGGCAAACCTTCTGCATCTACTCCGCCAGTTTGCATATTCATCGCGCCGATTCTCCAGTCCTTATTGATTTTTCCGCTTAGGCGGGCGCCAAACTGAATAGGCGCATTGAGGCCGATCCTTCTCGAGAAAAAAGGGCGAATCGTACTGTACCCAAAGTTGGCAAAGAGGTCGCCATTTTCGAGAAAAAACTGTCTCCGCTCTGGAAAAAACAGCTCAAATCTATCCAAATTAGTCACTTGCCGATCGACTTCCACTTGGGAAAAATCCGGATTAACGGTCAGGTCCAAATTCAAGGAGGAAGTCAAAGCAATCTTGGCATCCATCCCAAATTCCCTCCGATATTCTGAACTACTATTATTTTCCCTATCCTTGGATACTCCGCCGAGTAAATAAGGGATAACAGAGACATTAGCCCCTGCCTCGGGTGGGGCTTCATCCCAGACCAAGACTCCCGTGTAGGCGAGGGAGGCAGATGGAAACTGTCGGGGAACCGGTGCCCAACCGGACTTTTCGGTAGTTTTCAAATCCAGTCGAGAGAAATTGATCCCCCATTCTTTGATTCCTTTTTTGTAGCGGATGGACTTAAAAGGAATGGCAGCTTCAAAAACCCACTTATCCTCATAATTAGTGACTTTGGAAGTCCATTTATTATCCCAACTCAAGTCCACCGAACCTCCATTAAACATGATCCCATCCCACTGAGCTCCCGCTGCATTGGCTCCGAAAGAAAACCCATTGGTCTGATCGTCAAAAGGATCCATAAAAAGGAGGAAGTTATCATTTTTCCCAAAGCTGAAATCCCGACGCAAAGATTCCACCATGTACGGGCCTTCCACAGCATGAAAATTCACTACAATCAAGTACAAATTCTGATCATCATAGCTCATTCGGACATCCGTTCGCACCTGCGCAAAGCTGGTATCCATGGGTGTAATCATGAAAAAATCAGTAGCCACTTCAGCCTCTTCCCATGCTTGTTCATCCATCACCCCATCGATGACAATCGGCGAGCTTGCTTTTTTCATATTCAAACGATAGCTGTCATTGATCTTCTGAGCATAGAGCAATTGAGTAAATAAGAATAAGCCAAAACTCAGGAAATATAACTTAATATTCATGGTGGGTGATTGCTTTGGGAGAGTATTGAAAGTGGAGAAATAAATTACTGATTGAATCGGTAGGAAAAGGTCAAGTTAAGCTGCCTTCTTACAAACTGGGAGTCTCCTACCGTATAGAAGTTTTCTCCTTCGATGATGTAGCGGTTTCTTCGCGAATTTAAAATATCATTGGCCGTAAATATCAGCCTGCCCCGCTCTTGCATAATTTGCTTGCTGGCTGAAATATCCATAAAGAAAATCCCCTTTCTAATGCCCTGTGCGGTTTTTTGTCGGGCATCATAATTCGCCCGGAATTGCAAATCCCAGCCATTCTCCAAAATAAATCGGGACGTTTGCCTTGCTAAAAACGAAGTGGTTTTGGCCTGAAAATCAGCCTGTACATTGCTGCCGTCGATATTAGCATGGAAGAAATTGAGATTTAAATCCAGTTTCCACCATTCTTTGACTTGATAGTCACCGCTAAACTCCAACCCAAAGGATCGCTCTCCTGTCAAATTAAAAGGCAAGGTATTCGCAAACCCCTCCTCATTGACCGTTCGTATCCGCTCGATTTTATCGGTCGTATTCCGGAAATAGGCCGTCGAAAAAAGTGTTCCTCCCTTAAAGTATTTGATATGCCCCAGTTCAAAGGCATCGGTAAACTCAGGATCCAAATCGGGGTTGCCACTGAAGAAATTCCGTTGATCGGAGAAGGTTACATATGGACTCAGATCATTGTAAACCGGACGACGCACACGGCGGGAATAACTGAGTTGGAATGCATTTTCGGTAGAAATAGTATAGGTCAAATGCGCACTTGGAAAAAGATTGGTGTACTTTCTCGGATTGCGTTCATTGGTCTCAGCCAATATCGTCTCTACATCTGTATGCTCTGCCCGTAGCCCTGCCTGATATGTGAAATCGCCGGTTTTATTTCCCAAAATCCCGTAGGCTGCCAAGATATTTTCGTTGTAGAGAAAAATATTATCCAAACCCGGAAGAGGAAGCAATTCGCCGCTTTCATTTTCCTGCGAAACGATAAAATCATTTTCCATTTCCCGGAAACTCGTCCGGATGCCTGTTTCAAATTTCCCCTCGGAACCCAAAGGCTTGACATAATCCAACTGGAGCAAATATTGATTTTCGAATTCATCATTGAGGGAAGTTTGCAGCAAGTTTTCTCCCGGTACTTCCTGCCCATTGGGATCAAAGCGAAATTCGGTAAAGAGCTGATCGGAATTTTCCCAATAATTCAGATAGGTCAAAGTCCCCGTGAGTTCATGCCCTTTTTGAGCAAAAGTCCGCTTGTAGTTGATGGCAATTTCCGAATTGGGTTCTTTTTCCTTTTCATCCTGTCTTCGAAGGGAGTATCCTTGGAAATTATCCAGTGAATTCAGGTAATCCTCATAGCGAATATCTGTAATGCGCCGACCGTCTGTTCGTCTCCAGAGATAGGAAGCGGTCAGGATACTCTGCTCAGAGAAAAAATAATCCAATCCACCTCGGATATTATTGTTCCAGCCTCGGAGTTCACCAGAGTTGGTCTGATTCAAAATCAAGGTATTTCCCCCCTCATAGACTTCTTGATATTGCTCACTGACATAGGGCTGATAGCGCCGGGCAAAACCGTAATTGATAAACCAGTTGATTCGGTTTTTACGGTAATTGAGGTTGGTAGAAAAACCAAGATTCAAGGGATTTCCGGCAATCACTTCAAAGGAACCGTTGAAGCCCTGCTTACTGTCTTTTTTCAGAATGATATTGATTACCCCAGCCATTCCTTCGGCCTCGTATCGGGCGGAGGGATTGGTGATGACTTCGACTCGCTCCACGAGATTAGCCTGAAGCTGCCGGAGACCCGAGGAACCCTTGAAGCTTACCAAACCCGAAGGCTTGCCATCAATCAGGATCCGAACATTCCCCGAGCCACGAAGGGTCACATTACCTTCAGGATCCACCGCAACGGAGGGTAGATTCATCAAAATATCCGTGGCTGTCCCACCGGCATTGGCCAGATCCTTTCCTACATTAAAAATCCGCTTATCTAGCGAAAGCTCCATCAGTGTTTTTTCGCCCTGCACGAGGACTTCTTCTAAGTCTTTATCTGAGGACTGAAGAAAAACAGTTCCTATATCCTCCAGTTTTTGGGTATTGGAAAGCTCAAATAGCGGGGTGCGCTGCGACTCAAAACCCATAAATTCGATAAGAGCGTAAAATCTTCCATAGGGTAATTCAATTGAAAAGTTGCCATTCTCTTCAGTTATTCCTCCTCCGATTAGGCTATCGGCTTCCGAATAAACCGCTACTGACGCAAAAGGAAGGGCTTGTTTGGAGTTTTGATCTTGAACTTTCCCTAGTAGCTTCCCTTGGGAATAGGCAGAGAAACTTCCAAGTAAGGCAAGAGTAAATCCGGCCAGAAAAAGCCGAAAGGGTAAATTTTGGGTTGTCATAGGTTTGTAGGCTGGGCTGGCAAAGCTGACTTTACCAAATTGAGTTCTGCAATTTAAACTTCTTAAAGAGGATTCAATCCCTATTTTTTATCAATGGCAAGAGTAAATTTTGAACCGATCGAAAGCTTGTTTCATCCTAAAAATCAGCAAACTAATTAGCGACACTTACTGTCAAAAGATAGACCATGTTTGATGTATTCCGTAGATTTATAGTGTAATCAATTCGCTATCAATCATGTGGATCGCCAGTAAAAATGGATTTATTTCTATCGTTCAGCATCGGGATCAGCCCGATCAAGTGTTGTTTCGGGCTCGGGTCAGGAAAGACTTAGAGTCGCTTTTTCCAAGCCAAGAAATCATAGAAACCCCCGAGGCAGACTACGGCTATCGGGTCTACGTCAGTAAGCAACAAGCGGTGGAGATTATCTCCAACCAAGTCCAAGAAATTGACTATCCCAATTTCAAAAATAAAATCGCCCAAACTCCCGATCAGCGGGATAAATTAAATGCCTACCATGACATTTGGGGAGTAATGTGGAACTACGCCAAAAATCGATAAACTATGAAAATCACCTTTATCATCGGCCCCAGTGGGGTCGGAAAAAGCAGCTTCATCGAGCGAGAATATGCCGGAAAAGAACGAGTTTGCATTTTTAACATTGCCAGAAAAGCCAAGGAGCTCTTTGGGAACTATGAGGCTATGAAGGATAGTGCACGAGAACTCCAAATCATTAATGAGTCCTGTAGAGATGCATTTTTTACCTTGATGGATGGAGAAGAAGTAGTTGTAGAGTATTATTCAAACGGCTTTGACGATGGGCTTTTCGCCATGTGCAAAAAAGCCAATTCCATAGGAATTCGGACTGAATTAATTACCCTCACATGCGATGCGGATGTGGCCTGGGAGCGGGTTCAAAAAGCGGGTCCTGATTATTTTTCCTCGGCGAAAATCAAGGAGGACACAGAGATGTTGTTTTTGGGCGTGTTGGAGGACGTAGAGTTCAACATGGATTTTGATCGAATATGCGAGGTTGGAGCTGAGGGAGGCACGATCAGTTTTTTCCGCTTTAGAAAAGGAAATGAAGACCGCTTCTTTTTCAATACCGATGAATCTGACACCTTTGACTTTGAACCTAAAAATGAGCTTGATAAAATAAAAGGAGTGAATTACGTAAGGGAATATGGGACATTTTCAGACGCTTTTGCGGCACTTTTGGATACCTATCCCATTTTCTCTCTAGTGCCATTGAAAGTCCATGCTGGCTACCAATCTGAATTTCGAAAAGCTTATCAAAAATTTCTAAATGGAGAGCAAGCTTTCCTATCCAACCATGACTGGAATCAACATTTAAACTGATCAATATGAACTATCAAGAGAAAGTTAAGGAAGCCTTTGAGGCTTTAGAAAGTGCAAAAATCCAAGTATTCACCGCCTTGGTAAACGTGGCCATGCACTCCGAATTTAAGGATGTCGATGAGCTTTTTGAGGAAGGAGAGCAATTTTCCTTTAGAAGCAGTGACTTTGACCATGCCACAGATCCCAATATCCAGAGCCTTCAGTATGCCGTCAAAGCAATTGAGATTGCAGAGGATGAAATGATCAATTGGAATGGCTTAAACAACCTGAATTTGCAGGGAAATGAATAAATATCAACTCTCCATCCCCACCAAATAACCTGTGTATAGCAAGTAGGTCGCCAGCAAGATAAACGCTTCCCAGCGATCCAGTTTTTTGCGTTTTCCGGTAAACATGGCCAAGAAAAGGAAAATTGTACCCCCCATCAAGATGTAAATGTCGGTATTAAAGGAAGGGTTAAACTCCAATGGACGAACCATACCACTGACACCCAAAATCAGGAAAATATTGAAAATATTGGAGCCAATGATATTCCCGATGGCGATGTCGGTATTTTTCCGATAGGCAGCCACCACCGAAGTGGCTAATTCAGGTAAAGAAGTGCCTGCTGCCACAATAGTCAAGCCGATGATTTTTTCACTCACTCCCAATGACTGGGCCATGGAAACGGCGTTGTCCACCACCAGTTTCCCGCCCAGTACCAAACCGCCAAGCCCGATTAAAATCAAGGTCCAAATTTTAAGCTGGGAATAATCTTTCACCTCCATCTTTTCTCCTCCCTCCTCGGTCTTCAATTGCGTCGCTACGTAATAAAGGAATGCCGCAAAGAGAACGAGTAAGATCCCCGCATCCATTCGGGAAATATCCATTCCTCCACTTAGCAGAAAATTATTCACCATGACTAATACCACAATCGCTGCAAAGAGGGAATAAGGAATCTCCTTCCAAACCGTACTAGATTGAACCGATAGTGGAATAATCAGTCCCGATAGCCCCAAAATCACAAATAAATTAAAGTTATTGGACCCGATGATATTACCAAAAACGATATCCGGATAATTGCCCGATGCCGCCACCACATTCACCACCAATTCAGGAGCAGAAGTCCCAAAAGCCACGATGGTAAGACCAATCGCCAAGTCTGAAACATTTCGCTTTTTAGCCAAGACAGAAGCTCCGTCCACGAGCCAGTCTGCCCCTTTGACCAAAAGTACTAAGCCGATAAGCAACAAGAGAATTGGAACTGCCATAATGGAGTGAGGGGGTTAATATTCTTTCAATAAATCGCGCAAATGTAGATGGAAAAAATTCACATTTCAGTTAATCGTCTACATTTAATTTTTTTGTATTTTTTTCGCTTAGATAATTTTTAACTGGCTGAAAAACAATTTTTTAAATGAAATTTCTTGGATTGAAAGGATTGGACTTCCGGTTTTTGAATCCATGGTAAGAACTATAGAGAAATATCAACCCTGATCCGGCCAAGGCCGAAAATTGCAAAGATGGGATTTCTCCCCAGTGTCTAAGGGCAATGGCCACCAAGGCCCACACTCCCACCAAAGCAAATTCGCGCATAGAGCGAGCATAAATCATCCACAAATTCAATCCCGTGGCCACTAAAATCATGATGATAGTCCAGGTAAGTTCGTCCAGCCCCCCTGTCCAACCAATCTTAGCCAGATAAGCCGAAAAATTGGCGATGGTGGCTACCGCAATCCAGCCTGAATAGAGGCAAATCGGCCACCAAATCCAGCCAATGATGGAGCGGGGTGCATGCCACCGCTCCATATTCAGCCGTAGAATGACCAAAACCAAGGAAGCTAAAATTCCCAGCATAATCACTACGCTCCATCCTGTCTGCTCTGTCAGCCAAAACCAAAGCCAAGCACCATTAAGCAGATTGGCAAGAATCAAAAAAGGTCCCATTTGGGGGATAAATTGGCTTTCACCCTTACTGAAAGCGGACTTGACCAGGTAAATCGCTTGAGCAGTCAAACTCAAAAATATCAAACCCCAAATCGAAAAAGCATAGGATGCAGGTGTAAACAAGTTTTCATATTCCCTGCTCAAGGAGCCCACGGTATTGCCGTTGATTCCGATCGCGTTGACCCGGTAATTCCAAAATATGAGTGCCAGTAAGACTACCAAATTGATGATTGCAAGGACTTTTTGAGGCTTTTTCATTTTTTGAGAGGTTGGAGGGATTGTAAAAGCGTAGGAATTAATTCTGTGACAGTGGGATGAGTAAAAACCCCATTCTTCAGTACATCAACATGCAAATTTCCATACATAGCCGTAAGGAATATTCCGATGATTTCATCTGCACCTGGTCCACAAATCATTGCACCTGCTATCACGCCACTTTTTTCTTCGACCAAAACCTCCATTTTCCCCTGCATTTCCCCCTTTTCTTTGGCTCGATTGATTTGGGACATGGGCATTTCAGCAAATAAGTAACTTTTATTCGAGTTCAACGCTTGAGTTTTTGTGATGCCGGCCCTGGCAAACGGTGGGTCGATATAAAGGGCGTAATTGAGGATACGATCGCGGATTTTTTTCTTCTTGGCACCGCTGACATGGTCTTTGATGATTTCGAAATCATGGAAAGCTGTATGAGTAAATGCTCCCTTGCCATTGCAATCCCCTAGTGCAAAAATCCCCTTGATATTGGTTTCTAACTTTTCTGAAACCCGAATAAATCCTCTTTCATCTGTGTTGACTTTGGCTAACTCCAGTTGGAGTAGGTCCGTATTGGGCTCTCTACCTGTAGCCAAGAGCAAATGGCTTCCCCGGACTGCTTTTTTTTCACCATGGCAATCAATTTGCACTTTCACTTGGGATTTGCCCCAATTTTTTCCGGAGAGACAAGTGGAGTGAAGCTCAAATTGAACGCCCTCAGCCTCCAACATTTCTTGGACAAGCTGTGAATGGTCAGGATCTTCTTGATGAATGATTCGCTCCCCTTTTTCCAAAACGGTCACTTTACTACCCAGTCTTTTAAAAATCTGGGCAAATTCCAGCCCCACATAACTTCCCCCCACAATCAGGAGGTGATTTGGAATTTCTTTAAGTTCCAAAATGCTTTCATTGGTAAAGTAGCGGGTATTCTCAAAACCCGGAATAATCCGGGGCCTCGTACCGACATTGATGTATATTTTTTTGGCTTCGAGTTGATCATCTCCAACCTGAATCAAGTTGGGTTGGAGAAATTTCCCTACTCCATTGAATACCTTGATTTGCTTATTTTCCTCTAGTCCCTGCTGAAGGCCCGCTCGAGTGGAATCGATGAGATTTTCTTTCTGCTGCCAAATTTGCTTCAGGTCGATTTCCGGAGTGGATGATGTATGAATACCCAAACGTTTGGATTGGGTTAGTTCCCATGCTCGTCTAGCTGAAGCAACGTAGGTTTTGGTAGGAGTGCAGCCGGTATTGACACAGGTACCGCCCAATTTTCCCTTTTCGACTAGTGCCACTGTTTCGCCTTGAGCAGCGAGAAAAAAAGCAAGGGGATTCCCTGCTTGGCCCGAGCCTATGATAATCGAGTCAAAAGTTAGATTTTTGTTCATGCTAAAAGTATTGGGTCAATTATTAAGCTAGGAATTTAAAAGTGTTTTTAAAAGAAAAGAGCGATTAAAAAATAGTTGCTAAGGACTATTTTTACTTTCATGGACAGTAGAAAGAACGGACTATTTGGTGGTAAGAATCCCAACTTTCATTCCCAGTGAAAGTTGGGGTACAGCATCCCAGCCCGTAAAGCGGTAGCGCTCTGCGAAAGGGTTTCCAATTTCAAAAAATTCCCGGTTTTGAAATTTTGCTAATTCTAAAACTTCAACGTCCCGATACCTACTTCGTATTCCCAAACCTCCATACATATCCATCACAAGATTTTTGGAAATAAAAAGCTGCTTACCAAACTTCAATCCTCCTCCAAATACTTGAAATTCTATCCGGGCCCGATTATAGTGGATTTCTCGTTTGAATGGCGTATAATGGTCGTCAATACGAATAAAATCCTTATTGACCACAAAAAAATCAATCGCCCAATAGTATTTTTTCGAATAGAACTTGAGCTCACTTTTACTCCTCCAAATCCTAAAATCCTCATTTTTCCCTCTTCCGGCTTTCATTCCGAATAGTCCCCCATTCACTCCTAATTCCGATTGAATGCTGACTTCATTACTAAAAAAATACTCTAATCCCCCCTGAATGATTATCGTCTCCGGTTCAAAGAAACTCAATGGTGATACTTTGACCAAGAACTGATTTTCCAAGCCTAGATCCTGCTGAGCAAAAAGGGAATAGCTTGAGAGCAGAAGAAAAAATGCTAAAATAGTTCGCAGCGTCATAGTTTAGACAAGAGGAATAAAGCTAAGGAGAATTTTAGAATATTATTAACTTAGGAGAAATATGATCAAAAAGTTTTAATATGATTGGATTTGAGATTTCTTTTAAAGATGAAAAATTAATTGCTGCCGAGACGGGGAGCACATTTTTGATTTTCACTCGGGTAAAAAATAAAGATCGAGATGAGTTGGATCTTTCTGTGACAGGTTCTAGCTATAATTTTTGATTTTCGCTCTGTATGGGGAAAATGGAATCTAAAAGAAGGTGACAAACTTGAAATTAAGGTAGTTGAAACAGAGGAAGCGACAGAGCCAACTAAAAGACACTCCAAGGAGAAAAGTAAGAAATCAGCCTTGGAGTCAAAGCTTTGGTCTTTCAAGAATCTTCAAAAAAAATTGCTCGAAAAAGGATTAATCGACATTGAAAATGACTGAATTGGATCAAGAGAAGATTTTAGCTTTTGAATTTAAAAGTGAGAAAGAGCAGATCGTTTTTGGTTTGGAAAATGGGGTTTTTACTGCAATTTTTGAATCGATTCACAATCAGCATCGAAAGGCAATGCAAATCAGTTTAGGAGGGTTAAATGAGGCTGATGAACATCTTGATTGGTTAAAAAGGCCCTTGGAAATCGGTGAAAAATTTGAACTCAACGTTGTCCGTGCTACTCCCACTCAAATTTCCGAGCCAACGGAAAGGGGGAAATCAGTCCCCCCGACTGATGAGCAATTACTACAAGTTTACCACGATCTAAAAAAAGAACTGAAAGAAGCAGGCCTCATCTAAACCCAAAAATCCCCCGATTATTCAACCGGGGGACCTTTCTTGCTTCTTGCTTCTTGTCTCTAGTATCTGTCAAAAAGCTCTTTCCTTCAGATGCTCATCCAAGTCCAATAAATTCACTCCGCTTTTCCACCAGTCGGGAGCAGCCTCGCCCTTCAGATGATGGTCGAAAAATTCCATCATCCGCACACTGTAGTCTTTTCGGTTTTCCAGCTTGCTGAGTCCATGATTTTCGCCTTTGTACTGCATCATCACCACCGGTTTTTTCAAGCGACGAAGAGCGGAATAATATTCAATTCCCTGAGTAAAGTCCACTGCACCGTCCTTATCATTGTGGAGCAGCAAAAGCGGAGTTTTCACATTTTTCACGTGATAAACCGGGCTGTTTCGCTCATAGGCTTCCCAGTTTTCCCAAGGTGCTCCTCGGAATCTCCCCTGTGAAGCTTCAAAGATGGACATATTTCCCCCACCCGAATTCCAGTAAATTAAGTCATACATGGAAATCATATTGGTCAGTGGTGCCCCTGCGGCGGCAGCCTTAAACATATCCGTTTGCGTGATCAAGAAGGAAGTTTGATAACCGCCCCAAGAGTGACCGTGAATACCGATATTGTCTTCATCGATCACCCCGGTTTTGATCGCTTCCTTCACGGCAGGAATCACACACCAAACGGCCGACATTCCCGGATCATCCAGTTTGTACACAATATCTGGAATAAAGACCGCAAAGCCATTGGAAGTATAAACGCCGGGATTCCAGCCTGTGCCTCCATAGCCTGGGTTGGACCAGTTGTGACGGGTTTGGGAGAGTTTTTCGTAATAGTAAACTACCGTGGGATATTTTTCCCCTTCTTCATAGCCTGCGGGCAAAAAGAGCGTCCCCTGGAGTTTGTCGCCCTTGTCGGAGACATAATCCACGAGCATGGTTCCGGCTGACCAAGCGTATTTTCCAGCATCCGGCGCATTTTCTGTCGCCTGTGTCGGGTTAGTCAAAGAAGCATCCGTCAAGTAGATTTGGGTGGGTTCATTGAATTTTTCTTTGGAAAAATAATAGACATCCGCATTCTTGGCTTTGAAGAAATTTCCCACATTGGCATCTTCCCAAATCAAAACTTCGGCACCTGGATTCATTCCACCTCTCCGCGCCGGAGTGAGTTTAGCGATTCCACTTTTCTTGGTCCATTCGCCATACATGCGGATAAAAGCCGGCTTACTCAGGTCAATTCCCTTCTCTTCAGGATCCAAGGTAAAGCGATATTGATAGCGAATCTGATCCGTTTTGCCGTTGACAGTAAGGTTGACGGGGGTTTCTTTGGATTCGGTAACAGGAATTTGCCAGATATCCCAACCGTCCCGGATGAGTACGAATTTGCTATCCGAACTCCAGCCCAATGCTCCATAAAGCGGCTTTTCGATATTGTGGTCATCCTCTACATTGACGAAAGAAACCGGCATACCTTCCGTGATATTTCTGCTTTGAGCGCTAGGAATATCATAGATGTAGAAATGCCCATCGAGACCATAAATCAACTTGGTGCCATCGGGAGATTCCCTCGGGAAAGAGGAATAATTAGGCAGATAAAAGTTGGTGAAAAGCTCCTTCTTTTCTCCGGTTTTTAAATCCAGGATGTAAAAATCCCGATAGCTCTGTCCATTCAGATTTCCATCCAATTCGTAGGCTTGCAGGTCTGAACCCAACGCATAGCGCTCCTTGTCCAAGATATTCAATTCCCGCATGCTGCTATCCTGCAGTTGAATATGTTTCGCTGCATTAACATCATACATCGCCCAGAAACTGTAGTTTTTATCCTGGTTTTGCATGACCTGCTGTCGGGACTGCAGACGGCTGTCATTCCAGTGCCAGATCGTCATATCCGGTTTATCTGCCTCATCGCCTTTTTTGTCTTTCACCTTCCCAGAATCCAATTTGGCTATAGCCTTCTGCAAGTCTGAGATGGATTTGATCGTGGTATCGGCCATGATTTTTTTCATGGCTTCCGCTTCAGCCTGTTTGACCGAGTCCTGATCCACTTCCTTTTTGGCTTCCTCTTTTTCTGCTAAAACCAAGGGGTGAATTCCATAAAATAGTCGAGTCAAATCCTCCGACCACATCGGAGTTCTATTTTGGGAAATGGTAAAGTCCTGATCAAAATTGACCGAGTCTTTTTCAGGATTGTAAACGGTGACCTGCGGAGTAGCGAGATTTTTCACCCCGATGACCTGACCCCTATCTTGCTTGTATTTTTTTTCTTTGACGAGCTTCAAAGCGGCAAAAGCTTCTCCCTTTTCGGTCCAGCGAAGCGAACGGTAAGAAGCCTTGTCCGAGTCGAGAATCTGCATACTATTGGCTGGGACATTCATCAGGTAAAGCCCATTGCCGGACTGATTGGCCGCATCGACGGTGTAGGCAAGGTAACTCCCCGCTTTGTTAAAAGAAAAGTCAGCGACATTGCCGATATTCTGAGCTTTTTCCGATGCTAGATGATAAATCAGCAAATCTGAGCCTCGGGCATCTCCATTGCCTTCTTTGGATAGGTTAATGGCCAAAACTGTGGAAGCTTCTCCATTGAAAGAATAATTTGAAACATTTTCAAATTCCTTTTTCTCATCAGTTCCCAACTTGATCAGAATAGCCTTGTTCTTCAAAGGTTTTCCTTTACTTTTTTCATTGGCTTTTTTCTGGGCAAACGTTGGGTATTCCGTATAGACAAACCATTTCCCATCCTCGCTGAATTGCATGGAGGGATAGTTGGTCGAACCGATTTTAAAAGTTTTTTTGGAGGATTCATCCCCTACTTTCTGGAGGATGATCTCAGCGTCACCTTCGGTCTGAACGAGGCCAAATGCTTGCCACTGACCGTCAGGAGAGAGTCGAAATGCCTGTCCAGGCATGTATTTCCAAGTGGAAATATCCTGCCAAGCGATGGGTTTGGTATCTTGGGCCTGTGCGATAAACGCAATCAGCATCAAGCCTAAAAAGAGGTGTAGTGTTTTTCTCATGAAATTGGTTTTTTATTAGAAAAGTGAAAATAGGGAAAAATCTAATGGGATTTGTTTTGGACGAGGTTTCAATCAGGATATTGGTAAAACTTGGCAATTGATATTCCTACTTGCAGGGAATGTGGTAAAGGCGCTCGGCGATATTTGCAATTAAGCCTATCTGATATCATAAAATTGTAATCCCATAACCTAAAATAATCTTTATTGGAGCTTTCTCGATAGAGCCCAATTGCAAAATGGTTAGGATATGCAAGGTAGATCAAGGCCTGCCTGAAGACAGCTGTAGAGAAATCTTCCCTTTGGAAGATGTTAACCTTGGGCCAGCTTGTAATGCGGAAAAATTCCACCAAGTCCTAACCGACTTTTCTACTCCAAAAAGAAGAAGGGTAGTTTTTCGTATTCATAGGCTAGGAAGTTGACTTATTCTTTTTTCTTGACTTGGTGATTTCCGAACTCAAGAAAACAGACGAAAAAAACAGATAAACCAGTCCTACTATCCATTTATTGGTTTCCCAAATGCTAAATAGCCTAATCTCATCCCCAGAGGATGTGAAAAAGAAGACATAAAAAGCATTCAATCCGTAAAGGATACCCAAAACCAGAGAAAAAACCCGAGTGATTTTGTTAAGCATAGTTCAATGTTAAGCATAGTTCAATCAAAATTAAAGGTAATTACTAGTTTTGATTAAGGCAAATAGGGACTTTCCAATCAACCTTCGTAGAAATAAACCGCCGGAATGATCAGTACGGCATTATATACGCCATGAAAGAATATGGCCCATTTCATGCCGTGATTCAGTCGGATATAGCTCAGCACCAAACCCCCCACAAACTGCGCCCCTACCATAAAAGGCACCCAATAAAAATATCGACTGTAATCAAAATCAGTGAAATTCCCCATATGAACCAAGGCAAACAGCGAAGAAGAAATCCAGATTACATACTTCAGATTTGGTGGGTTTCCCTTGCTTACACGGTATATCAAGTAAAACAAGTACGCCCAAATCAAGACTACCGGCCACCATACTTCACTCAGAAGAAGTACCGAAAGCCCAATTCCCCACCAAATAGAAGATATTTTCAAGTCAAGATGAAGCCTGAATATCGGTTCTTCCAAAATCGGCGCTAGGAAAATAGCTAAAAAGGCAACCAGCCATTTATTGTCTTTAAGCATTTGTTCAATCAGGTTGTCAAACTGATCGATGCCTGCAGCCTCTATAATCAAAGCGTAAGGGATGATGATTACCAAGGTCAAAATCAATAAGCTCAAAAAGGTTTTTGGCTTGATAGGAGTATAAGTCTCCGGGAGGTAAGGAGATTTGAGGAAGGAGAGGAGGTTCGTGAAGGTGGTTTTCATAGGCTGATCAAAAAACTAAAGATTATAGTTAATAATTTTAGATTTCTGTTTGGTTTTCTATATTCAGAAATCGAGAATTTTCTCATAATATTCGACTCTTATCTGGAGATTGTAGCTGCTAATTAAAAAGGGACTTCAAACTATCCCAAAATTTAAAAATATTATTAAAGAAATTACAAATACTAGAAATTGATTTTTTTTTACTTTTCATATTAAATATAAATAAGTATTTAAGGATAAAAGAAATTCGAAAATTCAAAATGTCCTATGTGAAATAATTATAATAGACACTATAAGAGATACTATTATAAAAAACAAATATAAGACTTTTAACCACTTACTTAATTTTTTGTACCTAACGAAAAGTACAAGAATTATTAGTATAGACGGAAATATGAATAGGACGGGATTCATTTGGTATGGTAAATATTATTGATTGGAGCAAACTTCTTCACACTCTTGTTTTCCGTCATAATAGCCAACATCATAGGCGACCGCACCCGCTGTAGCTAGAGTTGCAATCCCTGCATCTATTGCTTTAGCAACACTTACTACAATTGGTAGCCAACCCCCTTTAATTTCTCTCATTTCTGAGATTGGTAGTTCTTTCATTTTACTTTTATTTTTTATTCACAATCACATTGAACTGAATCTTTTCCGTACTCATACCAGCCAACCAAGGTTTCATATGGCCATTTGGCTATTTCCCATAATCCTGAGGCAACTGATCTAACAGTATTTGTAATTCCTATACCCTTCAAAACAGCTCCTGCATCTCCTCGATGCTCAGTTCTTTAAACTTTTCCATCTGTTTGTTTTGTTTTCGTTTTCCCGACTTTTGACAGTGGTCAGATACCTCATCACAGCACATCTCCGATCGGTAGCTAGCGGCTGATCCCATGGTTGATTAGATTGCTAACTGAGGAATTTTGAATTGATAAAAACGAGGATCATTATTGGTTAAAACAGTTATTATTAATATTTTAATTTCAGAAAATCGCCTAATTTTTGATCTTCAACTTTCATACAAATTACAGAACATATAATTGAACCTAAAGCACTTGCTACAATATCTTTTTCGTCAAAGGTTTGTATTAATATCATAGGCTGAATTACTATCTCATAAAAAATCAGACCGCCTAGGGCTCCTAAAATAAGAAACAAGGAAGATTCTTTATTCGGATGTCTCCATTTGTGATAAAAAACATATAACAGCAGTGCAAAAAGGTTGGGTGAAGTATCAGCTATATAATAATCAAAAACCTGATATGAATACACAAATTCTCTATATGGAAATCTAAGTAGTAGGAAAAGAACTGCTGAAAGCAAGAAAAGAAGGAGATATTTTTTTTGCATTTATCTTTAAAACCTAAAAGGCGAGGAGTTTTCTTCCTCGCTATTGATTACATATTTCCTGGATATGTTCCATGTGAATAATTCTTAAGGTAAGCGCCGCCGTTTTCTGCCAACCAAGATGAAGCCTTATTATAAGCGGATTTTGCTTTACAAATAAGATCTCCAACGCTATCTATTAGCCATTCACCAGCATCAGAAATTCCACCACCTCGAATACAAATTAATTCAGTGTTAGTAAGATTCTTCATAACCTAATTTTTACATTCTGCTAATTTTTTATCAATAGCGGCTTCGTAACTGGACCAATTAATTAAAATATCAGCAGCTAGCAGACCACAGGCATATCCAGCTGCTTTTCCAGCTAAAACGACTGCTCCAGCAAGCAGAGGAAGAATTCCCCCCTCTACCTCCTGCATCTCCTCCAAACTCAACTCTTTAAATTTTTCCATTTTTTTAAGAATTTAATTTTTCCCCGACCTTTTTCGGGCATCGGGATTCCCAATCACAGCACATTTCCGATCGGTAGCTAGCATTGATCTCGAGGACTGATCATGATGCTAACTTACTTTCGCTCCGTCTAAAATAATGTTGGGAGCTGAGAATTTGAAATTTTCACCCAATTTTCCGATATCCTTAATCAATATTTTAGATGATTTGAACTCACTAAGTGAATTTCTAATTAGGCCATCCAGTTTATACAAATTTGAAATTTGTATAAACAGCAGGATTGAATGGATGTAGGCCAATTACAAATTGGTAAGAATATTGGGGTGGAATTGCAAATCCCACCCAGCGCCCAATTGAACTTTAAGGAATCATAGTAGAATCTACGCGTAGCGGAGTAAAGTACTTTTAAGGTCTTTACTCCAGATAGTTCCTCTACACCTAATAGAACCTAATTTCATAAGCATTTTGCGTTTGACCAATTGGCTTTAATCCAGCTTTGATTTCAAATTCCATGATGTCCAAAGTATTGACTGAGCCGAATTGAAAATTATCAGTATTTGTGGTTTGAGCATCCGAAATTATTATTTAAATGAAATTACTTTAGGTGGTATTTTGACAAAACTAATGGGGAATTGATAGTGAGAGATTTAGTAAATTCAAAGAAAGGAGATTCGAAAGGGGTATCTGAATTTTCATAAATAGAAACAAAAGCTGTAGGCTCGTTAATTGCAATTATAGTTTTTCCTTGTATTAAAATAGGTTTAATCCGCTTAAGTCCGTAGTCTATATCGTTTTCTAGCTCAGAAAATAATAAACTGGTATTTTCTCCTTTATCGAATATTAGACTCCCTAATTCATAATCTATAAATGAAGTAATGATAAACTCCTTACTCTCAAATAAGTTTGCGCGGTGATATCTGTATTTACTTTGGATATCTATGTTATTTAAGATATTCATATTACTTTCGTCTGTACTTAGCATTTCTATTGGCAATAGCGGTTTTTCAGATTTGAAATACCTTTTGTGTTTTAAATCACCTATATAGTCATAGTAATAAATTGTATCAAGAAATGATGTTGAAAACAAAATAAATCCATTTTGTTTAGTTAAATTATTTCGCTCTCTTAAGTGTGGGAATTCTAATTCATTTAATGGATTAAGAACATTTTTAGTTTCACTCGATTCAATATTTAAAACATATAGAATCGAAGATTCCTGCCGATTATTGTATGCCTTCATAGCCTCAGGCTTATATACTAAATATTCATTACCACTAAGATGTTGAAATTTATAAATTAAACTAGGCAATTTAAACTCCTCGATAAACTGTCCTTGAAAGCTGTAACGAAGCACTTTATTTATGCTTAATATATCAATAGTTTTAAGATCTTCGTTTAAAGTGAAATCCATTATATTTTTATACTCACCAGGGCCTTCGCCGAAAAATTTAATGTTGCTCACAAAATTAAAACTTGAATCTATGACGGAAATGCATTGACAGAAATCATAATCTCCGAAAAAATAAAGTGAGTCATAGAAGACTGCTTTATCTATTCTTCCAATAGCTATTTCTTGGGGAAGGATAAAATGCTCAATTTTTGAAATAAAATCACTTGCTTTAGTAGTTTTATCGTAAGGTACTGCAATTGAACTTACATTAATTTCATTCAGAGTTTGATCCCTACATGATAGAAAAAGTACAATTAATATAAAATACATTCTATTCATTGTTTAATGAAAATTAGATTAGTTTAAATTCTTATTACAATTTTAACTTATAAAAGTTAAGGATATTTCAAATTCTTGATATGATTAATTGCTTTTCTGCCAGTAGTGGGCCAAAAGCAACATAGGGTATGCTAAACCTAAATATTGTGGCTATTTAGGTCTTCATCCGACCAGATAACAGAACAGTCTAAAGTGACTGGTAAGATTGAGGATAATCAAATTTTTGAAATATTTTCTTGCTTATCGTTCAAAGCATCCACACGGATCTTATCGAATAAAAAGATTATGAAAATGATGTATTTTGATAGGGCTATTGTTTTTTTCCTTAGCTCCGGTCGTTATACTGGCTCTGAATCAGAAAATTATAGCTTTAAAATGCTTGCATATTTCAATTTAGTAACTCTAAGTAAAGTTACTCATTTTGAAGTCCACCAATGTCATTTTATTTAATCGCCCTCTGGCAAATTTGCAGAAATTTATTATAAAAAAAGTTGAGCTGAATAAATTACAGCTCAACTTGACTTAATCAATCCCACATGCATCTTCACAAGGGACTTGAATTGAAACATGACATGGGCTTATGCCATAAAACCTGCATTTAATCACAGTTGCGCTACAATTTTCAAAATAATCTCCACAATAATCGTCCTCATAATAAATACCCCCGTCATCAACAGAGATTTGTGCATTTGAATAAGCGGATATTCCACAAACAATAATAAATGATAACAATAATTTTTTCATACCACAATACATTTGATTAATTAGATTAATTTAGACCATACATTCGTAATTTATGTACCACCCTTTGAAAAAATCATTATTTTTTTTACGATCGGTAGTAAAATGTTATGTGTGGCATATCAGGTTTATAGTCTAAGAAAAATGATGATGGCTTTTTCATTCTAAACTGATATGGGCCAATTGGATATTCCGGACAATACTGACCCCCGTTCCGGGCATATTGACCCCTCTAAAAATGGGTTTGGTACTATAATCTGTTAGGCTGACAATTTTACATTTTTTTTCTGAGACTTTCCCCCTTTAGCTCGATCCTGTAAGATGAGTGTACCAATCTGTCAAGTATTGCATCAGCAATGGTCTCTTCACCGATGATATCATACCAACTCGAAACGGGCAGTTGACTGACGATTATCGTTGATTTCTTCCCGTGTCTGTCTTCTATCATTTCCATAAAATCTATTCGCTGCTGTTGTTCCAGATGAGTCAGCCCAAAGTCGTCGATGATCAGCAGGTCTGTCTTGGCCAGTTTGTCAAAGAACTTCATCACTGTCCCTTCCAGTCTGGCCATCTTGGTTTTCAGCATCAGTTTCTGTGTGTTGAAGTAAGCGGCTTTAAATCCCAGAATACAGGCCTGGTGTCCCAGCGCAGAAGCCATATAGCTTTTCCCGCATCCGGTGGCCCCGGTAATCAGAACAGCTTCTCCCTTGCTGATGTACTCTCCGGTTGCAAGTGTGGTGAGAAGCACATCGTCATGGCCTCTTACCTTGTCCAGCTTGAGCTCCTCTATGGAAGCTTTATACCTGAATGCAGCATTGGTTTCAAGTCTTTTGAATCTTCTGTTGTCCCTTTCAAGCTCCTCGGCCTGCAGCAACAGCTCAAGCCCCTCAGCGAGTGAGAGACTTTGGTTTTTTCTTGTTTCGATAATGGCCGTCCATGTTTTGGACATGCCGTGCAGCTTGAGTCTGGTAAGCTGCGATTGGATATGGTTTGTCATAGGCATTAAAATTTAATTTTCTGTTGGTTACTGTAATATGCTTTTCCCCTTAAGTTCTGGTGTTTGGGCAGGGCTGTATTGTTGTTTTGGACAGATTCGTCTTCCATATGGTTTTCGATGATGTTTTTGATGAATTTGTAGGAGAATATCCCGTTCTCCATGGCCGTTTTACATGCTTTTTCCAAAGCCTTTGTATCGGATTTTCTTGCCAGGGCAAGTAGCCCGTCACAGGATCGGTAGAGTTGCTCGGGATATCTGTTCTGCTCAAAAAGCAGGCATACATACTCATACAGAACTTTTGACACTTTTGCTGACTGGTTTCTGTAATACTCCGGGCTCCTGTCCCGGTAGTGTTGGTGATGGGAACAGAGGTGTTCTTTGACTGTGGAGTAAGCCCCGATTTTGAAGCTTCTGGAATGGACTGCCACTTTTTTACCCTCATGGTATATGAAAACCATGGATCTGGTATAGGCTACTTTTACTTTGTTGCCCATCAGGTTGTGTGGGACGCTGTAGTAGTGTTTGTCTGCAGATAGATAGATGTGGTTGTTTTTGGCGACTGTAAGCAGTGAATAGCTCCTGAGCTCAAAACGCTCAGCAGGAAGGTCACCCAGCAGGGCCTTTTCATCTGCAAGGAACTTCTCTTCCCGGCAGTATGGCTTCTTCTGCATCCTTGTCTGGTTGTGGGACTTTACCTTCGTTCTGATGGCTCCGTTGAGGGCAGTAAGATCAAAGAACTGCATGTTCCTGAGCTTGGCATATACCCTTGAATACAGGATCTTGACCTGGTTTTCCACCAACGCTTTATCCTGTGGTTTTCTTGCCCTTGCTGGGAGTACGGCTGTTGCGTAGTGGTTGGCAAAATCTTCAAGGGCTTGATTGATATCAGGTTCGTACCGGTCTGCTTTGACCACAGCTGCCTTCAGGTTGTCTGGAACCAGAAGCTGTGGTACGCCTCCCAGGTCTTCCATGCACCTACTGAGCGCATACAGGAAGTCAGCTGTGCTTTGGGATGGTACAGCCATGGCAAACGCATAATCCGAGAAGGGCAGGCAGGCAACAAAAAGCTGGCAGGCGATGACTTCCCCTGTTTCCCTGTCGACGTAGGGAATGGTCTTTCCCGCAAAATCTATGTAGAGCTTTTCTGCGGGTTTGTGGTCCAGAACCATCGACGGCTTCCCTTTTGCGGTCTGCTGCTGGTCTAGGTGGAAGCAGAATTGGGAGTAGCTGTATCCGTCCGGAATGGCCTGTCTGTATTCTTCCCATAGCACGGCTCTGGTTACTGCGGTCTTTTCCAGCTCTTTTAGATAGTACCCAAGGTTGGCTTTAAAGTATTCATACCTGGTATCTTTATAGGAAGGGTTTCCGGGATGGAAAAGCGTGTATAATTCAGGCTCGTCAAGGCTTAGGAGTGTCTCGGCTGTAAGCTTCTCTTGTCGGTTGGCTGTCAGTAGTTTGTCGAGCTTAAAGAGATACGTCTTGACGGTATTCTTACTGATAGCCAGCATACGGGCGATTGTCTTGACTCCCTTTCCCTGCCTGTTAAGTATGATCATCTGTTTTATCTGACTCATAGGTTTAGGTTTTCCAGCCATTGGATTATAGTTAGCGGTTATCGAAAATGTCCGCTAAAAAACCAAAACCGTCGATCAGAGGGGTCAATCCCGAAACTCGGGACAGGTAATGCTCCGGAATCTCAACCTTAGGGGGTCAACATGCTCCGGAATATCACCATAAATCTATCTTAGAGGGGTCAACATGCGCCGGAATGTCAGTCGAATCCAGCCTGTAAAGGCACTTTCACTACTTGAAAACATTCCGGATTGGAGGGGTCAGAATGCTCCGGAATATCCAGGAAGCCAAGGATCAAGTTTATCGGATTAAAAATCCTACTATAAAGGTTCAGGATTACAAATCCTGAACAGCTGGGCCAATTGCAAATTGGTAAGGATATGAAGGTGGAATTGCTCCCGACAGCTTCGGGACCACCCAGCGCTTAATTGAACTTCAATGGGGCATAATAGAATCTACGCCTAGCGGGGAGAAGTAGACATAAAAAAGGACAAAACATTCATAAAGCCTTTGAATGTGAAAGAAATACTTACAAATCCTGGAAGAATAACAAGTATGATCCAATCAAAATCCCATTATAGACCCCATGAAAAATAATTGCCCACTTCATTCCGTAGGTAAGGCGAATAAAGCTAATTACCAAGCCAACAAAAACTTGTCCCCCAACCAATAAAGGTATCAGATAAAATTGCTTTGTGTAATCCAAATTCGTAAAGTTACCTAAATGGACTAGGCCAAATAAAATAGCGGAGCTGTAAACAACGAATTTTAAAGAAGGAGGATTGTCTTTGTTAACTCGAATCAAAAGCCAAATTAAATAAATCCACAAAGCAGCCAATGGATACCAAAATTCATCGATAAGCAATAGTGATAGCCCAAGACCCCAATAGATCGATTTTTTTTTCAGATCAAGATGAAGCCGGTAAACAGGCTCTTCAAGTATCGGCGCGATGAAAACAGCAATTAATAGTAGAAAGAAAGGATTCTCCCTCAATAAATCCATTACCTCATTTTCTAGCTCATTTAATCCAAGCGCATAAATTAGAGCCGTGTAAGGTGCTATTATAATTAGAGTTATCGAGAATATGATGAAAAAATCTCCAATTTTAAAATTTTTAATTTTACCCAATGATTTAGGCTCGTTAAAAAAGCGAACAAAATTATCGATTTTCAGAAAATATTTTTTTATCATTATTTTTCGATTTTCTTGGAAAAGGGATTATTGTAGTAAAAAGAAACACCATTGCTGTCATTACAGCAAAATGAACTGACGATATTGAATTTAGGAAAAAAATATATTTAACCATTAAATAAATAATAATATTGAATAATAAAGAGAAAGTTAAGTTTTTAATATGTCTCATAGGATAAGCTATATTTCTTCTAATAAGTAATAGATACGTCTTCGACGTATCTATTATTTATTGGATTACTTGCATTCACAATCGCAACAATCATCGCTTAAACCATCCTCAATTCCTTGGACAGCTTCCACTGCATAATATCCTGCAACAGCTGTTGCACATGCACCAACAATCCATGCTCCCACTTTAATAATAAGTGGCCAAGCTCCCCCAGAAATTTTCTGAAGTTCTTCAGCTGATAATTCCTTAAAATCTTCCATTTTTCTTTTATTTTAAACTAAAATACAATCTTGAACAGCGCAGGGATCAACTTTATCCTCTGTGGAATTCCACCATTCCATAAATTCTCTGGTTTTTTTACAAAACCATTCCCTTACTGGACCTCCTCCCTCAACCTCCTGCATCTCCTCAAAACTCAACTCCTTAAATTTATCCATTTTTCTAAGAATTTAATTTTTATCCGACCTTTTCCGGGCGTCGGGATTCCCAATCTCAGCACATCTCCGATCGGTAGCTAGCATGTGATCTCGATGGCTGATCATAATGCTAACTTAGGTTCGGTGCTATTGGAAAAACAGGTCGAGGAAATTACAAAATTTTCAGAAAATAAGAAGAAGATTTTAGAGTCTGAAGAATTTCCCTGTAGCTTTTTGCAATGGATGGTAGGGATAAGAAGTTAGAGAAAGGCTCTCTAAATGCCTACAGGAGTAAACAATTCAGTTAAATATCCGAATTAAGTTTATTCCAACATCAAGTATATGCAAATCCCACCCAGTCCTAACCAACTTTTCTACTCCCAAGCGAATTTTACCTTTAATGAAATACCTTTTCTAAAAGATGGCTTCACCGTTTTGGTTTTATAATGGCTTATATTTATATGTAGACATAAAATTCAACTTGAAACTTCTGGAAGGAAAAAATGTGTCATTATACCTATTAAATTTATAAATGCATGTATTGCGACAACATACCAGAACGCCGGTTTATTTTTATATGAAAAAATCTTATAGGCATATGCTAAAATTAGGCCAACAATAAATACATTTAATGTCTCGGTTACACTGAAATTTTTTGGGAAATGTATTAAGCTGAAACACAAAGCAGATAGAAAAATAATATATCTAGAATTTAATTTTGTCTTTAAAAAATGAAAAAATAAATATAAGAAAATAAAGGTTTCAATTACAGGAGCGAGTACTACTGCAAAAATAAATATCTCAAGAATTGAATCATAAAACTGAATACTGTCAACTTTTGATTTTATAGTAAATAACTGTAATAAAATGTTATAAAGTATTGAAATTAAAAAAATAAAAATCACAAAAATGAGAATAACAAAATTACTTCCGGTTTTTATCAAATAATTTTCAATTTTTTTAATCATAATTCTAATTGAATTAGTTTATTCAATTCTTTTAAGGAGAAAATGAAATTTTATTGTTCAATCCAATTTTATTTCTAATTAATTAAGATGTCAAATAGATGAAAGAAACTCCTGTTATTACTGCATTAATCAGATATTTCTGACTAGTTCAGAGTTTTAAAAATTAATATTAGAATAAGGGGATAATATACATTAAAAGAATATTAACCCCTTATTAATTATAAACCTCCCATTTTATGTTTTTGCCATTCTGGCTGTTCTATCGGATTCTCAAAGAGGTAATCTACTCCAGCCTTTAGTGCATCATAAATAACACCGCCTCTAACTGCATCATAAATTACTTTCCAATAACCCCCGTTTAACTCATGCATCTCCTCGATGCTCAGTTCTTTAAACTTTTCCATCTGTATGTTTTGTTTTCGTTTGCCCGACGTTTTTCAGGAGTCAGATTACCTCATCACAGCACTTCTGAGATCGGTAGCTAGCATTGACCTCGAGGACTGACCATGGTGCTAACTTAGTTTCGCTCCGTGCAGAAAAACAGCACGGAAGAAAATTTTCTAAACTTTTTCCACCAGTTATTTCTCTGTTGGCCTTTTCGTCCAAAACCTGAAATTGGAAGTCAATCTTTATTTCCTTCCCGTTGTTGAATATGAAACTATTTGTTTTTCTGGAATAGACAATATCTATCCCATAATCTTTCAAAAATTCGAGATATGAATACAATTGCCTTCTACTAAGACCCAACCTTTCAGCAAGTTCCCTTGGGTTTCCTGTTCGCTTCTCCCGAACTAGCTTATTTAATAGCTGTAATCGCTCAATCTGTTTGATAAATTCCATATCTCGTTTCTTTAACAGTTTATCTACTCTTCCCTTCTTTGTACTTAATTCTTGGTACATCGTACTTTATACTTACTACTCACAGCAAAACCAGCTGCTTTCGGATCATCTGAAAGTATTTTCCCTCCCGTGCGATTAGCTCCGCTTGATTGCCTTCCTCGACCAGCTTGCCCTTATCCAGCACATACAGTCTGTCAAACTCCTGAACAGCTGCCAATCGATGCGTGATAAAGATGATCGTTTTCCCTTCGGTAGCCAGCATTCGGATGGCCTGCTGTACAAACTGCTCCGAATCGGGATCCAAGGAAGCTGTGGCCTCATCCAGAATCAGGATCTCTGGGTCTCGGTATAAGGCTCTTGCGATGGCAATCCGTTGCTTCTGTCCACCCGAAAGTGCAGCTCCATTTTCTCCCAGATACGTCCCAAATCCATTGGGCAGACTCTCCACAAAATCCATCATCCCCAGCCGATGGCAGATATGCACTACCCGCTGCATGTCGGGCTGATAGTTTCCTAGGGCGATATTCTCCAGTACATTTCCCGCAAAGAGGTCTATCCGCTGTGGTACAACGGATACGATCCGCCTCAGGGAAGTATTGTCCACAAACTTGATGTCGTGCTCCCCGATGTAGATATTCCCGGATTGGAGTGGATAAAGGTTTTGAAGGAGGGAGACGAGCGTGCTTTTCCCAGAACCGCTCTCCCCGATTACCCCGGAGATCTTTCCTTTGGGGAAAGTCAAGGAAAGTCCTTCGAATACATTGGCTCGGGAACCATAGCGGAAGGACACCTCCAAAAAGCTAATGTCACCCACATCTGACTTTTTGATAGGAAAGGTTTCTTCTGATTTCTCCACCTCCAAATCCATGATTTCAAAGAGTCGATCTGCCGCAATCAGGGCATTTTGAATGGTTTTATTCATCCCGATCAGACTTGAAATGGGCCCTGTCAGATAACCCGTTAAAGCATAAAAGGACATCAGTTCCCCTGGGGTAATCTCGTTTTGAAGCACATAGCCTGCACCTACCCAAAGTAGGATGATGGTAAAGAGCCGGGATACCGCCTCGGAGGAAGTTCCGGAGAAAACACTGTTCAGCCCTGATCGATAGACCGTCCGAAGCAAGGCGACAAAGCGCATCTCGGTCTTGATATTAGCATGATCCTCAGCGCCAAAGCGCTTGATGGTACTAGCCGAGGTGATGGATTCTACCAGTTGGGATTCTAGTTCGGCAGACTCTTCCATCAGCCTACGTTCTACTTTCTTGTTCAGCCGGTTGGATATCCAGTAGATCACCGCGTAAAGGGGAATCAACAGTAGCATGACCAAAGCCAGCTTCCAGTAGAAGGTAAACATCAGCGCAAAGGAAAAAATGATAATAAACACATTGACCAAAAAGCTGATGGACACATCATTGATGAAGGCGCGGATCTTCACTGCATCGTTGATCCGGGAGATAATCTCTCCCACACGCATGGTATCGAAAAACCGCTGAGGCAAGGACAACAGGTGCTTGTAATAGCCCAAAATCAAACGAGCATCGATCCGCTGACCCACTTTGATGATAAATAGGGTTTTGAAAGTTCCGATGAATAATTGGAAGACCAGCAATACAATCATCGCTACCGAAAGCAGATTCAGCAAATTGGTATTTCGACCGATAAACACATGATCAATAATCTTCTGCACATAGATTGAGGTAGAAAGCCCCAAGATAGTGTAGACTACAGCCCCCAGTAGGGATTGGATCATGACGCTACTATGCGGACGCACCAAAAACCAAAAGCGGGACCAAGTGCCTACTTTTTGGTTCAAGGCCTGAAATTCCTCATTGGGCATCAGCAGGACCAGGACACCTGTCCACATTTCCTTGAACGCTTCAGGAGTCACCCTATGGATCTGACCGTCGCCCGGATCCATGTATTCCACTTGCTTGTCCGTGACTTTGTACAAAACCACATAGTGGTGTAGGACTTTTTTCACAATGACATGGGCGATAACAGGCATGGGAACATCCAGCAAGGCATCGAATTCCCCACGGACACCTTTGGCCGAAAAGCCCATTTTGGTGGCTGCCTCGATCAAGCCCAAGATATTGGTGCCTTTCTGATCGGTAGAGGCCATCTGCCGGATCTTTGCCACGGGCAACTCCAGTTTATAGAATGCAGCTACCGAAGCCAGGCAAGCTGCCCCGCAGTCAGTGATATCGCGCTGTTTGATTTTAATGTTCATCGGTTCAAAAAAATTAGGAGGGATTAGAAAGTGAAGGATTGAGCCAGTTATCGACCTTGTCGTAGAGCAGTTGGAAAAGCGAACGTCTCGCTACCACAAAGCGTGCATTAAAGGTCATGCCTTTTCGGATTTGTCCACTTTGCCCACTGGGAAGCCTCATGTCCAAGGAGTCCAGTTTACAAGTCACCAAAAAACCTGCTTCTTTTTCAGAAATCAGCGACAGGTCTTTGGCTATTTCTACCACCTTCCCCGTAGCCACTCCCCACTGATTGTAGTTGTAGGCATCCACTTGGAATTTGACCTCCTGACCGATTTCCAGAAAAGCGATATCTGCCGGAGAAAGGTAAGTCACGGCCATCAGTTCCGAATCAGGGGAAATTTCCGCCAGCTTTTGATTGGGATAGACAAAGTCACCCGCATTCAAATTCTGGACATTCATGAGCGTCCCTGAAGTACCGGCAATGATCTTAAACTGATCCATCTGCTCCAGTGACAACTCCAGTTGACTCAAGATTCGATCCCGTTCGGTGATATGATTGGTGAGTTCCTGCCCCCACTGATTGAGTCGCTGCTTTTTGATCAGTTCCAGTTGCGTGCTTGCCTGTTGGTAGTTGACCTGTACTTCATCGTACTCTGCAAAGGCGATGGATTTGGTATCATAGAGACTTTTGGCCCGCTGATAGTCCCGATCCAGCTTCTGCACGAGCATCTCCTGATTGAGCAATTGAGACTGGTACTCGTACCAAGCCGCCTGATAGAGGTTGGACTTGAGGGTAGGGATATAGCCTTCCCCTTCAGATTGGTAATTGGTCAGCAACTTCAAATCCCTGATAAAATCCTGAAGCAATGTCATGCGCTCTTCCAAGGCCTTCATTTCCAAAGTCAGTTGCTCACCCCGGATGACGGCAAGGACTTCTCCTTGTTTCACCTCCTGATTTTCGGATAGATTCCAGGATTCTAACCGACCACCCGTGGCAATCTGAACGGGATTGCGTTGGAGGGCGGACTGAAAGGTGCCCTGAGTCTGTACGGCTACATCAACCACGATCAGAGGCAGTGCCAGGATAATAGCGCCTATCAAAGTCAGAAAGGTCAGGTAAATCAATTTTGACCGGATGCTTATTTTGGAATCAAACACCTCGACGGTGTTATTCACTATTGCCGATGGGAAAATCTTAGTCTCCATTGGGTAAAAAATTAATAGGTGGGACATCAGGATAGCGGACGATATCAATGGGTCTTTGTAGCCAACTTGGAAGAGGCCAAAGTGAGTCTGAGAATGACTCTAATTGGAATTTTTCCAGTATCAATAAAGCATCCTTCCTCAGAAGATCGACTGACGAAAACCGATCTTCAACTCTGCAAGATTTAAATTCGGCATCCAGCAGCAACCAACCTATCACAAAAAGGGACAGGTAATAAAGTGCGATCAATCCTAAAATCTTCATAAAAAATTAGATTAAATAGTCAATGACAACAATAACTAAAAGTAAATTCTAATTTCAAAGAAATTGTTTAATCAATTTTTTTCTTGAATTAATTCTATAAAAATCTCAAACTAGTTTTACAATATATTATTCCTAACCCACCTAAAAAACTATGAGTGATTTAGAATTTTATTCCGAAAATCAACTAAACTGTTTGAATAAATTTTTTAATAGTTTTTTGAAATTTAAGCTGGATGTTAAATTAGGATCCGTGATGAGCAATCAAAATAGAAGAAAATCAAGTATTTAACGAATAAAGCATAACACCACTATGGTAATCTCGATTCTCTGGATTAAATGCAATGAAGCATTTTGAACTCGGAAAAGAGATTCTAATGCATATTTCGGGTTTAAAAACGAAATCAAGTAGCATTCACAAGGTTCGCAGATTTTTGAAGTATCTGAGAAACCACTAATCAATTTTCCAAACCTAATTTAGACTAGCTTCTTAAGAGGAATATTGAGTTTAAGCAAATTTAAAAGCTAATAAACACCACCTTAATGACTGAAGGAAAGTCTTCAAATTTAGCTTCCCTTTACTTTATTACAATTTTTAAGATATTTTACCCTTATTTTATACCATAAAATACAATAAAATACCCTTATTTTGTAACAAACGACAAGGGAATGAGCTTTAAAAGACAATTATTCAGGACTCTAGAAAACTGGAAATCTAACCCAAGCAGAAAGCCACTTATTATCAGAGGGGCAAGGCAGGTGGGAAAGACTACTTTGGTGAAAGAGTTTGCCAAGGGCTTTCCTCATTCCATCATATTGAATTTTGAGAAAAAAAGTGATAAATCCTTTTTCGATGACTTTGATGATGTCAAAACTATTGTGGAATCATTATTTCTGAGCAGGAATCTTTCTTCTGAAAAACTTTCAAACACCATTCTCTTTCTAGACGAAATCCAAGAATCCCCAAAGGCAATTCAAATGCTCAGATACTTTTATGAAGAGTTTCCTCAATTAGCTGTGATTGCAGCAGGTTCCTTATTGGAATTTGCACTGAAAGAGGTAAAAAGCTTCCCTGTTGGCAGAGTTGAGTTTGCCTATTTATATCCGATGAACTTTCCCGAATATCTGGATGCCGTCGGAAATCAAGTAGCACTGGCACAATTGGATCAACTACCCCTAAAGCCATTTGCCCATAAACCCTTAATGGACCTATTTCATCGCTATGCAATTATCGGTGGAATGCCCGAAGTGGTCAAAATGGATCTCGCCAAAAACAATCTAGCAGATCTACCGGCAATCTATGAAAGCATCTGGAGCACCTATAAATCGGATGTGGATAAATATACGAGCACGGACAGCGGACGGAAAATCATAGGACATATCATGAATTCGGCACATTTACATTTGGACGATCGCGTAAAATTTCAAGGGTTTGGCAATTCCAATTATCGGTCTAGAGAAGTCGGAGAGGCCTTCCGAATCTTGGAGGAGGCCAAGGTGATGAGACTGATTTATCCAACTACGGACCTGAAGCCACCGATCCGTCCCGACTTGAAAAAATCTCCCCGAATCCAATTTCTAGATACAGGATTGATCAATTATTCAGTCAACATCCAAGGCCAAATGCTTCGCATGGAAGATTTAAGTCAGGCGTACAAGGGGGCTCTCATTCCACATTTGATCAATCAAGAACTTATATCAACCACCCAACTAACAGATCAAAAACCAAATTTTTGGGTGAGGCAGAAAAACCAATCTAGCGCAGAGGTTGACTTGGTGATTTCATTTCGTGGCTTAGTCATTCCTATCGAAATTAAATCCGGAGCTACGGGCTCACTTCGCTCATTACATCAGTTTATCGATGCCTCTGATCATGGATTTGCGGTGAGAATGTATGGAGGTGAATTACGAACCGAGAATACAAAGACACCTGCGGGTAAATCCTATAAACTTCTCAATCTACCCTACTTTTTGGGAACCAAAATCCATGAGTACCTGGAATGGTTTGTCCGATGAAACCCATTTTTAAAATTTCAATCCACGCCAATAGCAATAAAAAAACCTTCCAGGTTTTCAAAACCTGGAAGGTCTAACTTAGATATAAGCAATGAGTTTTCTAACCCCTATTTTTTGAAAACCACTTTTCCCCCCATCACCGTCATGGCCACTTTCGTCTTCAGAATTTCCTCTTCAGGGATTTCCATAATATTTTGATCAAAAACGGTGAAATCAGCCGCCTTGCCTACTTCAATCGAGCCTTTGAAATCTTCCTCAAACTCGGCATAAGCTCCATCCAAAGTATAGGATTTCAAGGCTTCTTCCCGGGTCATTTTTTGATCGGCTTCGTAACCGTTTTCCGGAGTTCCTTCCAGCGTTTTTCGGGTCACCGAAGCGTAAAAAGAAGGAATCGGATCCACCGGCTCCACAGGTGCATCTGTCCCGTTGGTCACTACCGCACCGGACTTCATCAGTTTCTGCCAAACATAAGCCCCGTCAATAATTCGCTTTTCGCCCAAGCGATCAATCGCCCATGGTCGGTCCGAACTCAAGTGAATGGCCTGCATGGCGGCGATAACGCCCATTTCTCCAAATCGGGGAATGTCATCGGGATGAATGTGCTGAGCATGTTCGATACGGAAACGGTGATCGGTTGCTTCTGGATTTTTGGCAAATGCGGCCTCGTAACGATCCAAAATCTCCTGATTGGCGCGGTCTCCGATGGCATGAGAGCAAACTTGAAACCCTAAAGGCAGGGCTTTCTCGGAAACTTCTGTCACCACAGACATCGGCAAGGTCTCATGGCCTCTGTGCCCTGGACGATCATAGTAATCCTCCAGCAACCAGGCACCTCTTGGCCCCAAAGCTCCATCACAATTCAACTTGATCGATCGAACAGTCAAGAGGTGGTCTTCAGTATCGATCATCGGCCCTTTTTGATACCACTCCTCCAAAAGCTCGGGCTGACGTCCTGTGAGCATGATGTATTGACGAACGGTGAGTTTGCCTTCATCTTTGAATTTCTGCACCAAATCAATCACATCCTGACCTGAACCTGCATCGTGAAAAGAAGTGATTCCTTTTTCCACCAATTCCTGCAATGCCAAAGTCAAGGCCTCTTCTGCCCGCTCAGGGGTTTCTTCGGGAACCAATCTAGCCACCAATCCAGAAGCTCGCTCAGTAAGTACTCCAGTTGGGTTTCCCAGTTCATCGGTAATTATTTCTCCACCTTCTACTTCGCCGGGACGCTCCCCATTGAGATTGGCTATACCGGCTAGTTCCATAGCCTTTGAATTCGCAAAGGAGGCATGTCCTGAAGCATGACGGAGAAAAACCGGATTGTCTTTGGAGACTTCATTGAGCTTGTCATTGGTTTGAAAGCCTTTGACCATTTTCTCGGGCTTTTCGATCCATTTATCCTGATGCCACCCACGGCCGGTGATCCAGTCGCCTGGCTGGGCTTTTTCCACGGCTTCGGCTACTTTTTCGACCAATTCATCGTAAGTTTTTACGTACATGAGATCAAGTTCAAGTTTGTTGTAGCCGATTCCCATCAAATGCGCATGAGATTCGATCAAGCCTGGTGTCATGGTTTTACCCTCGAGATCAATGACCTCGGTATTTTCTCCAGCCCATTCTTGAATTTCGGCAGTAGTTCCCACGGCCTGAATCATGCCATCCTTAACTGCAACAGCCTCCACTTTGGGATTGGATTCATCGACGGTGTAGATGATGCCATTGATAAAAACTTGGTCTGCGGGGTTCTCAGGGCCTGAGCTACAGGCAAATCCGAAAAAGGCCAAAAAGGCCAGTAAATATGTATATCTCATAAGTTGGTGTTTATTCTGTAATGGAAAGCTAGGGTTTTTCCACAATCCAAACAAAATCATTTTACTCACCTCACCCAAAACTTCTTTGAAAACTGCCGTCGATTGGCTGTTTCGAGTTGAAAAATATAAAGGCCCGGAGTGTAAATACCGGATTGGATTTCGATTTCTTGTCCAGCCTTAACAGAAATCTCATCTAAAAGCACTTGTCCCATCGCATTGATAATTCTACCCCTACCCGATTGGTTGGAGATGACCTTGATGGGACCGGCAGTTGGATTGGGATAGAGAAGCAGTTGAAGGCTTTCCGAAGGGGGGGCAGTTCCTTGCACTGCACTCAGGTAAATCAAACCTCCTCCGCGAGTGCCCAGAATCAAATCGGGGTTTTCTCCCAAGACATCCGGCACCAAAGTTACCCAAGTATTTCTGCCCAATCGAGTTGGAAAATTTTTATTTTCAATGACGATTTGAACCTCCTCACGCTGGGTTTGCTCCATGAAGTTTTCGACATAGATCAAAATCCCACGCTGATCCACGGCATAGAGCCCGGGTTGAGTTCCTGGATTCACTGCCACATTCAGATTTCGATTGGCTGGATTGTCCTGAAAGCCCAGAAAATCTGACTTCAGCAGTTCGGCAGACAAATTTTCAAAATTAACTTCATACAGGTCCAAACCGCCATTTTGTGCAGCTACCAGCAAATGATCCTGATTTTGATAGCTGAAAAAGGTCAAATGATCGCCCCGATTCGGTTCAAATCCTGAAAAACTGATCTCTTCCCACTGATTATTTTCCTGCCGAAAAATCCGCTGCTGCGGAATAGTTCCTTCAAAGCGAATTCCTGTCAAAAATTGCTGAGAAATGCCCGACTGATCCTGAAATTCCAAATACTGGATTTCAGTCAGATTCAATTCCCGAATGTTTTCTAAGCGATCCTTCTCTTCGAATGTTCCAATTTCAAAATCGAACGCTAAGATTTCCCCCAAAACATTTCCTTCACGGGTTACATTGGTACCGAGGTAGAGTTTTCCCCCATTTTGATTTCCAAGGAAAAAAGGCCGCGTATTTTCGCCCAAATCCAATACCTGGTCTTGCAAAATAGAATTAAGCGAACCATCAAAGGAAAAAATGGAATTCGCGAAATCTACTCCATACACTTGTGCCGCTTCATTGGAATTGGAACTGATAATCAGCTGCTCATCGATAAAGGCAGGATTGTGAAAAATCGGAAAACGAGGCAATGCGCCCCACTCAGGTAGCTCATTCGAAAATTCATCAAAAAGGGGTTCAGATGCCGTGCCTTTGTTCGGTAGAAAATACAACACATTGCATTCATCCCGACCCAAAATCAAATCAGGAACCCCATCTCCATCAAAATCTCGGTATAGAATCGAATGCCCACCGGCATGCTGCACACGGGAATTTTCCGAAGGATCAATTCTCAAATCCAAACCCGAGCAAGTCTGCCCAAAGGAAATATCCCCACAAGCACAAAATTCAAATTTTCCCCAATGCCTTTCTGGAAATGCAAAGCCATCAATATCAGGACTGCCTGTTCGATCCACAGAAGTATTTTCATAAAATTCCAGGTAATCTCCCGAGGCAAAATTAAAAATCACTAAATCCAGATCACCATCACCATCCAAATCCTGAATCAGGTGAGTATCGAGGTTATTTGCTTGAATATTGGAGCCATTATCCAGCGGAAGAAAGTCTCTTGCCACTTCAAAGGAAATACTCCCGTCTGAAGAAGTGTTTTGGTAGGCTTTGATCCCTCGGGCCGTCGATGTAAACAGATCTTTCCTTCCATCTCCATCATAATCAACCAAAACCAAAAATCCGCTGATATCAGCTGGAAAATAATAAGCCCACTCGGGCTGATGAATAAACTGATCCCCTTCTTTTTCAAACACGCTGAGCTGTCGGGAATTGATATCCCAAATGACCCACTCTTCCTGCCCGTCAAAATTCAAATCAATCAATTGGATCTGAGCACTATTAATTCCCCCACTCCAAGCTGAAGGCAACTCTTCACCGTTTTCACTGAGAATGGGTTGATTTTGCAAACTAAAATTAGTCTGACCGAAGGCCCATACAGTCAAAAGAAAGAAAAAAACGGTGGTTAGAAAACGCATAATATAAAGCTAGAAGCTAAATTTAATACGTAGCCTTTTGCCTAAAGATGTGATGAATCATTTATTTTGAAGAAAATTTCCAATCATGAACATCGCCATTCTCTATCAGCTCTTTCTCAAAAGTACCGGTGTGAGTACAGACACCCGAAAAATCGAAAAGGGAAATCTTTTTTTTGCACTCAAAGGGCCCAATTTTAACGCCAATGAATTTGCTTCCAAAGCCTTGGAAATGGGAGCTTCGGCAGTAGTGGTGGATGAAGCTGCCTATTTTGAAGAGGAGGACGAGCGCTATTTTATTGGAGAAAGTGCTTTAGCCTGTCTGCAAAAGCTGGCCAACTATCACCGGCACCAATTTAACATCCCCATTATCGGCCTGACAGGCTCGAATGGCAAAACCACATCAAAAGAGTTGTTGAATGCCGTTCTCAGCCAGAAATTCAACACCTTGGCCACAGAGGGCAACCTCAACAATCACATCGGCGTACCCTTGACTTTGCTCAAGCTCAACAAGGAACATACAGTCGCCATCATCGAAATGGGAGCGAATAAGCAAGGAGACATCGCGGAGCTTTGTGAAATCGCCGAACCTACCCACGGCTTCATTACCAACATCGGTAAGGCACATCTCGAAGGCATGGGCGGGCCTGAGGGAGTACTGAAAACCAAAACCGAACTTTATCAGCATTTGCGTGCAAACAAGGGGACCGTTTTCATCAATAGTCTAGACCCCATTCTCTCCAATATGATCAAGCGATTCGAAAATCCGGTGCTCTACCCGGCAGCAGGCGATTTTTGTGAGGTGAATTTTCTTGGTGCCGATCCTTTTGTGAAGTTTTCGGTAGAGCAGGTAAAAGGAGAGCATCTCACTTCATTGATTGGCGCGTATAATTTTGGAAATATCGCCAACGCGCTGACAATTGGGAAATACTTCGGAGTAGATTTGGAAAAAGCGGTAAAAGCAATTACTAGCTACCAACCAGTCAACATGCGTTCACAACTCATAGAGCGTCGGAGTAATTTGATCATTTTGGACGCTTATAATGCCAATCCATCGAGTATGGAGGCGGCCATCCGGACCTTTGGAGAAATGAAAGGGAAGAAGCATAAAATGGTGATTTTGGGAGATATGTTTGAGTTGGGTGAGCATGCTGAAGAAGAGCATCGAAAGCTCGGTGAGATCGTCAGTGAGTATCCGATTGACAAAGTCTGCTTTACAGGAAAACTGATTGTTTCTGCGCTTGAATCCGCTCCAAAGGCACTCTATTTTCCCGATCCTTTTTCATTCCGAAATTGGCTTCAGGATAGTCAGCTTGAAGACTACATGATTTTGATCAAAGGAAGTAGAGGGATGAAGCTGGAGGGGCTGGTTGATTTTATTTGATGGTGGAAAGGAAAGCTTCAGGCGTAAAAATCGGAAGTTGAGACTTTTTATAATCAGCCAAGTTTCGAGTGATAATACCTTTGATTTCCGGGTTTTGAACAGCTGAGAAGTGTTGAATAGCATCTTCAAAATCAGAAAATCCACTTTTCATTGCTGCAAAAATCTCTTTTTCGGAAACTGGGAGAATTTTACAGAAGCTTACCAATTCGGCGATCTTTTTTAATGCACCATCATTTCCAAATGACTTTCTGAGGATGTAATGAATATTAGCCACTGTCAATGATGAAAGAAAAATTTGGATTTCACCATTATATGCCAAGCCGAATATACTTCTTGCTGGTACATTAAAAGGTTCCCTTTTCAAAAGGAAATCTAATATTACATCGGAATCTAAAAATATATTAGAGTCCATATTTTTCCATTAATGCTTTGGTCAGTTCTTCTTTGTAATCAAATTCTCCTTCATGCTTTAAGCACCCTTCTAATTCTAAGAAACTTTTTGGAAGTGGTTTCCTTTCTTTTTTGATAGAATCCTCCTTTTTCTCAAGTAGTAAGAGCCTAAAGTAATTTTCTACCAAGGAAGACAAACTCTGACCTTGTTGGGCCGCATATTCCTTTGCTTTTTCGATCACATCTTTTTCCAGTGTGAGGGTTAGTTTCGTATTCATTACACGTGTAGATTACAAGGTTTAAACACGTGTAAAATACTCAAAAGTTCTCAATTCTTTACACAAATCGATGAGTTTGTCGAAAGCGGCCAATTACAAACACTAGAAAAAATGAGCATCTTTAAGCCAAAACCAATTTTCTCCTTCCCAGTTTAACTATTGGATCACTTTATAATTCAAACTTTATCCCTAATTCCTACCATGCGCCCCTTTCTCAAATTTCTCAGTTCACTAGCCGAAAACAACCACAAAGAATGGATGGATGACAATCGAGGTTGGTATCAGGAGACACGAGCCGAATTTTTGGAAGATGTAGGGGTGATCTTAAAAAGACTTACCGAATTGGAGCCTGAACTTTCGGCATTTAAGCCCAAAGATTGCGTGTTTCGACAAAATCGAGACATCCGGTTTTCAGCAAATAAAGATCCCTACAAAACGAATTTTGGAGCTTACTTTTCACCAAAAGGAAAAAAATCACCCGGCCCAGGCTACTATCTTCAGATCCAACCTGGAAATTCGTTTTTTGCCGGCGGTATCTGGATGCCTGAAGCTGAGAATCTGAAAAAGATCAGAAGAGAAATCGATTACAGCGGTGCGGAATTGAAAAAAATCGAAAACGAACCCAGTTTCCAAAAACTATTTCCGGAAATCGAAGGAGACAAACTCAAAACTAGCCCGAGAGATTATGAAGCAGACCACCCCTATATTGAATACCTTAGACTGAAAAGCTATACCGTGTCTCATCCGATTGCTGACAAGGATGTGAATTCTGGCAACTTTATCAACCTGGCCTTACATGGCTTTTCGGTCATGAAACCGTTCAATGATTTTCTCGCTAAAGCTATCGAAGATGTAGAGGATGGTAGTGGGATTCTTTAGCTGAGTTTACCCAAAGTATTTTTCCAAACTAAGGGCTACACCATCTTCTTTGTGATGCAGTGTCAATTCTTTGCAGACCGCTTTTAACTCAGGGCGTCCATTAGCAACAGCCACTCCCCAGCCCACGGATTGAATCAAATCGATGTCATTGTAATTATCCCCAAAAGCAATGACCTTTTCCATCCCAAAATCATATTTGCTCTCCAAAATCAATTTCAAAGCAGAGGCCTTGGATATCCTTTTGGGTGCGATTTCTATATAGGTGTCCTTGGAGCGATAGAGATGAAGTTGATCGCCAAAATGCAGATGAAGCTCCCCGAAAAGCCAATTAATTAGATTAGACTCTCCCATACACATGATTTTATGGGCGCCGGATTGAGTACTTCCCCACTCCTCAAGTAGTTTCTCCAAAGTAATCCATGTCGGAATTACTTTAGTGTTTGTCATCTCTCGAGTGGACCAAAAGTCTTCCTTCTCTTCGAACCAATTCTCTCCCCGATAAAGACTAAGGTGAATTTCTTCTCCTTGACAAAGTGTATATATGGATTGGACGATAGGAAAAGGAATCTCCACCGAATCCAAAACCTGCCCTTCACTGTCGATCACAAATCCTCCATTATAGCAAATCAAAGGCTCAGCGATCCTACCCAGATCCTCTTGCAAGTGCCGCATGGCATCAGGCATACGAGAACTAGCCAAAATCAAGGGAATGGAATCGGGTATATTTCTTACTATCGCTTTCAGCCTAGGCGATAGATCTCTATCTGAATTGAGAAGCGTACCGTCTATGTCGGTACAGATTGCTTTAAATTGCATTAATCGATTTGGGACCAGTCTATTTCATCAGAAAAGTTAGCAAAAAAGCCAAATCCGATGATGGCCACAAAGAGAATAGATATCCCTATAAAAATCAAGGTGACGATCAGTTCTGCCTTGGCCCAATTGGACTTATTTTTATCTGTATTAGAATCTACAGCCCAGACAATCAACATAATAAATCCAATCAAGGGGATTTTGCTGACAAGGACAGAAATAATCCAATCTCCCAGACTCATGGGTGGTTTTTTGAATTCTTCTGGAATATGCATAGTACTACGGTTTAGGGTTAGTGAAAGTCTGAAACCTCAAAGCTGTACTCTTGCATGGCAAAATTCTCAGGATTAAGAGGGTCAGACTGCATCAACTGCACAGTAATTTGCTGATAATCTGCTGCATTTTCAAAATCTCGAAGATAAATTTCAGCACACTTGCGAGCTAAAACTTCAGGTCTATCTCCTATTAGGACTGGATCTCCGTTTTGCAATTTTAAGAAAATCTCCCCCTGATCGTTGTTTTTCTCAATCGAAACACTGACTCCCTGAAAGTTGGCCAAGGCTACAATTTCTTGTGAAGGGAGAAACCCATCTCCCATCATCATATCCATTCCTTTCATGGCAAACCTGAAAACAGATTCGGGTTCACAAGCACAACTACTAAACAAAAAAGTAGCCATCAGAATGGTGATGGCTTTTAGAAGGATTGTCTTCATTTATATTAATTTCTTAAGATTTTTATTCGATTGACTTGGTTATCCCAAATGACTTCGAGTACGTAAAAGCCAGGAGGAATGGGACCAAAATACGAATTAAAAGTGATTTTAGAATTTGCCGGCATAGGGATAATTTTCTTTCCAAGCTCTCCCGAAGGCCCAATCAATCGGAGTTGGACCTCTTGGTCCAGGATATCCTCATTTCCCAAAAAGGCCAATTCCAAATTTTGCCCCGCTATGCTTGGATTCGGGAATAAAGTCCATTCATCTACTAGAGGCAAGGGGACTTCTCTTCTGACCAATAAAACTGAACTATAATAATCTGCTTCTTGGGTCAGTTTTTTAATCCGATAATACAGTTGATCTCGGTTAAAGGCAAAGGTGGAATCATGAAACTCGTAGGCTGTCTTTTCAATCTTGATATTGGGGACATCGATGGTTCCTATCACCTCAAATTTATCCTCAGTATTCATTCTTCTCTGAATCTGAAAAGCCCCCACTTCTGCCTCTTTATTGGTTTCCCATTTTAAAGAAACCAAACCAGTCTCTTTGCTCCAAGAAGCTTCGATAAAAGAAAGGTCAAGGGATAATACACTAGCAATATCCAAGAGATATTCTATCGTTTGAGTACATCCATTAGCATCTGTGACAGTCAACTGATACAAACCATCGCTTAGACCGAAAATATCCTTATCAGTACTGTAAAATCCATTTGGCCCAGTCCAAACAAATGAGTAGGGTTCAGTTCCCCCAGTCACACTTTCGACATAGATCATCCCTGAACTCTCATCCTTTTTTGTCGGGAATATTTCTACCTGAATTCCAAAATTAGGATCAATGAAGATATCCTTATAAATGGTAGTAGTAGTCACCCCGTCATAAGCTGTCAGGCCTATAGAATAAGTACCTGAAGAAGGAAAATTGAAGGTTGGATTTGGACCAGTAGCAGCGCCAAGACCGTCAAAGTCCCACTCAAAGGTATATTCATAGGGAGGTGAACCACCAATGGTCTCAGAAGTAAACTCAATCGTGGTATTACAGATACCATTGGACACAAAATCAAACTTGGGAAACAAAGGTACAGCTGCAGTATAACCATTAGGGTTGCTATAACATTGAGCATTAATATTATTTTTATCACTTTTAACACAGGTGGTTCCAGATTTTGCTGTTCCTGTATCCCAATAAATGAACAAATCTTTCACATCAATAACATCTCCCCAATTCCAAGTGAAATCCCGAACTTTCACCCAAATCCCTTGAATTGCCTGAGTGCCAGGAAACAAGCATTCATACTGATCGTCTTGTGTTAAAATCCCATTGACATGAATATCAAAGAAAAACCGAAGGTTATATCCATTTGTGGAAGATCCCGCTAGAAACATCCATAATTCACCTGTAACCTCCTCCCCCAATTCATAATCATCTGTTACAGAAAAAGGTACACCTGCTTCATTACGCAGTTCAAATCCAGTAACTGTGAAATTGTTTTGGGAGCATTGTGCAAAAACTTCTCCTGCGGAATTCAAGAACATGAACACCCAAAATATTAGCCATATGTAACCTCGCCTTTTCATCAGTTCCAGGCTTTTAATGAAATCAAAAATAACAAATATTAGGGCTTAAAAACATGACTTAAGTCACTGATAACCTTTAATTTAAACTGATTATTTTATGTATTACGAAAAGTTCTTTTGACAATATTGAATTTGAATTTGGTCACAAAAAAAATTTAAAAAATTTTAAATAAAATCTCATTATTTCTAACAATCAGTCAACTTTAGATCAGAAAATAAACCCTCCTGATAGTGGCAACTGGTTGCTTTTCTAGTTTTTTACACTTAACCCTGAGAAACTAGTTATCCTTTGAGAAAGGAGCTCAGCCCGCATTGTGATGCTTTAGACGAGACTCCAAATTATCTGTTGAGCCTACATAATATTTGTTGGTCTTGGGACTGGAAAGAATGTAAACGAAATACATAACTAAAAATAAAAAAGGCTTGCAAAAATTGCAAGCCTTGGTGGAGGATAACGGAGTCGAACCGATGAACTTCCCGCTTCCTAGCGGGACGATCTAGCCAGCTGAGTTGATTAACCATTCAATAAATTTTCGGCTCTTTTTCTTTTTGATTTCCAGCTCTCGCTTAAGAGCTAGAGTTCTATCGGCTAGGATTTCAGAATATTTCATCTCCCAATAAGGCGCTCCAGGCTTTGTGGACGGAGTCGAGCCCGCATTGTGATGCTTCAGACGAGACTCCAAATTATCTGTTGAGCCTACATAATATTTGTTGGTCTTGGAACTGAAAAGAATGTAAACGAAATACATAACTAAAAATAAAAAAGGCTTGCAAAAATTGCAGGTTTTGGTGGAGGATAACGGAGTCGAACCGATGAACTTCCCGCTTCCTAGCGGGACGCTCTAGCTAGCTGGGCTAATTGACGAAATAAAAAAGCCTCACATTTCTGTGAAGCTTTGAGTGGAGGATAACGGAGTCGAACCGATGAACTTCCCGCTTCCTAGCGGGACGCACTAGCTAGCTGAGCTAATTGACGAAATAAAAAAGCCTCACATTTCTGTGAAGCTTTGAGTGGAGGATAACGGAGTCGAACCGATGACCTCTACACTGCCAGTGTAGCGCTCTAGCCAGCTGAGCTAATCCCCCTCTTTTTAATTTTATTGAACTTACTCTCAGATGACCTTCCCGACCACTGTCGGGACGCTCTAGTCCTGAAGTATTTCGGGATGCTAATCCCCCAAACGGAGTGCAAATATAAGCTGAGGATTCAATTAGCCAAACAAAATTTAATCGGTATTATAATTTATTCGTGTCATGATACTTCGTCCCAAGGTAACTTCATCTGTAAATTCCAATTCCCCTCCTACCGGAATTCCCCGCGCTATGGTACTGACCTTCACCCCCTTTTCTTTGAGACGCTTTGCCAGATAAAAGGAGGTAGTATCGCCCTCCATCGTGGCACTTAGCGCTAAAATAATCTCTTTCACAGGCTCCTTATTCACCGATTGATCGATTCTACTTATCAAGGATTCGATTTTCAACTCTTCAGGTCCGATACCCTGAATCGGAGAAATCACTCCTCCCAGCACATGATATTTACCGGTGTATTGGTTGGTATTTTCGATGGCCAGAACATCGCGCATGTCCTCTACCACGCAAATAATGGAAGTATCTCTCCGGTGGCTTTTACAAATACTACACTCCTCCTCATCAGAAATATTATGGCAAATCACACAATACTTTACTTCCTGTCGCATTTTGGTCAAGGCCAAAGACAGGGCTTCAGTATGCGCTTCATGCTGCTTGAGGAGGTGCAAAGCTAACCTGAGAGCTGTTTTTTTGCCGATTCCGGGAAGACGCGAAATCTCAGTAACTGCATCTTCTATTAATTTGGAGGGAAAATTCACAAAATTGGTTTTAGGTGATGGTGGCCTGTATTCCGGCTTCTAGAATAGCTTCACACATGGGTTTTAGCTCTTCATAGGACCCTTTTTTCACAGCACATTTTCCTTTATAATGGATAATGACGGTGCATTGTTCGGCCTGCTCACGAGTATGCTTGCAGACTTTCATCAACACTGTAATTACATGGTCAAAAGTATTGAAATCATCATTAAAAACCACTAGGTCGTGAGATTCGAGATCCAGCAAATCCTCCAATACAATTTCTTCCTCTTCTACCTGTGGAAATGTCGTTCTCCTATCAATCATGTTGCAAAATTAAGAATAATGGACAATTTTAGCGATTCAATCCGCTCCCTTTTATGAATCCGCAAATAGTTCTTCTGGTAATCTCCGCCTATTTTTTATTGCTTTTTTTGATTTCTTGGCTGACTTCCCGTCAGGTAACAGCAGAAACTTTCTATACTGGAGATAGACAGTCTCCTTGGTTTTTGGTGGCTTTTGGGATGATCGGAGCCTCTTTGTCAGGAGTGACTTTTATCTCGGTTCCAGGAGAGGTAGGTAATAGTAACTTCTTCTATTTCCAAGTTGTTTTGGGCTACACCCTAGGATACTTCACAATTGCTAAAGTCCTCCTACCGCTCTATTACCGACTCAATCTTGTCTCAATTTACTCCTATTTGGAAGATAGATTTGGGTTTTGGTCCTACAAGACAGGCGCTTTTTTCTTTATCCTTTCTCGGACATTAGGCTCATCCCTACGAGTTTTTCTGGTAGCCTCAGTACTTCAGCTGATCTTGTTTGATTCATTAGGAATTCCCTTTTGGGTATCGGTTCTGATCACTGTGGGACTGATCTGGCTCTATACGCATCGGGGAGGTATCAAGACGGTCGTTTGGACGGATACGCTGCAGACATTCTTTATGTTGGCAGCCGTCATCGTCTGTATCAAGCTTGTTGGTGATGAGTTGAGCTTTGACGGAATTAAAGAATATTTCAGTGCAGTCAGCGGAGACCCAAGGTCCGAGATTTTTAATTGGGACTGGAAAGCGGGCACCAACTTTTTCAAGCAATTTATTTCAGGGGCTTTTATCACCATTGTCATGACTGGCCTAGACCAGGACATGATGCAGAAAAACCTTACCTGCAAAAATATCGGAGAAGCACAGAAAAATATGTTTTGGTTTACGACGATTCTTGTTTTCGTCAACCTGCTTTTTTTGGCCTTAGGAGTGATGCTTTACCTCTATGCCGAAACCAAAGGTATCCCAATACCTACCAAAACCGATGAATTATTCCCACTATTGGCAACTCAGCATTTCTCGGCCTTTGCAGGAATTGTGTTTGTCCTTGGGATTACTGCCGCAGCCTATTCAAGTGCCGATTCTACACTGACTGCACTGACGACTTCTTTCTGCATTGACTTTCTGGAGATCGAGCGTAAATACCCTAAAGAACAGCGCGTTAGCATCCGTAAAAAAGTACACCTGGCCTTCACTGCTGTGATGTTTTTCGCTATCCTGATCTTTTATTGGATCAACGATCAAAGTGTCATCAACTCTGTCTTTATCATCGCGGGATATACCTATGGGCCATTATTAGGCTTGTATGCATTTGGGCTTTTCACTAAACTAAATGTAAAGGATAAAGCAGTACCCTATTTAGCTGTAGCGGCTCCATTGATCACGTTCACCATCAGCTCAAATTCTGAAGCTTGGTTTTGGGGCTATAAATTTGGCTTCGAGGCCCTGATCCTCAATGGACTACTGATGTTTATCGGACTGTATTTATTTAGAAATAAAAATTAAAAGCCCAACTCCTTTTCAGGATCCCAAAATCGCTTTTCAAACTCCTGAACTTGATCATTCACCACACGGACACCTTCGGCTTCTAGGAGTTCCTGCATTCTGTCAACCGTCTCAAAATGATGCTTTCCCGTCAATAATCCTTGCCGATTGACCACCCTATGGGCAGGCACGTCACGGAGTGTATGGGCAGCGTTCATCGCGTAGCCCACCATTCTAGCTCCACTTTTGAGGCCTAGATAATTGGCAATCACACCATAAGAGCATACCCTGCCGGGAGGAATCTCCCGAACTACCTGGTAGACCAGATCAAAATAATTAGCCTTTTCTTTGCTCATTTTTCCAATTTAAAAAACCTTGATTAATCGATTTCCTGAGTCCAGTTTCGACTTCCTTTTGTCCTGAAATAATAGGAAACTGATAGCGTATAAGTAAACTTTCTGATTTTCTCTCAAGGACATTTAATTGCGCTCCTTCTACCGTTACATATTCCTTAAAACCTTCTAAAATTTTTCCCAATTCATCTTCCAATTTAGAGAGCTGAAGGTCATTGCTGTAGGGTATTTCCGAGTCAAAGACCACCTGATGGGTATTGTTTTTCGAGTAATTGATGATGTCCGTCGAAAGTACAATGGCATTTGGAATCAAAATCACCTCACCAGTTTCACTTTTCATGACCAAATTGATCAATGTAATATCTCGGATAAAGCCAGTATTTTTCCCAATATTGATTTTATCACCTATTTCCAACTGCTCAGAAAACATAATAATCAGACCATTGACGATATTAGTAATATATTCCTTTGTCAATAAAGCGATCGCTGCAGCTACAATGGTGATAGATGTCAAAAACTCTAGGGGCTTAATTCCAAAAGCCAACATCAACCCGATCAGAAGTGCCAGGAAATTGAGAATGGTAGAGATTCGATCAATTCCGATCACAAAATTAGGCAGCACTTTTGTCTCTGCAGTTTTCTGAAGATAGAATCGCAGCGTCACGATCCTACCCAAAGAAATCACCAAGTTGGCTGAAAGGAGAAAAATCAAGGCTCTTACTAGATCGAGCAAAAAAGGAAATCGCTCTGCTAGAGAATTAAGAAAGGTATTTCCCAGATAGATGTAATCCAGAAAAATGAGGAACAAAAGCTTAAGAACGAAGTTTCTCTTTCGCTTATTTTCCTTGCTTCGAATGCTTGTTTTTAGATGATTCATAATTTAATCGAAAAATAACCGCTAATTTTAGCAATAATCAATTGATTTAATCAAATGAATAGAAATATTATCGTAACAGGAGCTGCAGGTAACCTTGGTGCTGCGGTTGTAGAAAAATTTAAACGAGAAGGTTATCATGTCATTGCCTTGCTTCAACCCGGAAAAAACGAAGAAGTAGAAGAAGCCGACGACAGCTACGAAGTGGATGTCACCGACGAGGCTTCAGTCTTGGATTTTGTCAAAGAATACCAGCTTCAATACTCCGAACTTGATGCTCTTGCATTAATTGTGGGAGGTTTTTCGATGGGTTCTTTGGAGACTACCGGACAGCAAGACCTTGAGAAAATGTTTAGTCTAAACTTTTTCAGTGCCTATCATTTAGTCCGCGGGCTCTTGCCTGTCATGAAAAAAAATCAAAGAGGCACCTTTTTATTCGTAGGTGCTCGACCTGCATTGCAGCTGGAAGATGCCTCAGCGACCATAGCCTATGCATTGAGTAAAAAACTCATCATTTCCTTGGCAGAGATTTTGGCCACAGAGACCAAAGAAACCTCTATTCGCTCTCATGTATTTGCTCCTAGCATCATCGATACCCCACAAAACCGAGAAGCTATGCCTGATGCAGATTTCAGCAAGTGGGTAAGCCCTAAGGAAATCGCCGAAGCCATGCACTATGCAGTCAACAATCCCGCTTTACGAAACATGACCTTCAAATTATATGGGGAAGCTTAGACCACTCACATGCCTGACACTCATGATGGCCTTACTGACTTTTGGCTTTAATACGTCTACTCTGGCACAATCAGAGTCAGATCAAGTAAAAGCAGTCATTCAATCTCTTTTTGAGGGTATGAAAACAAAAAATACAGATTTGATAGAAGCTGCATTTTATGCAGAGGCGCCTATGCAAACTGTCATTGCGGGAGAAAACGGCAGCACCCTTGGGAGTAATGCTGTATCAGATTTCCTCAACCGTATCTCATCGACACCTGCAGACACCCAACTGGATGAGCGAATTCTCGACTATCAAATTAAAATCGACGGGGATTTGGCTGCTGCTTGGACTCCGTATGAGTTTTATGTCAATGATCAATTCAGCCACTGCGGGGTCAACTCCTTCCAACTGGTCAAAATGACCGAAGGCTGGAAAATCGTTTATATCATCGATACACGTAGAAAAGAGGGTTGCTAAATCATGAGTCTGGAAAAAGAATCACTTTTCAAAGCGGCCATTACCGCGTTGAAAGCTAAAATCGAAGAACTGAAATCCGAGCAGAAAGCCATTTCGGACGGGATTTTAGAAGACAATAAAAGTAGCGCTGGAGATAAATTTGAAACCAGTCGAGAAATGCTTACCCAAGATCTTCGACAAGTAGAAAATCAAATCGAAAAAAATCAAGAAGATTTAGAGGAGCTTTACCGGATTCAAGCGATCAAAAACACCCAATCAGAGGTCAAAGAAGGAAGCCTGATCAAGTTGGGAACAGAATGGTTTTTGATTTCGATCAGCTTTGGACTTCTTAATTTTGAAAATGAAAAGGTTTTTTTGCTGAGTAAAAATGCTCCCCTCGGACAGCTTCTCCTCGGGAAAAAAGAAAATGAGGAAGTGCTCTTCCGGGGAAAACCCCATCCCATCGTAGAGATTCACTAGGGCTTAGCGAGGCAAGAAAGCCATCAGTTCTGTAGTTCCATCTGTCAAGGTCAATTTATCTTTAGAAACCTGCAGATTACTTACTCTCCCTAATGCTGCCAAAAATTCCTGCTCTCCATTTCCTGGGCAGGCTTTTTTGGTCATTGCTCCCGGATCCAGGCTTAGCAAAGTACCTTCCAATGAAAAACTCCCTGAGAAATTATTGCAGCCCGTAAATCCAGCCAATCTTCCGCCCTCTAGAAAATTAAGCGTAGGGACACCCTCCGGAAAATCTCGAAGATTCAAGCCCTGACCTAAAAGGGAGGAAAGCACCCAAGTATTTCCTTTCACCAAACCAATTGGGCTTAACCTTTTGCCACTATCGCAACCCCCATAAAGTAAAATCAAAAAAACGATCGAAAGAATTCTAAGGTTTTTCATAGCATTTCCGTTGGTTTGACCTCAATTTAAGGAATAAATAAGAAACAAAATTCTTAATTACTTTAAATAACCAAATTTTAATCCAAAAAATACAGAAGCTAGTTTTAATGATTTATTATTAAAAGCGCCTTTATTATATAAAGTTTGAAAAATAAGGGGCTAAAACTTGGCAAAAAGGAAATATCTAGCTAGAATTGTACAATCAAATACAAGGTCATGGTACTTGAGTCAAATCACTTTTTCTTTTTTCCTACTTGCTTCGCCAAAGGTTTAGCAAATCCTACTTTTATGTCTATGATGACAGGCATGACCACAATTACGGGGTAATCCCGTTTTTAAATCATAAGTACCCGCCCCTTCCGGCTTTACAGCCCTTATAATTTTCCGAAATCAGTTTCCTTTATTCCCTATGAAAATCATCAAGTTTGGAGGTTCTTCCGTAGCTAATCCAGATACTATCAGAGAAGTCTTTTCGATCATTCAGGATAAGCTCAAAAAACAAGAAATCGCCGTTGTATTCTCCGCATTCGGAGGTGTCACCGAAAGTTTATTGACTATCGCAAGGCTAGCTCGAGAAGGAGATCAAGTATACCGGGATCTTTTGCAGAGCTTGGAAGAAAAGCACCTCGATATGGTGCGACAGTTGATCGCTGTTCACAATCAGTCCACAGTCATGACTTACGTCAAAGTGAGATTTAATGAACTTGAAGACCTCTTTCATGGAATCTATTTGATTAAAGAAAATTCCTCCCGAACCTTGGACTATGTAGTAAGCTTTGGGGAGCGACTTTCTGCGTTTATTTTGGCCGAAGCACTCGCTGCCAAGGGTCTTAAGACTCAGTTTTTGGACACTCGCGAGGTCATTAGGACTAATGATCGCTTCGGGCAAGCCCGTGTGGATTTTGAAGTGACAAATGCCCTGATCAAAGACTATTTTTCTAAGCATGACGGGATAAAAGTCATCACGGGATTTATCGCCTCCACTGCCAAGGGAGAAACGACCACTCTTGGAAGATCAGGTTCTGACTATACTGCTGCCATCTTCGCAGGAGCATTGGGTGCAGATGATCTGGAGATATGGACAGATGTATCCGGAGTATTGACTTCCGACCCCAAGTTAGTTTACACGGCCTTTACCATCCCTCAATTGAGCTACAATGAGGCCATGGAGCTTTCGCACTTTGGTGCTAAAGTCATCTTCCCTGCGACCATGCAGCCGGCCATGAAGAGAAATATCCCGATCTACATCAAAAATACGTTTGACCAAGGAAATCCGGGAACCCTCATCAATGGGGAGGTAACCAATGGTGCTTTGATTAAAGGCATCAGTTCGATGAGCAATATTTCCATAGTGACCGTTCAGGGTGCTTCTTTACTGGACGGCACAGCTGGTAGCCGGGTATTTAAAGCCTTGGCAGAGGCCAAAGTGAATATTGTTTTGATCTCTCAGGCTTCGTCCGAGCATAGCATTTGCCTAGCCATCAAGACCAACGAGGCCTATTTGGCCAAGGAAGCAATTGAAAAGGAATTTTACTACGAAATCAAATCGGGAGAGATGGATGAAGTGGTGCTGCTTCATGGTCTCGCGACGATTGCCGTGGTCGGTGAAAATATGAAACAAAACCCGGGTGCATCGGGAAGAATGTTCCGCGCTTTGGGTAGAAACAACATTAACGTCGCTGCTATTGCTCAGGGCAGCTCGGAGCTCAATATCTCGGCAGTCATCCCGCAAGCAGATCTTCAAAAAGCCCTCAATGCCTTACATGAGGCATTTTTCCTCTCAGAAAACAAAGTTCTTCACGTCTTTCTAGTGGGCACAGGCCTAATAGGTCAGGCGCTGATCAAAATGATTGCGATTCAACAGCAAAAATTGCGCAGTGAGAGTGAACTGGATATTCAGATCCACGGCATGGCCAACAGTCGCTTCATGGCTTTTCATGAAGATGGTTTTGACTTGAAAAACCCGCATCAGCTTAAGGAGTCAGATGAGAAGATGGATTTAGAAAAATTCATCAAGACCATGGAAGAGATGAACTTCTCCAATTCGGTTTTTGTGGACTGCACCGCAAGTCAGGAAGTAGCAGATGCCTACAGCCGAGTTTTAGGCGCAAAAGTGGCCATAGTTACCCCCAACAAAAAAGCTAACTCCGGGACGATGGAGGAATACAAATCCCTGAAAAAACTCGCCAAAAAGCGCGGGGTTAAATTCCTCTATGAAACCAATGTGGCAGCAGGTCTACCTGTCATCAATACCCTTCAGGATTTGATGCTCTCAGGGGACAAAGTAATCAGAATCGAAGCGGTATTGAGTGGTTCAATGAATTTTATTTTCTCAGAACTCGAGAAAGGAGCCCCCTTCTCTGAAGTGGTTCGATCCGCCAAGGACAAAGGGTACACCGAACCTGACCCAAGAGATGACCTCAGCGGAATGGATGTCGCTCGTAAAATTTTGATATTGGGCCGCGAAGCCGAGCAAACGCTGGAGTTTGAGGACATCACGATCCAAAGCATGGTACCGGAGGATTGTCAAAATGCGTCCTCGGTCCAGGAGTTTTTCGAAAAGCTGAAATCGCATGATGAAGAATTTGCCAACTTGCTCCAAGAAGCCGACAAGAAGGGAGAAAAACTTCGCTTTATGGCTACGCTAGAAAATGGAAAAGCTAAGGTAGGTCTCAATTCCCTTCCCAATGCCCACCCCTTCAGCAGTTTGAGTGGTAGTGATAATATGATTTTGCTTACCACAGAGCGATACCTGGACCGCCCGATGATAATCAGAGGACCTGGTGCCGGGGCAGATGTGACAGCCGCAGGGGTATTTGCCGACGTCATCCGAATCGGTAATTATACTCGTGAGTGATGGTATCGAGCGAGTCAACTTGGGCATTCATTGAAATGAATTACCTCAAGGAGAGATACCTTGTTGCCTCTTTAAATCAGATGATAACCTTATGAAATCTACCAAAGCTTTTGCACCAGCCACTGTGGCAAATGTTTCCTGTGGTTTTGATATTCTCGGTTTTGCCATTGATCAAATGGGTGATACAGTAACCCTTTCTGAGCGGGAAAAACCAGGCTTAGAAGTGCTTTCCATCAAAGGAGATGGAGGCAAATTGCCCTATGAAAGTCATAAAAATACTTGCTCAGTAGCTATTCAGGCCATGCTTGATGAGCTAGGAGTCAATCCGGGAATTGAAATTCGATTGGAGAAAGGGCTTCCTCTAGGCTCGGGAATGGGCTCCAGCGCAGCCAGTGCAGTAGCTGCTCTAGTCGCGGCCAATGAACTACTCGGAAATCCCTTCCAAAAAAACGATTTACTTCCTTTTGCGATTGCTGCCGAGAAAGCAGCCTGTGGTGCAGGACATGCAGACAATGTAGGCCCCAGTCTTTTGGGCGGATTTGTATTGATCAGAGATTACCATCCCTTGGATATCATCAAGCTTCCCGTGCCCGATGGCTTACACTGTGTACTGCTTCATCCTCATTATGAATTGAATACATCAGATTCCCGTTCCGTCTTAAGAGATCAGATCCCACTAAAGCATGCTACCATCCAATCGGGAAATGTGGCAGGACTTATCGCGGGCCTTTTTCAAGCTGACTTTCAACTCATCTCAAGATCCTTACGCGATGTGATTGCCGAGCCTTACAGGGCGGTTTTGATTCCTGGGTTTTATGAAGTGAGAGAAGCCATTAAATCTGCAGGTGCAATGGGCATGGGCATTTCAGGTTCAGGGCCTACTCTTTTTGCCCTCTGTGAAGGAAATGAAAAAATCTCAGATATCATCGAGGCCGCTCAGCAGGTTTATCGGTCGATAGGGCTAGAGGTGGATGCATACCACTCAGCCATCAATACCCGAGGCGCTTATATTCTTTAAGGAGAAAGAAAATGAAGTATTATAGCACAAATAACCCCTACCATCTCGCTTCGCTCTCGGAAGCGGTCATCAAAGGACTGGCGCCTGATAATGGGCTTTACATGCCTCAGCAGATCCCTATTTTACCTAAGGAATTGATCGACAAGATGCCTGAAATGACTTTCCGTGAAATCGGATATGAAGTGATCGGAGCATTGTTTGCCGAGGACCTGAGCAAGCAGCAAATCAAAGAATTGGTAGATCACACACTAAGTTTTGATGCACCGCTGATCCAAGTAGAAGAGGATGTGTTTTCTCTGGAACTTTTTCATGGTCCTACCCTTGCATTTAAGGATTTTGGAGCGCGATTCTGCTCCAAACTAATGAGTATGTTAGTGAAGGAAAAATCAAGGACACTGAGGGTATTGGTTGCTACCTCCGGAGATACTGGGAGCGCAGTGGCCAACGGTTTTTTGGGAGTGGAAGGGGTCGAGGTAATCATTCTTTTTCCCAAAGGAAAAGTCAGTAAACTTCAGGAAAAGCAATTTACTACCTTAGGACAAAATATTACCTCTTTGGAAGTGGATGGAGTTTTTGATGACTGCCAAACGCTGGTCAAGCAAGCTTTTTCAGACCAAAAATTGAATCAGCATCTCCTATTGACTTCTGCCAATTCCATCAATATTGCCCGCTGGGTCCCGCAGTGTCTCTATTATTTTTATGCCTATTCCCGAATACCGAAAGGCAGCAAAAAAGTGGTTTTTTCCGTCCCAAGCGGGAATTTTGGAAATTTAGGTGCAGGAATTTTGGCTTCTCGAATGGGTTTGCCAATCGATCATTTTGTAGCAGCTACCAATGTAAATAAAGTGGTACCAAACTATTTGCAGGGCTTGCCTTTTCATGCACAACCCTCCATCGCAACTGTCTCCAACTCCATGGATGTAGGCAACCCAAGTAACTTCCCTAGACTTCAGGCCCTCTATGAAAAAAACGAAGAGCAATTCCGGGAAAAAGTCAAAGGTTACTACTACAGCGATCGCCAAACTATTGAGGCCATTCAGGCTATTCAGCTCAAGAGCTACACGCTTGACCCGCACGGGGCAGTGGGATATTTAGGTCTCAAAGATTTTATGGACGAACATCCTGACTACATTGGAGTATTCCTAGAAACTGCCCATCCGGGTAAATTCCGAGATGTCGTAGAAGATGCTTTGGGTAAAAAATTGGTCTTACCGGAGCGATTGGCTGCATTTCTAGATGGAGAAAAAAAAGTAATTCAGATGGGGAAAAATTTTGCAGAATTTAAAGGATTTTTGGAAGGGTTGGATTGATATATCTATCAGTGATAGCATCATTTGATATTATCCGTTTTTATTCAACCTAAAGCCCAAGGCTCAAAAACAGGGATTTGGCTTGCCTGAAAACTCTGTTTTTTCACGTGTCTATAATTGATTTTCAAAAGTCACATGCCCGCTCGGAAAACTCCGGTCGGATGGGTAATCTTTGACGATTAACTACGATATATCTGAGTATTGCCCTATGTGTTAAATGATGATTTTATTCATATGGATTTCATCACATGTATTGTTTTATTTAAATAAAAAGACGTGCATTTTCATTTAGAACCCCCCAATTCGATCGAATTTTTAGAAAACTCTCAATCTCTTCCTTATTTTAGTATTCAACTCAAACCTTACTAAACCATGAAAATTTCAATTCCTTTCCTCGGAGTGCTATTCTTGGTGACAGCCTGTTCACAGCCTCAAAAATCTTCTGAAGCAGGCGACGCTGAGTCCGCTCAATCTAAATTTGCCCATTCACCACTGGTAGAGCATATCTATACGGCAGACCCTTCGGCTCATGTTTTTGAGGGTAAAATCTACATCTATCCCTCACACGATATCGAGACGGAGGTAGAAGAGGACGATATGGGTTCGCATTTCGACATGAAGGATTACCATGTATTCTCCATGGAGCAGCCGGGCGGGGAAGTTACTGATCATGGTGTCGCGCTAAAGCTTGAGGACGTTCCTTGGGCAAGCCGGCAGCTTTGGGCGCCTGATGCAGCAGAGAAGGACGGAAAATACTACCTCTACTTTCCCGCCAAAGACAAGGAAGATATTTTCAAAATAGGAGTAGCCATTTCCGATCGCCCAGAAGGACCTTTCACTGCCGAGCCCGAGCCTATAGCAGGGACATTCAGTATGGATCCGGCAGTTTATCAGGAAGGCGAGGACTATTTCTTGCTTTTTGGAGGAATCTGGGGAGGGCAACTTCAATGGTACGAGGATCAAAAATTGGTGGAGGGAAGAAAGGGACCAACTGATGGCATTCCTGCTGATGAGGAAAAGGCCTTGATGCCCTACATCGCCAAGTTGGATGGATCGATGACCGAATTGGCAGAGCAACCTAAAGAAATATTGATTTTGGATGATGAAGGAAACCCCATCACAGCGGGAGATAATGCCAAAAGGTTTTTTGAAGCAGCTTGGATGCACAAATACGGGGACAAGTATTACCTATCCTATTCCACGGGAGATACCCATTTTATCGCCTACGCAATAGGAGATAGTCCCTACGGACCTTTCACCTACCAAGGCAATGTTTTGGAACCTGTAGAGGGCTGGACCAATCATCATTCTATTGCCGAATTTGAGGGGAAATGGTATCTGTTTTATCACGATACCGAATTGTCTGGCGTAACCCCACTTCGAAATATCAAAATGGCTGAATTGACTCATTTACCTGACGGGAAAATCCAAACGATACAACCTGTCAACTAATTAAAAAAAGTTTTCTCCACTTCAAGTTTAATACATTTCGACTACGCTACTTAAAGAGAGTAGTCGAAATGTTTTACTGGATTAAATCGGGCTTTGACTACGCTTGGTCAAATTAAAAAAACAGCTTTTGAACAGTCGTTTTATTTTTTTCTTTCAATGGTATAACTAACCAAGTCTTTTAAGGAAGTTTTGTATTCCGACTCTGGGAATCCGCCAAGTATCACTAAGGCTTCCTGGTAAAAATCATTCATTTTTTCTTTGGCATATTCCAAGCCCCCACTTTGTTTGACAAACTGGATGACCTCATTGACGGCTTTTTTATCTTCAGAGCGATTCCGGATCAAATGAATAATCCGTTTTTTCTCCATCCAGCTGGCTTTTGTCAATGCAAAAATCAAAGGAAGTGTCATTTTTTTCTCTTTGATATCTATGCCGACGGGCTTTCCGATCTCGTCTTCTCCGAAGTCAAACAAATCGTCTTTGATCTGGAAAGCCATTCCTACCTTTTCTCCAAACTCTCGCATCCGACTCACCATCTCCAGATCAGAACCTACGCTAGCCGCTCCCACAGCACAGCAGGAGGCTATCAAACTGGCTGTTTTTTGGCGAATGATCGTATAATACACGTCCTCGGTGATATCCAGTTTACGAGCTTTGGCGATCTGCAAAAGCTCCCCTTCTGACATTTCTTTTACGGCATTAGACACAATCTGAAGCAGGTTAAAATCTCCATTGTCCACCGAAAGCAACAAACCTCTCGAGAGCAAGTAATCCCCTACTAAAACTGCAATTTTATTTTTCCAAAGGGCATTGACCGAAAAAAATCCCCGGCGATAATTGGCATCATCCACCACATCATCATGCACCAAAGTAGCTGTATGAAGCAGCTCAATTAATGCCGCACCTCGATGGGTAGAGTCATTGACCTGGCCACAGACACCTGCTGTCAAAAACACAAACATGGGTCGCATTTGCTTGCCTTTGCGTTTGACGATGTAATTGGTGATGTGATCGAGCAGTTTCACCCTACTCTTCATGAAATCCCGAAATTTCTGCTCAAATACGAGCATTTCGGTTTCAATAGGTTTTTGTATTTGCTTGAGGTCTGGTTTCATCCGGATTTGATGGCGTAAAAATAATACCCTTTCCTTCATGGACAAGGGAATATGAGAGCATACCAAAGAAACATCCAAACGATTGAAACGTTTCGAAAATTTCTTAATTTGTTTCTCAACCCCAAAATCAACCCTAACTATGAATAAACTTAAAACTGAAATCAAATGGGCAATCTTATTTTCTCTTGTAATGATTGCCTGGATGTTTGCCGAAAAGTCTTTAGGCTGGCATGACGAAAACATCGCTGATCACGCCACATTGACCAATTTTTTTGCTATACCTGCCATAGCGGTTTATGTGTTAGCCTTGATGGACAAAAAGAAAAACGACCTTCAAGGAGTCATTAGCTACAAGCAGGGAATACTTTCTGGCCTGTGGATAACGCTCTTCATTGCTGTTTTAAGCCCACTCACTCAGTACATCATTAGTCAATGGGTGACACCTGACTATTTTACCAATGTCATCCAACATGCAGTCGAAACGGGTCAAATGACGATTGAAGACGCGGAATCCTATTTTAATTTACAGAGCTATATGATTCAATCGTTAACTGGTGCGATTTTGATGGGAGTGATTACTACCTTAATAGTCGCGTTCTTCGTCCGTAGCAAAGCCAAACGAGCAAGTACTTATTCTTAAGCCTTACCACCGCAAATTCTATTTCATTATCTTTGCGAATAATTTTTGATAAGCACAGACGCACTTTGGAGGAGAAATACATCAAACATCGATACGAACCGATTTTGCCCAGCAAAAACGAATGGCCTGTCGTGAAATTGGCGCGGGAGCGGAAAGAGTTTATCAAGCAAGTATCCGAAAGATCGCAAGATCGTATTTTAGATCTAGTGGGGAACAATCCTGACCTGCTGAAAGAAGAGCTTGAAACTTCTCTCTATCGGGAAAAACTCCGCATCAAACAAAATCCATGGGCGGTAGACCCGGATGATGAGCAGGAGTTTTGGGGAAAGGTAAAGGCTTCACTTTTGCAAGTCAACTCTGACTCTAAGCTGAGCAAGAGCTCAAAGCTTCAAGCATACCAAGATATCTTAGAGAAAATCACTTCCCGATACTCAGAAGAAATCGCGAGTAATTTCAAACATCAGCATTATAAATTTACCCGAAGCGTCGTCACATTTGGCTTCTCGCGATTACTCAATGCCGCGCGTGTCAAAGGTTTCCGCTCGATTTTCAGCAATCAGTTTACCCTGCAGGATAAAATCCAAATTACCGGAGAAACCGATCAGCTGAGAGATTTGGCAACCAAAGGAACTGTGGTCATGGTTCCGACCCATTTTTCTAATCTTGACAGTATCCTGATCGGTTGGATTATTTCAGTTTTAGGCCTTCCTCCTTTCATCTATGGAGCTGGTTTGAACCTGTTTAATATTTCGATCTTCGCTTATTTCATGAATGCTCTAGGTGCCTATAAAGTGGACCGTCGCAAGAAAAACTTGATGTACCTGGAGACTCTCAAGACTTATTCTAAAGAGGCCATACAATTTGGCTGCCATTCCTTATTTTTCCCTGGAGGCACGAGAAGCCGCAGTGGAATGATCGAGTCCAAACTCAAACTTGGGCTGCTTAGTACCGCTATCGAAGCCCAGCGAGCCAACTATGAAAATGAGCTAAACGAGACCTCCGGCAAGATCTTTATCGTGCCTGTGACCATCAATTATCATTTTGTTTTGGAGGCGCCAAGTCTGATCAGAGACCATCTTAGTATCACCGGCCAAGAACGATATTATAAAGAAAACGATGAGTTTTCGACCTCCTATAAAATCTCCAAATTCCTTTTCAAGTTTTTTACCAAGGGATCAGATATTTCCGTATCCGTCGGTAAAGCCATGGATGTATTGGGAAATTATGTAGATGCAGAGGGAAAAAGTCTCGATAAGCATGGCCGAGTGATTGACACGAGAGATTACTTCATCTCTGAGGGAAAAATCACTGTAGATCAACAGCGTGAAGAGGAATATACCCATATGCTGGGGAAGCGGATTGTAGAAGAATTTCACAAGATCAATCGAGTATTCAGCAGTCATTTGGTCGCTTTCACTGCATTTCAACTTATACAGTCCAAAAATCAGAAAATGGACCTCTTCGATCTGATTCGTCTTCCGGAGGAGGAAATTGTACTTTCATTTGAAGAATTTAAATCAGCATGTCACCAGGTTTACGATAGGATTTTGGAGCTACGTGCGGAGGAACTAATCAAAATTGCCCCACATATGAAGCGAAGCATGGATGAGATTATTGCTCATGGCTTGGACAATGTGGGCATGTACCATGCCAAGCGCCCCCTACTTCGCAATTCAGAGGGGGATATTGTCACAGAGGATATAAGCTTACTTTATTTTTACCACAACAGACTTCACGGATATGGCCTCGAGAAAATCTTCTAAAGAAAAAACCATAGGAGTAGTGGGAATTGGCAGCTTCGGAGCAGCAATAGCCAATATGCTGGCAGAGAAGAATAAAGTAATGGTCTATGCCCGTAAGGCTGAAGTAGTAGAAGAAATTAACTCCGCCCATCAAGCTCAAGGAAGACCTTTAAATCCGGCTATTCGTGCAACTCAAGATCCCGAAGAAGTATGTGAAGCCTGTGAGGTTTTATTTTTCATGGTCCCTTCGTCAGGATTCCAGGATGTAGCTAGGAATTTTGCTCCTTTTCTTCATCCCTATCACCTCGTCATCCATGGGACTAAGGGCCTTTGTCTGAACCTACCTCAAGGACAAACCCTGGATACGGTCAAGAAATTACGAAGAAGCCAGCTACTGACGATGAGCGAGGTGATTCAGCAGGAAACGGTGGCCGTAAGAGTCGGCTGTCTTGCCGGACCTAATCTTTCGAAAGAACTCAGTCAGGGACAACCTGCCGCCACGGTAATTGCTAGTAAGTTCAATGAAGTGATTCTGGAAGGACAGCGACTGCTTCGCTCTGATCGCTTTCAGGTTTACGGAAATTCCGACATTATCGGTGTGGAGCTTAGCGGTGTTTTGAAGAATATTATCGCCATAGCCGCCGGAGCACTAGCCGGTTTAGGTTTGGGCGAAAATGCCAAAGGATTGTTGATTTCCCGCGGTATGGTAGAGATGGTCCATCTGAGCAACGCATTGGGAGGTAGTGTCAAGTCTGTTATTGGTCTAGCCGGAATCGGAGATTTAGTGGCGACATGCAATTCGGAAAATTCCCGGAATTTCACCGTGGGCTATCGACTTGCCAAAGGAGAAACACTGGAGCAAATTCAGGCCGATATGGAAGAAGTAGCCGAAGGAATCAATACGGTAAAAATCATCAAGGCATTTTTGGAAACTGCTGATCTGCGAGCCCCGATTACTGAAAATCTTTACCGGGTTCTTTTTGAAGATTTGGAAATAGAGGAAGCACTTCAGTTTTTGATGAAATATCCTTTCAATGTGGACGTGAATTTTGTCTAGTCAGGGTACGAGCCAAGCCCCTTCCCATTCAGTCTTTTTCAAATACCGGACCCGAAGATGCCCTTCCCTTCGAAGCTGTAAAGCCTCAATTTCTACAGGAGAAAATTCCAAAACACAGAAAAAATGATCGGAAGAATTTCCTTTTTTCCAGCCTTCTTCAGGATGAAGAATAGAAGTCCCTGGAGCTTGATTACCGGTATATTCTGACCTTCGATGGCTTGGGATCGTCTTCCAAATTTCTTTTGCCAATTCACCCTCAAAATGAAACTTAGCTTGAGCTTTTACCCGAATTTGGATCTGCTTTTTGGGATGGTAAAAATGAAGCGAAGCGTTGGGGTTATTCTCCAAATCCGAACATTTTTCAGACCGATGGTCCGTGTAGATAAAAAAATGAAGGTTCTCATTGACTTTTCTCAGCACCACAGTTCTTAGAGAAGGGAACTCACCGGAAACGGTCCCGAGATTCACCCAATGAAAGGGATGCTTGGTATCCAAAGCCCCGCGATGCAGTTCATGCCTAACCGCTTGCCAGATTTCCTTAAGAGTGTCTGTGTCTTGAAAAAGCATTATTGTTCGATTGAATTTGCCTCAAAATATACCAAATCTCCTTCCTCAAACTCCACACTCAGCTCGATGGGATTACAGCAGACCTCACAATCTTCGATGTATTCCTGCCGAGAAACTGAGGGATCAAGCAACATGGATATCTCCTGAAAGCAATGGGGACAATGGAAGAAATGTTCAAACATGAGGTAGAAACTAGTGAGTCTGGGAAAAGTTGAGTGGAACCCTAATAAAAAACGTCATCGCGAGAGAAGAAAAGCGATCTATTGCTTAAATGAGATTACCTGCCCTCCGGAAGGCGGGCTTCAATCTGTTGCCGATGACAAATTTTATTTAGGCATTCTAAAATGGGGCATCCTGAGCGGAGTCAAGAATCCTTCGACTCCGCTCAGGGCGACCAGAATTCGGAAGCTACTGGAAATTGTCATCTCGTTTTCAGCATAATCCTAAATGTTAAGCCTCGCGATGACGATTACCATTGAGATATTATTCCTCCTTAATCCTTTTTCGGCGCCAAAATTGGAATCTTCTGATCGATCATGGACTTTTCCAAGGTCTGAGTGGAAACCATCACAGCATCGACTTGTCCTTTGACCTTTTTATAAACTCCCAAGAGATCTTTTACTCGTTGTTTTTGACCCTCGGTGATCGGAGGTTCACCTTCATTGATTGCTCCATAGATATGCAGCAAATCAGCATCCAGTTTATTCGGGAAGTTGATCACATCCTGGAAGGTCTTTTGCTTGGTCTGAATCAATTCTGACTCAGCTTCATCGATAGCTGTCAGCACTTCTTTGGCCTGAGTATGCCAAGCCTCATACTTTTCTGAATCGACTCGACTTTGCAAATCTGTGATCTGTGTGCGAATACTGCGCAAGTCCTCCGCCATCGAACGGGTATCCATGATCGCCTCTCGAAGGCTAGTCAACTGAGCATCCTGCTCTTGATACTGTGCCGCTGTGGCGGTCCATCTTGGATCGGCCTTTACTTCAATTTCCTTGCTGATCTCCTGATCCCCATAGCGCATCACGAGCTTGTATTTGCCAGGAATCACTCGCTGGGCCGAAGAACCGATTCCGGAAAAAACACCTTTTACTGACTCAAAGGAATCCAGGCTCAAATCCCAATTCAGGCGATTCATACCGGTTTTCTTTTTGATTTTCCCGATTTTGGCATCCGAATCAGTAGTGAATTTGCGTAGCACTTTTCCACTCATATCCTGAAATTCAGCTTCCAAAAGCACAGAATCAACATTTTCCTTCAGGTAATACATTACAGAAAATCCGGGATAAGGATTCTGCCCTGCTTGTGGATTATTTCCACGGAAAGCAAAATCACGAATCGCAGCCTCAGGTTCGTAAACGTAGAAGTCAGCGTCTGCAGCAGCTTTCAATTCATACAGTGGATTCAAATCATCCATCACCCAGAAGGCTCTTCCTGAAGTAGCAATGATCATGTCATTTTCCTGAATCATAAGGTCATTGATGGGTACTACAGGTAAATTCTGCTGGAATTTTTCCCATGTTTGGCCTCCATTGAAAGAGACATAGAGACCCGTTTCGGTACCTGCATATAACAAATCTTTCTGATTGGGATCTTCCCGCATGACCCTTACAAAAGCTTCCTCTGCAATACCATTCACCAAGCGGGTCCAAGTAGCTCCGTAGTCGGTCGATTTGAAAATATGCGGAGTGAAGTCATTGTATTTGTAACCGGTAAAGGCCACATAAACGGTAGCAGGATCATGAGGAGATACCTCGATCTGATTGACCATGCCTTCAGGCGTATTGGGGATTGTGATATTAGTCCAGCTTTCCCCTCCATCTTGAGTCACATGAAGCAAACCATCATCCGCTCCGGCATACAAGACATCCGGAGTATGAGGAGATTCCGCGAGATACATGATGGTATGAAAAACCTCTCCTCCGGCACCCTCATTGGTAATCGGCCCTCCACCATAATCCAAATGAGCTGGATCATTTTTGGTCAGATCAGGAGACACTTCCTCCCAGCTTAATCCACGATTGGTCGTCTTCAAGATCACATTTCCAGCATGGTAAATCACCGATGGGTCATGCTTGGAAGCGATGATGGGTGCATTCCAGTTGAATCGATACTTGACTTCAGCTGGCTTGGAAGCCAAACCCTGGTAAGGATAGGCCATCACATCCTTTTCTTGCTTGGTCTTTGCATTCCACTCCGTGATGATGCCCTGATAGCAGCCCGAATAGACATAAATGGGGTTTTCTGGATCGAAGGCCGAAAAGGCAGATTCGCAGCCACCTACCGGATAAAACTCCTCCCAGCCGATTCCAGAACCATTGGCTCGAGAAGCAAAGGATACGGAAGAGTTGTCTTGCTGCCCTCCATAAATGCGATACGGAAACTGCTTGTCTACATTCACCCGATAAAACTGTGCGGTGGGCTGATTGTCTTGGCGAGACCAGTTTTTTCCACCATCGATGGTGACATTTCCTCCCCCATCATTGGCATTGACCATGTATTGGGGATGTTGCGGATTGATCCAAAGGGCATGGTTATCTCCGTGTTGGGTTTGCAGATTGACAAATGTCTTACCCCCATCCTTGGACTCTACCAAAGGCGCATTCATGATGTAAACTGTCTCCGGCCCTGTAGGATGAGCCAAAATATGCATGTAATACCAAGAGCGTGCACGAAGAAGCCTATCCTCATTGACCAATTTCCAGGTTTTCCCCGCATCATTAGATCGGTAAAGCCCACCGTCTTCGGCTTCGATGATAGCCCAGACAATATTATTATTGGCCCGGGAAACGGATATTCCGATTTTCCCCATCACTCCTTTTGGAAGACCTTCGGTAAGCTTGGTCCAAGTTTTCCCCATATCTGATGACTTATAAATACCTGAACCCGGGCCTCCACTTTGCACTTTCCAAGGGAAACGCCGATGATCCCAATAGGCTGCATAAATCATTCGGGGATTAGTCATATCCATGCTCAAATCCGACACTCCCGAGTTTTCGTCTACATAATGGACTTTCTCCCAAGTTTCCCCTCCGTCCTCAGAGCGGTAGATACCTCGGGCATCGGTCGCGCCATAAGGACTTCCTTGTCCACCCAGGATGACTAGATCTGGATTGTTGGGATGAACGACTATTTTGGAAATCTGTCGGATCTCAGAAAGCCCCATGTGCTTCCAGGATTTCCCTCCGTCCACTGATTTATAGACTCCATCTCCATGAGATGTCATCACTCCCCGAACGGGAGCTTCTCCCATCCCAACATAGACTACATTTGGATCGGACTCGGCAACGGTAATGGCACCTACGGATGCAGTGCCAAAGAATCCGTCGGAAACATTAAACCAGCTTTCTCCGGCATCGGTGGTTTTCCATACTCCACCGACAGAGCCTTGATAGAAAGTCAAAGGTTCCTGAACAACACCTGCTACCGCAGTGGCTCTACCCCCTCTGAATGGCCCCACAAGGCGGAACTCCATGGCATTATAAAGGGCGGTGTCAAAAGTGGGTGCCGGAGCAGTCTCGTTTTTCTTTTTGGATTTTTGTGAAAAGGCGCTTTCGGATGAAAAAAGCAAAAGCAACCCTAGTAAAAGAGGGCTAAATTTTAAACGCATGATTGATTGGGTTTGGTGGTAAGCAGTAAGTTACAAAAGGCTGAGAAAAATGAGAGCAGAAAGCTAAAATTAGCTTTCTAAAAATGAAGTAACTGACAGATTTTACATAAACTAAGCCTGTTAGTCAAACGCTAGGAAATCGGAAAGCCCCGACCGCTTGTTCAAAAGCCTATCCGGATCCCGGTTTTGAAGTAATCCATTCCGTGAATTATCTGGATTGGATTGGGGGGTAAAAGCGAATGAAAGGACCAAAGCAGAGCAATCCGCCATATGGTCTACATTTACATATTTAATTATCAAAGATGGGGAAACTGATACCAATAGAGTTAACAGTTTCGCTACCCCCAGACCCAAAGAAAAACTCATAGTTAATTCTTAAACTTGAAGTAGCCAAAATATCAACTCCTATTTTATTCCTATTGAACTCAAAAAAGTTTTGATCTGAGTGAGTAATCAATCTACCGTAATACACTCTGAATGATCTCTCTTTTTCTCCAAACACAGCTCCTAAATTTAGAAAACTACCTTCATTTACCTGATATTTATTTTCCTCGGTTCGTGATATAAACTGATTCATATCCCATGAAAGTAGGAATCCAAAATCAAGTGGTACAGATTTGATTATTTGTCGAGGACGATAGATCAAAGATAGATCCTGATTGAATGGAAGCTGTCCGGCAAAAAATTTAACACCGACATCAAACCCAAAAGAAATCGTGGGAGTCTTTTCAAGTTCAGTGTAGGTGATCACCTTCAAAAGCCCGTTTTCATCTATTCTAATATCCTTATTAAAAAGCGTTTTTGAATACCTTTTAAACCAATCATTTTGCTCCGCTTCCCTTTTGATCATACCTGTAAAATCCGCTTCTTCCAGCACCAAAATCTCATCCCATTCACCAAGGAACATACTTATTTCCAACAATTGTTTGCGGTAGACGAAAATAACCTCATGTTTAAAAACCGGAAAAATATTATTCTCAAATGCCTTTAATCGGATTTGGCTATTTTCCTCTATTGAAAACTCCTGATTGACGGGGTTGAAACGTATTTTGTAAGCTTTTTCAGTAAAATTCAGATTCAGCTGATCTATCAAAGACAAAAAATCAGGAATGTCCTTTTCATACCCACCAAACTCTTCAAGCTTTCTGATATTTAAACTTACTATAGAAATCTTCTTTTGATTTTCTATATAGATATTTAATGTATCATTCGCTTTTTTCAGACTATTCATTTCCTCATCAAACAGTCCGGTAGAGGGTCTGAAAGAAACACGCTCATCGGTGCGAGGTTTACTTCTTACCGTCGAGTCTGAAGGTGAGCTTGTGGTTTGTCCATAACCTTGAATACAAGTAAAAAGAATAAGTACAAGGATTATTGTATTAGTTTTTATGTATTTTTCCATTAAATAAGCTGTTTAAACTAGCATTAGAAGTATTTTTCGAGGAAGCCTGAACTGGATAGCTCTGCAACTTTCTAATCAAATCAAAGCGCTCCGCAACTAGAGTTTGCTCAGCAGCTACATTTGGATTCATTTTTTTGATACTCCTTTGCAGTCGAGAAGCAGCTAAGCTTAGCTGCTTTTCTTCCTGTAAAGGGGCATCAAATTGTTCGGAAGAAGCGATCTCCCTTGGTTCTAAAGACTCAGGAAAAGCACTGTTGAAAATTGGAATTTCATCGGAAATCTTTTCTCGTACCTCGGACTTGATCTCTATCTTATTACTCTTTATTGCCTGAAATGAAGATTTTTTAATGATCACATCAGACTCTTGAGGTTCTAAGGTCGGATTTTCAAGTTTTGGTAAATCATATCCTGAATTTTTTTCGGTTAGTATATTTTCTTCAACAGGAATTTCGGGTGTTTCAACCCTCCCCAAAAACGAAAGTCCAAAACCAATGACTACTAATGCTGCCACTACCCAAGGCCAAAAAATCGTCAATTTAGATTTTTTCCGGGTTTGAACTTTCCCCCAAACTAGCTCCTTTCGAAATTCAATCTCTTCCGGCAAGGCTGCTTTTTTATCTATATTTTTTATGTCAAGAGGCATAATTCAATCCTTTTTTAATAATCATTTCTTTCAGTACAGCTTTAGCTTTACTCAGTTGGGATTTAGATGTACCTACTGTAACACCCATCTTTTCGGCGATTTCTTTATGAGAATACCCTTCTATTTCATACAGGTTGAATACTGTTCGATAACCTTCCGGAAGGTGAAGAATCAATTCAAAAAGAGTGTCAGCACTCAACGTATCCATGATGTCTTCGTGAGTAGAAATTAAAGTTTCGTCAGGCTCTACCATTAAAGGAGCTTTGTTTTGCTTTCGCAAAAACATCAAACACTCGTTGATCAAGATACGCTTAAGCCAAGCTTCAAAAGAGGCTATTCCTCGAGCTTCAAAACTGTCCAAATTGGCGAAGGCCTTGGTAAATCCAGTGCTTAATAAGTCTTCAGCATCTTCCTGAATTTTCACATACCTAAGACATAGCAAAAACATCTGCCGAGCATAACAATCAAATATGGCCCGATGCGCCTTTTGATCACCCTCCCTCGCTTTATTTATGATTTTCTCCTGCAAGCCAAATTAGATTTCTCTTTCAAACCTAAAAATGAAATAATGTAGGCAAAGGTTGCCTGACAACTTCATTTTTTTTGAAACACCCCTAAAAGCAGCCTATTACAAACTTAGACGCTTGTAAATTTCATAAAACACTATTTTTTTGGCTAGGATAAAATTTTTAATTTCATCATTAATCCTATCAAAGGTTTATCTAGTGAGATATAAAATCCATATCCCCGATCCTTGTTCTGAGGATCCAAAAAATTTTTCTGCAACACCAAACGGTGGATTTTGTCATTCCTGTCAGAAAAAAGTAGTGGATTTCAGAAAAATGAGTCAAACTGAAGTTTTTGATTTTCTGAATAAAAACTCATCAAGTCGATGTGGTATTTTCGATCCCGATCAATTAACCATTCCAAAAAACAAAATCCCCAAAAATGTGAAGTTTCCAAGCTTTTGGGCTTTTGGATTTTTGGGAATCATGGGATGTTCTTTGCCGATGGTTGCGCAGGCTTCGATTCAATCCCCAATTGAACAAATTCCGATAGCCCCTAAAGAAATTACAAAAAGTGATACGGCTTACCTTCCAAAAAGAACAATTAAAGGAAGGGTTATCAGCTTTTACTTTAACGAAAAACAAGCTTTAACAGGCACAAGGATAGCTATCAAAGGAACACCTACAGGAACTGTAGCAGATCAGAAAGGGTACTTTGAACTAGAAGTACCAGACTCGGTTAGGGCTCAAAAAATAATAATATCCCTTTCTTTTGTAGGCTACAAAATTAAAGAAGTGGCTGTTTACGACACTCAACTCCCAGTTCAATTAGGCGAAATCCAGCTTCAGGAGGATACTGATTTTGTGATGGGTGAATTCATCTACATTAAACCAACGCTCTGGCAAAGATTCAAGGGTATTTTCAAATCCAAAACCCCCAAAAACTGCTCTAAGCCAAATCACCAACACGCATAAAGAAGCATCAGATCATGGCCTCCTGGGCCAGAGCCTATCCGTTTGCCAGTTTTGAAGCGATTTATTCAGGCAATTTTTAGACTGGATGGGGGCAATTAACCGTTTACCATTGGCAAATTATCCAAAAATAAAGGCATAATTATTCGGCAGTTAGTTTAAAAAATAGCTAGATTACTAGTTTATTAGTAATTTCTAATCTTCTAAACCTTCTTAATCTTGAAAACCAAACTCAAACTACCCGGATACAAAAATCTCCTGTTGCTGTTCTCCCTTGTTCTATTCATTGCCTATCATCCTGCCCAAGCCATCGAAAAGGCTAAATCAGATCCAAGCGAAGATCTCAATGATCCAAAAGTCAGTGCTCAGGTAATAGATGAGACTGGCAAAGTGATGCAAGGTATTGCGGTATTGGTCAAAGGAAGTACGACAGGTACAGTAACCGACAAGAATGGCTTTTTTGAGCTCAATCTATCCGGATTTAATGAGAGAAAAGTTACGCTTTTATTAATGTTTCCTGATTATCAGTCAAAAGAGGTAGTGGTAACCCTGAAAAAACTTCCTAAAGATATGGGACAAATAAAAATGGAAAAAGAATAGAAATCAGTTGGACCCCTTTTTCTTTCGGGTAAAACAAAACCCTCGAGGTCTCAAGGACCTCAAGGGTTACCATTTTTCAGCTTAAATGCTTTTCCGATAGATTAGTTCTCTATCGTAACCGCAGCATCCACATTCTTAAAGTACACCTGCTTGTCAGCATCCAAATCCACTAAGACCGCAGAATCATTTTTGATATAGCCTGCCAAAATCTGCTTGGAAAGCTCGTTTAACACCAATCGCTGCATGGTTCGCTTCAGTGGTCTGGCCCCATAATTCGGATCAAAACCGACTTCTCCCAGATAATCGAGTACATCCGTAGTCGCTTCGATTTCGATATGGGATTCAGCCAATCTTTTCTGAATTTCTCTCCATTGGATGTCGACAATTTTCCGGATGATCTGCTTGTTCAGCGGCTCAAACATGATGGTCTCATCGATACGGTTCAAGAATTCCGGACGTACTGACTTCTTCAACAAATCGAAAACTTCTGCCTTGGTCTTTTCCAAAACCTCCTCTTTGTTCCACTCCTCCATCTCAGCAAATCGCTCCTGAATCAAGTGGGAGCCTATATTCGTGGTCAGAATGATGATGGTATTCTTGAAGTTGGCGATTCGACCTTTATTGTCAGTCAATCGCCCATCATCCAAGACCTGAAGGAGAATGTTGAAGACATCCGGATGGGCTTTTTCAATCTCATCCAGCAAGATTACTGAGTATGGCTTTCTTCTCACTGCCTCAGTCAGCTGACCGCCTTCATCGTATCCCACATATCCCGGAGGTGCTCCTACGAGTCTACTGACGGCATGGCGCTCTTGGTATTCAGACATGTCGATCCGGACCATGGCATTCTCGTCATTGAAGAGGTATTCAGCTAAGGCTTTCGCTAGCTCTGTTTTACCTACCCCAGTTGTACCCATGAAAATAAAGCTACCGATCGGGCGCTTAGGATCCTGCAATCCCGCCCGACTTCTGCGAACCGCATCAGAAAGGGCTACAATCGCTTCTTTTTGACCAGCAACTCGTCTTCCAAGTTCATCCTCCAAGTGGAGTAATTTCTCCCGCTCGGATTGAATCATCTTACTCACTGGAATTCCGGTCCATTTGGATACCACAGAGGCAATATCTTCATGATCCACCTCCTCTTTCAGGAGTGGGGACCCAGCCTGCATTTCCGCTAACTGAGATTTGAAGGAATCCAGTTTTTTCTCGGATTCGACGATTTTCCCGTATCGGATTTCGGCTACTTTCCCAAAATCACCGGCACGCTCAGCTTGTTCTGCCTCGAGTTTCAGCTTTTCGATGGCCTCTTTCTCCCGCTGAATGCCCATAATCACCGCCTTTTCGCTTTCCCACTTGGCTTTCACTGACTGACGTTTTTCCGAAAGCTCGGCGATTTCCTTACTCAAGATCGCCTCTTTGTCCTTGTTGTTTTCTCTTCGGATCGCTTCACGCTCGATCTCCAGCTGCATGACTCGACGATTCAATTCATCCAATTCCTGAGGAAGAGAATCAATTTCCATTCTAAGCTTGGCAGCAGCCTCATCCATCAAGTCGATAGCCTTATCAGGTAAGAATCGATCAGAAATGTATCGTTGCGAAAGCTCAACGGCGGCAATTACGGCATCATCTTTAATCCGTACCCCGTGGTGTAGCTCATACTTGTCTTTGATACCTCTCAGGATTGAAATCGCATCCGCCGCATCCGGTTCATCAACGATGACGGCTTGGAATCGACGCTCCAAGGCTTTGTCTTTCTCGATATACTTTTGGTATTCTTTTAGTGTGGTCGCACCGATCGCGTGTAACTCACCCCGAGCCAAGGCTGGTTTGAGCAAGTTCGCTGCATCCATGGCTCCTTCTCCTCCACCTCCCGCTCCGATCAGGGTATGAATCTCATCAATAAAGAGGATGATTTCTCCTTCTGCGTCGGTCACTTCTTTGATTACTGCTTTTAGTCGCTCCTCAAATTCCCCTTTGTATTTGGCACCTGCTACGAGCAAGCCCATATCCAAGGAGATCAGCATCTTACTTTTCAGATTTTCCGGCACATCCCCGGAGACGATACGTTGAGCTAGTCCTTCGACGATAGCCGTCTTACCCACACCCGGTTCTCCGAGTAGAATAGGGTTGTTTTTGGTACGTCGGGCTAGAATCTGCAGCACTCGTCTGATTTCTTCATCTCGGCCAATGACGGGGTCGATTTTACCCTTTTTGGCCAATTCATTCAGGTTTTTGGAATACTTCTCCAAAGCCCTGTATTTGCTTTCTGCGTTGGGATCAGTCACTTTATTTCCTTTTCTTAGTTCCTTGATAGCTTCGATCAAGGGCTTCTCTGCGATGCCTTGATCCTTGAGTAATTGGGAGGTCGCATCACTTCCCGCAAGAATCGCCAAGAGTAAATGCTCGATGGCTACGTATTCATCCCCAAAAGTCTTAAGGTAATCTTTCGCTTTAATCAGCGCTTGATTGGCTGAATTTGAAAGATGCGGTTGCTGATTAGTTCCGCTGACCTTGGGTAGTTTTCCCAATTGCTCATCGAGCTTTTGAGAAAGTAATTGCTTGTTTGCACCGAGTTTTTTTAAGACAAAATCGGTGACATTTTCATCCTCGGAGAAAATCCCCTTCAGCAAATGAGCCGTCTCGATCGCGGGTTGTCCCGAAGCCATAACCAGCTCAGCGGCCTTTTGAATCGCCTCCTGAGATTTGATGGTGAATTGCTTAAAATCCATGTATTGATAGTGGTTTAGTTGCTTGTAATTGAATCCAAATTCTATTCAGCAAATCAAAATCCAATTGTAATTCTCGGTCAAAATGACTGAAAAGGAGTGCTTTCAAAAAGAAATCAGGAAAATATGGCAGGAAAAGACTTGATTTAACTTAGTCCGAAATTTGAATGGATTTTTAAAAATGGAAATTTATATAGTATTTTAGTTTATATGATAAAACTTTCAGGTTATGAATGAACTGTTAACTGAGGAGCGGTTTTACAATTGATTCACAAAATCAGAAACCAAAAAGTAACGCTGGATAGTGATCTAGCGGAAATGTATGGTGTCCCCACAAAGAGGTTAAATGAACAGGTAAAGCGGAATTCAGATCGCTTTCCGGTTGATTTTATGTTCCAACTGGATGAAGAAGAGTGGAGAAACTTGAAGTCGCAAAATGCGACTTCAAGTTGGGGAGGAAGACGAACACCGCCCTATGTGTTCACTGAACAGGGAGTCTCCATGCTTTTCTCGGTACTAAATAGCCCTCAAGCAATTCAAATTAATATTTCGATCATTCGTGTCTTCGTTAAAATAAGAGAATGGGGACTTAACTACGGCGAATTAGCATTAAAAATAAAGGAACTTGAAAAAAACTCCTCAGATCACCAAGAGCACATTGCACATATTTATCAAATGATAGAGGAACTGCTCCGGCCAAACCTAGAAAAAAGGACTTGAATAGGATTTAAAAAATAGCCTCACTCCTAAAAGGCAAAATGAGGCTATTGATCTTCATTTTCTATCTTATTTACTACATCGAAGCCGCATAATCCTCCACAGCCTGCCAAACTCGGAAAATATTTTTATAGCAAATTTTCTCAATATCTTCTCGAGAATATCCTCGCTTCAATAGCTCAGCGATCAAGTTTGGAAACATGGAAACGTCCTTCAATCCAGTAGGCAAGGAGTCTCCTACCCCATCAAAATCGGACCCGAATCCTACATAATCTATCCCTACCAAATTCACCACATGATCGACATGGTCGGCTACTCGCTGTACGGTTGGGAATGGATTATTAGCCGCTGCATATTCACTGATATAAGCTTGAGCTGCGGAATCTCTTCGGCTGAGGTTATTTTCAGCCAGCCAGTTGACAATGTGCTCCCTAACTTTGGCTGAGCCTGCTGCATAAGCGGAATCGATGAAGGATCCTCCAAAATTAATCATCATTACTCCACCATTATCTGCCATCGCTTTGATCAACTCATCACTCATGTTTCGCTCAAATCCCGGCGTGAATTTCCTCACAGACGAGTGAGAGGCGATGACGGGCACTTTGGTGATAGCCAAAGCATCTCTGAAAGTATTATCAGAAACGTGGCTCAGATCCACCATGATTCCCACACGGTTCATTTCTGAGACTACTTTTTCTCCAAACTCACTCAGTCCCCCATGCGTCCCGGTAGTATCATAGCTCGCATCTCCTATTAGGTTGTCTTTTCCATGTGTTAGGGTAATGTAGCGAATTCCTCTACCGTGAAAATATTCCACATTGGCCAAATCATCTTCAATTCCAGCCCCGTTTTCCATTCCCATTGGAAGGGATATTACACCTTTTTGAAAATTGACCTCTACATCTGCTGGACTATAAGCCATTGCGAATTTATCCGGAAAAGTGGTGGCCAAGCGCTCAGTCATTAAGATAAGTGAGTCCGCCAAAGCCTTAGATGCGCCAGGGATAGCTTGATTTCCAGCAGGAATATAAATGGACATAAAAGGTGCATCCAAGCCCCCTTCTCTAGACCTTGGAAAATCAAAGTTGCCATCAGGCGTGCGGACGGAAACATCAAGAATTTCGCGTTGAAGAGTAAAGCCACCCACTTTCATTCGGTAGGGTAAATCCACATGGCCATCGACCATGATGGTGGATTGGGCGATTTCAGTTGCTACTTCCAGTCGCTCAGAGTCAGAAAGCTGGGTGTAGTCGATTTCTTGATCCTTAGTTTCACAGGAAAACGCGACACCTGCAACTAGTAAAAGGCTAAGATATTTTTTCATAATCTGGTTTTTGTTCGAAAAGTCAAGATAATAGCTTTCTATGGGTATTTGAAGAATTATCCATAAATGGCCATAAAAACCGAAGAATTGTCTAATAAAGGTTTAAATTTCATCTACTTCCCAAATAAACAATGGATTATGTGTAAATTTCATTTTGATAAAACTACAAACTATGAAAAGGTTACTAGTGCTATTTATAAGCTTGGTTTTTTTGGCATCCTGCCAACCTTCAATCAAATCATCGATAGCTGTCACTGTAGATGATGCTCTCCAAGAAGACCTGAAAGATGGTCGCCTTTTATTGATTTTCTCTACCAATCATGAGGCTGAACCCCGCTTTGGAATCAATGATCGGGTGGAGACAAATCAGGTTTTTGGGATGGACTTCGAAAATTATCAAGGTGGGGAAATCATCAAGTTTGATACTGAAAGCTTTGGGTACCCCATTGAGTCTCTAAATGATATCCCTGAAGGTGAGTACACCGTGCAGGCATTCATTCAAAAGCATGAAACTTTTGAACGAGCTGACGGCCATACTGTCAAGCTACCCATGGATCAGGGGGAAGGTAGACAATGGGCTAGAGCTCCAAAAAATATTTATAGCATGCCCAAAAAAATCACCTGGAACAAAGAATCAAATCTTGAAATAACTGTAGATCAGCTTATTCCCGCAGTCACAGAACCAGCCGACACGGAATATATTAAGCACATCAAAATCAAGTCCGAAAAGCTTTCCGAGTTTTGGGGAAGAGACATGTACCTTGGAGCCCATGTCCTACTACCCGAAGGATTTGAGGAAAACCCAAATCAGTACTACCCTCTCATGGTTTTTCACGGGCACTTCCCTTCCGATTTCGGTGGATTTAGGACAGTACCACCAGATCCCGATTTGAATGAAAATGAATATAATGCAAGGTTCGGGATTTATGGGTATGAAAAAATGCAACAGCAGGAGGCTTACGACTTTTATCAGCAATGGATCTCTCCGGATTTCCAGCGCTTCATTGTGATAGAGATTCAGCATGCCAACCCTTACTATGACGATAGCTATGCCGTGAACTCCGCTAACCTTGGCCCCTATGGAGATGCCATTACCTTTGAGCTCATCCCTTATATTGAGGAGCAATTTCGGGGTATAGGTGAAGGTTGGTCTAGGTTTCTATATGGAGGATCAACCGGTGGCTGGGAGGCTTTGGCAGTACAAGTAAAATACCCCGACCAATACAATGGCTGCTTTGCGGGATGTCCGGACCCCATTGATTTCAGAGCTTACACCTTAGTCAATATTTATGAAGATGAGAATGCCTATTATCAAGAAGGGCACTTTCGGAAGACCCCTCGGCCGGGACATCGGAACTATCTGGGCCAAGTAGATGCTATGTTAGAAGACATGAACCATCGGGAATTAGCTCTAGGAGGGAAAAAGTCTCGATCTGGAGATCAATTTGACATTTGGCAGGCCGTATTTTCCCCTGTGGGAGAAGATGGCTATCCAAGACCTATCTGGGATAGATATTCAGGTGAAATCGACAAGGAAGTTGCTGCTTACTGGAAAGAAAATTACGACCTTCGCCACATCATGGAAAGGGACTGGGAAATGCTCGGGCCAAAACTAGAAGGAAAAGTGCATATCTATTGCGGGGATATGGACAATTACTATCTCAACAACGCTGTGTACCTAACAGAAGAATTTTTGGAAAAAACCGAAAACCCTTATTATGCAGGCGAGGTTGCTTATGGAGACCGTGCTGAGCACTGTTGGAATGGAGATCCTGATTTACCCAATTACATCACCCGCCTTAGGTACAATACCATGTATCTGGACAAAATTCAAAAACGATTCGAAGCATCAGCTCCATCGGACTTTGATTTAAAAAACTGGACTTTAATTAAAAATTAACTAATCATGACAAACTATTTGAAATCAGCTATTTACGGAATGGGAGTTGCATTGCTTTTTGCTCAATGCTCACCCGAAAAATCTACAGAAACTAAAGAAGTAGCCGTAGAAGAAGTGAAGACACCGAGCTTGACTATGCTTTGGGAAACCGAGGCAACACTAGAAACTGTGGAGTCGGTACTCTACGATGAAGCTACGGGAACAATTTACACTGCCAATATTATAGGTCAAGACCCTACTGAAAAAGATGGTCAAGGCTCAATCTCCATCATTGGAAAGGATGGGAGTATCATTTCCCAAGATTGGGTCACTGGACTTAATGCTCCTAAGGGAATGGGGATTGCCAATGGAAAACTATATGTAACAGACATTACCGACTTGGTAGAAATAGAAATTGCCTCTGCTACTATTACCAACCGATGGCCTGTAGAGGGTGCCGAATTTTTAAATGATTTGGCTACTTATGATGGGAACGTCTTCTTTACAGACATGAATACGGGTAAGGTTCACCTCTATTCAGAAGGGAAAATCTCTACTATTTCAGAAGGCCATGAAAGTATCAATGGAATTGCCATTGCGTCTGATGGAACAATTTATGGTCTAGACGCCAGCGGTCTGAAAAAATGGAATGCTGACGGTGGCACCACCATTGTAAACGATCAAGTGACAGGAGGCGATGGTTTGGTGATTCTAGGTGATGGCAACTTTGTCGCTTCACGCTGGCAAGGTGAAGTGTGGTTTGCATCAGAAGGAAACCAGACAAAAATGCTAGACACCAAAGCTGAAGAATCAAATACAGCGGATATTGGATATAATCCAGAAGATAAGGTCGTCTATGTGCCCACCTTCTTTAAAAATACAGTCGTAGCTTACAGGCTTGACTATTAATAGATCTTACAAGGCAATAAAATGAGACTATCTCAATTAAAGGGCTGAATTCAGACTAAAAGGTGGAAAAGCCTTTGTTAGGCAGTATTGCAAAATTCCAACTACCTGACTTGCATAAGGAAGTTAATTTATGTGATATTTTGCATCTATGTGATAGTCTCATTTTTCATTTAGAGGTTAAATATAGACGGTTTTGCCCACTCATGGAATTCGAAAACGTCTATAGAATATTTCAATGTGGATTCTGCTTTATTGTCAGTATCTTTATGTTTCATTTCAGTTCCTCGGACAAGGAACTTCGAAAAAATAAGTACCCATGAATAAATCAGGAGAAATCAATTACGAGCTAGAAAAAAACATGGAAGTCATCTCCCAGTTAGATGATTTTGTAGGGCATGCAGTGGACAATGTTTTGGTCGATCCAGATACTTGTTGGCAGCCTTCTGACTTCCTTCCAGACTTTCATAACCCGGAAGTTTTCGAAGAGGTGAAACTATTGCAAAAAAGAGCAGAAGGAATTCCAGATACTGTGCTGACCTCGCTTGTAGGTAATATGATCACCGAAGAAGCACTTCCATCGTATCAAACCTATTTTAATCTGCTAGAAGGTATCAACGATGAGCGAAGTCTTTTATCTCCATCCGGATGGGTTCGCTGGTCCAAAGCCTGGACAGCAGAAGAAAATCGTCACGGAGATTTGCTCAATAAATACCTTTACCTTACCGGAAGAGTAGACATGGTTGCCGTGGAACGGACAATTCACCGATTGCTAAGCAATGGATTTGATCCCAAATCGGAATCCGACCCCTATCAAGCCATGATTTATACTTCTTTTCAAGAGCGAGCTACAAAAATATCCCATGTGAACACGGGTAAGCTAGCCGATAAAGCAGGTGACCACGTACTTTCGAGGATTTGTAAGACCATAGCCGGGGATGAAGCCCGACATGAAAAAGCCTACAAGAGCTTTATGGCAAAAATATTTGAGATTGATCCAAGTGGAGCAATGATGGCATTTGAAAAAATGATGAGAAAGCAAATCGTCATGCCGGCAGTCTTGATGGGAGAAGGAGGGAGCAGAGAGTCGCTCTATAAGGACTTCTCCGAAATCACCCAAAAGGTAGGAATTTATACCGGTTGGGATTATGCTCGTATCATTCAACATTTGGTGGATTATTGGAAAATAGAAGCTGTCACTGGACTAAATGATATCGCTTCCAAAGCGCAGGATTATTTATCCAATTTGGCTGATCGATACATGAGATTAGCAGATCGAATGAAAGCTCCAGACGAAGTCAAGCTAGCTTGGCTGAAATAATAATTTAAAGTCCCGCAAAAAAGTGGGACTTTTTTTATTTAACGAAAGAGAAGTCAGACTAAAGGGTAACTTCCCTTTATTTTTTTAAATTAAATTGAATAACCCAAAAGCCCATAGTAAGCAATTCTAAATAGAGGGAAAGATTGAATCAAGCATTCCCAAACAAGGGGCTATCCGGTATATTGCTCTTGAAATCAAAAAATCCAATCCAATGAAAAAAGCGCTTTTCTCCATCCTCATCTATTTATTTCTCCAAGTCCCTTTTCTTGTTTTCAGCCAAAAAATTACGGTTAATGCAGATAGACTCCATCAGCATCTGATGATTTTATCCAAGTATGGCATGAATGATGCCGGAGGCTCTGACCGAGTGGCATTTTCCACCCATGATTTGGCTGCTAGGGACTATATCAAAGGATTGATGAAAGAGGCAGGTCTTGAGGTAAGTGTCGATTTTGCTGGAAATATAATTGGAAAAAGAGCAGGTAAAAACGCTTCCCTAAAAGCGATTGCCTTTGGGTCCCATATAGATGAAGTTCCCAATGGAGGACATTATGATGGACCTGTCGGCAGTTTGGGTGCTATTGAAGTGATTCAAACCTTAAACGAGCAAAAAAGGATGACCGATCACCCTCTTGAGGTGATCATTTTTACCAATGAAGAAGGCGGAGTAATAGGCAGTAGGGCTTTGGTCGGACAGCTTAATGAGGATGCGCTAAAAGTTGTCAGTAATGCTGGAATCAGTCAAGGTGATGGAATACGCCTATTAGGCGGTGATCCCGATCGACTTTCAGAAATAATTCGTCAGCCGGGTGACTTGGCTGCATTTCTCGAACTCCATATCGAGCAAGGAGCCAACCTTTACAATGAAAAAATGGATATCGGAGTTGTGGAAGGTATTGTTGCCATCGAGTGGTGGGAATTTACCTTCACTGGAAAAGCGAACCATGCCGGAACCACTCCAATGAACTTGAGAAAAGACCCAATGCTCCCCGCTGCCAAGTTTATTTTAGCAGTCAATGAAACTATCCGTGCCTCAGAGGGAAGGCAAGTCGGTACAGTAGGAAAAATAGCAGCCTCACCAGGTGCAGGAAACGTTATACCCGGTGAAGTAAAATTAACCCTAGAAATCAGAGACCTCTCCTCTGAAAAAATTTGGTCGCTTTTTGAAAACTTGGAATTACAGGCTGAAGCATTTGCAAAAGATTACGGAGTGGAAGTTTCTGTCAAACATATTGAAGTAGCCTCAAAGCCGGCTTTGGCAGATGATTCTATTCGGGAACTCATCAAAGAAAGCGCAACAGCATTGGGGCTCAGTACGATGAGTCTTCCAAGCGGCGCCGGTCACGATGCTCAAGAAATGGCAAGAATAGCACCTATGGGTATGATCTTCATCCCTAGTAAAGATGGAGTTTCTCATGCGCCTGATGAATATTCCAGCAAGGAGGAAATCGCAAACGGTGCCAATGTGCTTTTGAAAACCATTTTAGCCCTGGATAAAAAGCTGAATTAAATCTAGGATTTTTTGAACCATGTAGAAAAGAAAACCATTACATGTATATACATTAATTGTAACATAATGACTATGCGTGCGATCAAAAAAATACACAATTCAGAATATAGACCTATTGCTGACCTTATCACCTATAGCCCAATGCCGACTAGGAGCATTGAAATGATTGATCCCTTTCTTTTTCTCAATCATCATGGATACCAAACTTATCCGGCCAACAATCGTGGTTTGCCCTTTGGGCCGCATCCTCACCGAGGAATGGAAACCGTGACATTTATACTCGAAGGGGATATTATGCATAAGGATTCTTCGGGTCACGAGTCTGTCATTGGTCCAGGAGGTGTACAATATATGACAGCAGGCAAAGGCCTGATTCATGCTGAAGTTTCAAGCGATCAATTCAAGAAATCCGGGGGTGATCTCGAGATTTTACAACTTTGGTTGAATCTACCTGCTTCCAAAAAAATGATGAGCCCCAATTATATTGGGCTTCAAAAAGAAGAGATTCCTGTGCTCGAGTTGGATGATTCTAAAATCAAGATTCAGCAGCTTTTTGGAGAATGGAACGGAGTAAAAGGAGCCTTTGAAGGGACTTTCCCTATCCAAATGAGCACGATCTACCTTGCTAAAGGCGGAGCATTTGAAAAAGAAATACCTGCTTCCGAAAATATATTTTTCTATGTAGTCAGAGGTAAAGTCTCCGTCAATGAGAAGGAAGTAGATTTTAGACATCTTGTCGAATTTGAAAATCACGGAGAAAGGCTACAGGTGGAAGCTCTTGAAGAATCCGTTATTATATTGGGACATGCACTTCCCTTTAATGAACCCGTGGTGGCTCAAGGTCCTTTTGTGATGAATTCTGAGGCTCAAATACGTGAGGCCTACGAAGATTATCAAAATGGAAAATTCGGATCCTGGAACGGTTAACTATCGATAATATCCTGGGAGATCAGCCGGTAGATTTCAGCCAATTCAGGGTTGAAGTTCAAAAATCTAAAATGATCTTCTAAGGTTTCATAATCCTCCCGAATAGCAGGCCCAGTTTGGGCCTTTTTTGCTCCTATCTGAAGACTTTTTGAAATAGTCTCTATGATAAGTGGTTTCATCATATCAAAATCAAGCCCCTGTCTGCGCATTATTTCTTCCGAAATCCTAATCATATGGTTGGAAAAATTACTGGCAAAGACAGCGGCCACGTGAATGGCTTTTCGATCCTTAGATCGCACGATATAGGTTTGGTTAGAAATACTTTTAGCAAGTTTTTGGAGTTTTTGGAGCACTGCTTGATCTTCTGCCTCTAAAAGTAGAGGTACTTCTGAGAAATCCATTTTCTGTCCGGTCGTAAATGATTGCAAGGGATAAAAAATCCCGATGTAGCTTGCCGAGCTATAGCCTAATACATCCAGTGGTTGAGCTCCCGAAGTGTGAACCAAAATACTCTCTTCGGGCAAAATAATAGCATCGGCCAGCTCAGAAATAGCTTCATCTTTGATGGCAAGAATGAAAATCTGAGCTTGACTTTCAGAAAAATCAAGGTCAATTTTTGGCTCTGATGCATAGAGTCGTGCTGTAATTTTACTCGCTCGATCAAGATCACGCCCATAGACTTCTGTAATCACATGTCCCGCATTTTCCAAGGCAGGTGCAAGATGCCAGGCAACATTTCCGGTACCTATGATGGCGATTTTAAACTTCATTACGGAATTAACACAATTTCCCCAAAAAGAAAAAGCCATGCTTTTGGATCACATGGCTTTTAAACATTGTTTCAAAACTAGGTTAAATATGCAAGGCTCGATTTTCTGTGGCAGCCAAACATGCCTCTTTGAAAGCTTCGGTATAGGTGGGGTGCGCATGAGACATTCTTGAGATATCTTCAGCGGAAGCACGATATTCCATCGCTACGACTGCCTCAGCGATCATATCAGCCGTACGTGGCCCGATCATGTGAACTCCTAAAATCTCATCCGTTTCTGAATCAGCAAGCACTTTTACCAAACCATCGGTATCCATAGACGCTCTCGCTCGGCCTGATGCCATAAATGGGAATTTACCGGTTTTATATTTGACTCCTTTTTCTTTTAACTGCTCCTCTGTAAAGCCTACTGAAGCGACCTCCGGCCAAGTATAAACGACTCCTGGAATCAAGTTGTAATTGATATGAGGCTTTTGTCCGGCAATCACTTCTGCTACAAAAACCCCTTCTTCTTCTGCCTTGTGAGCAAGCATTGCGCCTTTAACCACATCCCCTATGGCGTAAATATTGGAAGCTGAAGTTTGCAAATGTTCGTTGACTTCTACCTGACCTCTGTCATTTAGTTTCACTCCTGCAGCTTCTGCATTCAGGCCGTCAGTGTAAGGCTTTCTTCCAATTGAAACCAAAACATAATCTCCTTTGATTTCAATAGTTTCACCTTTTCCATTTTCAGCCTTAACCGTGACTTCCTTGCCTTTGCTCTCTACTGCAGTGACTTTATGCTTGAGGAAAAACTCAAAACCAAGCTTTTTCAGTGATTTTTGCAATTCCTTCCCCATGGTCTTATCCATAGAAGGGATCAATGAGTCCATGTATTCTACAACGGAAACTTTGGACCCCATTCTTCCATAGACAGAACCCAACTCCATACCAATTACCCCTCCTCCGATGACAATGAGATGCTTTGGAATCTCCTTCATCTTCAGAGCTTCGGTAGAGGTGATGATCCTATCCTTGTCCAATTTGATAAATGGAAGTGAAGCAGGTTTAGAGCCAGTCGCGATGATAATGTTTTTCCCTTTGATTTCTTCAGATTTACCATCCTCCTTGCTCACTTTTACGGTAGTGGCATCCACGAAGGAACCTAGCCCATGATGAACATCGATTTTGTTTTTCTTCATCAAAAACTGAATCCCATCCACATTTTGCTTGACCACATCATCTTTACGGGCAATCATTTGCTTCAAATCTACTTTCAAATTAGAAAGATTGATGCCATGAGTTTTAAAAGTATGGGCAGCATTGTGATAATGCTCCGAAGAGTCCAATAAAGCTTTGGAGGGAATACAGCCTACATTGAGGCAAGTACCACCCAAGGTGGAATATTTCTCGATAATGGCGGTCTTCAATCCCAATTGCGCAGCTCTTATAGCCGCTACATATCCACCGGGACCCGAACCTATTACTATAACGTCGTACATATTTTTTTAGATTTTAGAGGCTAGACACAAGATTCTTGATCTAGTCATAGCCAGTTGAAAAGAGGGCTTTCAAAAGCTGCCCTCGTAAATCTTTAAACTCCAAACAACAACCGTGTAGGATCTTCCAAAAGCTGCTTGACTCGAACCAAGAAGCTTACTGATTCTCGACCATCAATGATTCTGTGGTCATAAGAAAGTGCCAAGTACATCATCGGCAAAATTTTAACTTCTCCATTGACCGCCATTGGTCGCTCCACAATATTGTGCATCCCTAGAATAGCTGACTGTGGAGCATTGATGATTGGAGTGGACATCATGGAGCCAAATATCCCTCCATTGGTAAGTGTGAATGTACCACCTGTCATTTCCTCTATCGACAATTTATTATCCCGTGCTTTAGTCGCCAATCGAACCACTTCTTTTTCGATCTGATCAAAAGTCAAGGACTCTGCATTTCGAATCACTGGCACGACCAAGCCTTTCGGTGCGGAAACCGCGATGGAAATATCACAATAGTCATTGTAAACGATTTCATTTCCATCGATTTTGGCATTCACTGCCGGCCACTCTTGGAGTGCCACGCAGACTGCTTTGGCAAAGAATGACATAAAGCCCAATCCGACTCCATGTTTCTCCTTAAACTGCTCCTTAAACTTAGATCGCAGGTCCATGATAGGCTTCATATTGACTTCATTAAAAGTAGTCAACATCGCTGTCTCATTTTTGACAGAGACTAGGCGTCGAGCAACAGTTTTTCTTAAAGAGGACATTTTTTCTCTTCGCTCGTCTCTTGAGCCTGCTACTTTTACAGCCTCTTGAGGAGCCTCCTCTTTTTTAGGTTCTTGTTTGGCTGGAGCTGAAGCTGATTTTTCGGCATTTTGAGCATCTTCCTTGGTGATGCGTCCATCCTTTCCGGTGCCTTTTACCTCTTCAGGCTTGATTCCTTTTTCTGCAAGGATCTTGGAGGCAGCGGGAGAAGCATGGCCAGTGGCATAATTCTCTTTGTCTTCGGAAGAATCCGAATCGGAAGATTTTTCGCTGTCATCTTTAGACTCGGAAGAGGAAGATGCTTCAGGTTCTCCATCAGTGACTTCTATTTTACAGATCAAACCGCCGATCTCTAGGGTATCTCCCTCAGCGGCTACATGCCTCAAAACTCCGGAAGCTTCCGCAGGTAGCTCAAAAGTTGCCTTATCAGAATCTACTTCTGCGATGATTTCGTCAAGCTTGACATAGTCTCCGTCATTTTTGATCCAATTGGCCAGAGTGACTTCAGTGATAGACTCCCCTACAGTGGGAACCACCATTTCTTTCACTTCTCCAGTCTTCTTGGAAGAGGAAGAACCAGTTGATTTTTCTTCTTTCTTTTCAGTATTGGACTCTTCGGCTTTCACTCCGGAGTCAGATTCTTCGATGGTGCAGATAACAGCTCCTATCTCGAGGATATCTCCCTCTTCAGCTTTAATCCTAAGCGTACCTGCCGCTTCTGCTGGCAATTCAAATGTTGCTTTGTCAGACTCGAGTTCACAGAGAACCTCATCCATCTGAACGGTATCACCGTCTTTTTTAAACCACTGGCCTATCGTGACCTCCGTAATAGACTCTCCTACAGCGGGAACTTTGATTTCTTTGCTCATGTGTTTTTCTATTATGATTTTGCCAGCAGGGCAAAATTGACAAAATGATTATTCTGGATTAAAGGTAATTTACAACTTTAGGGCTTTGGAAATGATAGATTTCTGTTCTTCCACGTGAACTTTGTTATAACCGGTAGCAGGAGAAGCGCTTACCTTTCTGGCAATCAGCTCCATCGGCAATTCCTTGTACAACAGGCGGAGAATATAAGTCCAATAACCCATATTTTCAGGCTCTTCCTGAACCCACACCAACTCGGCATCTTTATAAGCTTTGACTGCTTCCACTATTTGCTTGATAGGCAGCGGGTGCAGCTGCTCGATACGAAGGATAGCAACGTCTTTTACTTTCTCTTTTTCTCTTGCCTCCTCCAGATCGTAGTAAATTTTTCCGGAGCAAAGAACCACTCTTTTTACATCCTTGGCTTCTACAGTGGTATCCAAGATGATTTCTCTAAATCTCCCTTGAGTGAATTCTTCCACAGGAGACATGACTTTAGGGTGTCTCAAAAGAGACTTAGGAGACATGACTATGCATGGCTTTCTGAATTCCCAAGTCAACTGTCTTCTCAACATATGGAAGAAGTTGGAAGGCTCGGTAATATTGGCAACTACCATGTTATACTCTGCCGAAAGTTGTAAAAAGCGCTCAGGGCGTGCATTGGAATGCTCCGGTCCTTGGCCTTCATAACCATGAGGAAGAAGCATGACCAGTCCATTTTGCTTTTGCCACTTGGATTCACCCGAGGATATAAACTGATCGATCATAGTCTGAGCACCATTAGCAAAATCCCCAAACTGTGCTTCCCAAATCGTCAATGAATGCGGATTAGCCATTGCATAACCATATTCAAAACCCAATACGGCATATTCAGATAAAAGGGAATTGTAAATATAAAAATGCCCCTTTCTGTCTTTCATCTCTTTGAGAGAATTGTATGGCTGATTAGAACTCGCATCATGTAGCACTGCATGACGGTGGGAGAAAGTACCACGCTGTACATCCTGTCCTGTCAATCGTACCGTTTTACCTTCTAATAGCAAAGAACCGTAGGCCAAAAGCTCAGCAGAAGCCCAGTTGAGTGATTTGGACTTGAAAAACATTTCCTTTCGCTGCTTCATTTGCACCTCGATCTGCTTGATGGCCTTGAACCCCTTCGGAATCACCGTCAAGGCTTCTGCCACCGTTTTGATAGCATCTTCAGAGATCCCAGTTTCAGGAGATTGTAAAAAGTCATCAGGGTTGGATCTTCTTAGGCTTCCCCACTCACGCTCAAATTTGGTCGCTTGATAAGGCAGAGGCTTCTCTTTCACCATATTTAAGCGATCTTGAAGGAGTTGCCTAAATTCCTCATCCATTTGTTTGGCAATCTTGGCATCAAGATCCCCTCGCTCAGTCAATCGCTTGATATAAACCTCTCTCGGATTGGGGTGTTTTGAAATGATATTGTAAAGTTCGGGTTGAGTGAATTTAGGTTCATCGGACTCATTGTGTCCATGACGACGATAGCAAACCATATCCACGAAGATATCCTTACCAAACTTTTGACGGAATTCTGCTGCTAGCCTAGCAGCAAAAACGACAGCTTCAGCATTGTCACCATTGACATGGATCACAGGTGCATCGATAATTTTAGCTACATCCGTACAATAAATAGACGATCTAGCATCATCAAAGTCTGTGGTAAACCCTACTTGATTGTTGATTACAAAGTGTATAGTACCTCCGGTATGATAGCCTTTCAAGCCTGCCATTTGAGTCACTTCGTATACGATTCCCTGACCGGCTACCGCAGCATCTCCATGGATCAAAATAGGAAGCGCTTTTCTGGCGTCACCTTGGTGCTCGGAATCAATTTTTGCACGAATAAAACCCTCCACCACAGGATTAACCGCCTCTAGGTGGGATGGATTGGGTGCTAACTTAAGGTGAACTTTTTTCTCATCAGGAGTGACTATATCTGAGGAATATCCCATATGATATTTCACATCCCCATCACCCATGGTCAGGTCGGGCTTAGCCGTTCCTTCAAATTCGGAGAAAATCTGCTCATAGGTTTTACCCATGATATTGGCCAAGACATTTAGTCGACCACGGTGTGCCATTCCAATCATTACTTCCTCTACACCACCCAAAGCAGCAGTATTGATGGCCGCATCTAGGAAAGGAATGGTACTCTCACCACCTTCTAGAGAAAAGCGCTTTTGCCCTAAGTATTTTGTATGCAAAAAGTTTTCAAATACAACCGCTTGGTTCAGCTTAGATAAAATTCGCTTCTTCTCTTCTGTAGCGGGGTTAAAAGCTAGGGCTTCTTTTTCAATTTTGGTCTTTAACCAATCCAAAATCTCTGGGTCACGAATGTAGAGGTACTCAAATCCCATCGGACCTTCGTAAATGGTTTTCAGCGCCTCAACAATTGCTGAGAGTTTGGCCTTTCCGATTCCGATTTCATTTCCCGCTTGGAATTCTGTACCCATATCTTCTTTGCCCAATCCAAAGTCTTGAGGATCGATTAATGCTTTTCGATCTCTTCTTTCCCTTACCGGATTGGTTTTAGACCGTAAATGTGCTCTAGAACGGTGGGCATGGATAAGCGCTCTTACTTTAATCTCCTTAGGAAGCTGTTCCATGTCCATGATGGTGCCTGGAGTAGCTAAAGAGCCATTTTTAGCATTAGACTGAGGCCTCGATTCAGTTGAATCTTCATCACCATAATTGGTTAAGGCAAAATCAAAGCCTTGAAAAAATTCTTTCCAACTAAGGTCGATGGAATCTGGGTCTTGTTTGAAGGATTGGTAAAGCTCATCGATGTAGGAAATATGAGCATTGGCGATGTATGAAAATTTGTCCATGACAGTTTTTTAGATCACAACAAAACTACATGAGAATAATGATATTAAAAAACCGCTTATTTGCTTTTACAAATATACATAAAGAAAAAAAAGCAGCGCCGAAGCGCTGCTTATTATAACTCAATCGAATTATCTCAAATCAGGCCAAGGTTTGCCGTCATTAGACTTAACGATTACAGTACCAAACTCACCGAAGGTATTTTCCCAAGAAAGGGTCAATTCCTCTGGAGTAGAACTCACAACGGTCATGGAGTAGGAATCACCATACTTATCCGTTCCAGTCATACTGAGGATGTTACAAGCATCATTGATTCTTACGTTTCCACTACCCCAGCTATCAGGATAGCATTCCTGCCAAGCACCGAAAGTACCATCAGACAAGGTATAGCTACCAGGACTGCTCGATACAGGAGTCCAAGTAATCTCTCCTGAATAGGTAGCTCCACAGAAAGTCTCAGTTGCTTCAAACTGGTAAGTACCTCCCAAGTCGGATGGACAAACTACGCTTACATTGTATTGGAAAGGTGATGCATAGAATGGCGCACCAGCAACGTTGTTAGTCACGTTATCTGAGCTGAAAGAACGACCAAATCGATCATTCAAAACCAATCTAAATTCAAACACATCTCCACCTTCGATATCCTCGAAAGATAAACCAACTGCCGCAATTGCATCAGCAGCAGAGATTTGGAAGCTAGTTCTCAAAAACCTAGACTCAGAATTTGGCGCAAAATCAGACTTTTGCAAGGTTGCCACCAAAGCATCCTCCTGAGGAGTAAACTCCAAACCTACACCAGGGATCAGTCTTCTGTGACGAACTCTGATTTCTACGGTCTCTACTGTACCGCCGTCTTCGATATCCACCGCTTCAAGAGTCAAAGCAAAGTTTGAATTAGCTAAGTTGAAGAGGTTAAACGTAGTACTTGTTCTATCGATAGTACGTAGATAAGCACCTGTGTCAAATTCGCTATAGGGAATGTTTGGTTCCACAAAGTCTCTACAAGAACTAAGGAACACAAGAGCCATTGCCAATAAGCCGAAACTATATTTTAGGATTCTCATAATTTTTCAAATTTATTGGTTAGTAAACCCAAGCGTTGCCTGAAGGATTCGTATCCCAGAATACTTGTGCCGATTGATCTGCCTTCTGCTGTGCACTAGTATTGGTTACCATGTAGTTGTTTGGATAGAAGAATGATCTTGGGAAAACTCCAGGATTAGGCTCTAATCCAGGCTGCATGTTATCCGGCTTGCCTGTCCTTCTGTACAAGTTATAAGACTCTATACCGTTTCCAAACAGTGCCAACCAATATTCACGACCAATGATATTCATTCGAGCATCATTGGAAGCAGCAGATGAATATTCATCATCTACATATCCAAGATAACTGTCAATATTTCTATCGATCTCAATCTCTTCTTCAGTAAAGAAATCACTGATATTTCCAGCATCCCCTGAAGCTAAGCTCCAGTCTACCATGAAGTTCATCTGCTTCTCTATCCCAGAAAGTAAATACTCTTTAGCATCTCCAGTTACCCCTAGTTCCAAAGCAGCTTCAGCAAGCATAAAGTCTACATAAGCAGCTAACATAATAGGATGTATACCTGCTCCTTGAGCTCCCAAAGAAGGATTATTCACTGGAGTGGCAGAATCATCATCAAATCGACCACCCGCAGGATAAACTCCCCAAGCAGTACGCTTCAATCCATCTGGTGGAATACCATCCGGGTCCAAGTGATCACGACCCCAATAACCTCTATCACCAGGTAGACAGTAAATAAAGTTACCTACTAAGTAATGTCCTGGAGCCAACTGAGCAATACACTCAATATCAGCGGGATCTGTAGGGTTTACAATTTGCTGACGATAGAAGTAAAATCTTGCTCTTGGATCATCAAATCCCTTTGCTTCTGTCAAATGCCACATGTAATACGTAGACTGATAGTCACCGCCACCTGAGGTGTACTGGCTTGCAAATCTTGGATGTCTTGAGTCAGGATCAGCAGCAGTTGTACCGAATTGGAAAATGAAATCATCTCCTTCTTTCAGCATATTATCTGCAGCAACCAAGGCGTTGATACCAGCAGTAGAACCACTAGCATCTACCAATCTTCTATTTAAGTAGTAACGAAGTTTAAGTGTATTAATCAATCTTACCCACTTATCTTCATCACCTCCATAAAAGAAGTCATTGGGATCACCAGCACTTGCAGCATTGAAATGTCCTTCGGCCTCATTCAAGGCAGCAAGAGCAGCATCATAAACTGATTCACCTGAATCCAAAGTAGGATTAAACTCGGTCGGATCTAGTGCTTGAGTAAGTGGAACATCTCCATAAGAATCAACCAAGTGGAATAAAACCATCGCCTTGATCGTCTTAGAAATTCCAAGGTGCTTCTGAAAATTACCCTCTTCTGCCAAAGGCTCTAGGAAAGCAACATCCTGAAGAATATTCGCATAAGCATTAGTCCAATATCCATTGGTAGTCACCGGAGTGTAAGCTCCTTCGTACTGGGCTGAGCCCTGATTGAGCATTCTCGTCAATCTCATTCCGTGATTTCCCACTGCATTGAATAGATCAGTGTAATCCAACTGGATTCTATTCAAGAGAAAATCAGGAGAAGCTGTGTCGGCATTCACCGCATTTGGGTTTTCCAATAGATCTAGATCACAGGAAACCGCAAACAGGGTGCTGAACGCCAGCAATAAACTATATATTTTCTTTTTCATTGTATTGTCTGTTTGTGGTTTAGAATGCCAAGGTCAAGGTTCCACCAAATCTTCTGGAGCTAGGCCCAGTTACAAAGTCGAAACCTAACCCGTTACCTACACCTGTTCCCAACACATCCGTGTCATAATTCATGTTTGGTGGGAAGTTCAGCGCTAGGAACCAAAGGTTGGTGCCGCTAAGCGCAAGAGACGCTCTCTTAAAAGGAGTTTTCGAGATTAAGCTTGCAGGCAAGGCATAAGCTAGAGAAACTTCTCTCAATCGGATCATAGAACCATCGAATATGTTTGGCTCATCAGTAGCACCTTGATATCCTCCGAAGAAGTAATCGGAAGCGGTAATTTGTCTATCATTTGGTGTACCGTCTTCTTTCACACCTGGCATAATAAAGGTCAATTCTCTATCAGCTACAGGATCTTTGGTTACCCCTCTTGCCAATGTAGCAGTCACCGTATTGGAGAAAATAGCTCCTTTGTGTCTGTATTCCATCATGGCAGAAAGTGTAAATCCTTTGTAAGAGAAGGTATTGATCCATGATCCATTCCATCTTGGGTTTGGATCACCTAGAATCTGAAGATCCGCAGCTGGCTTTTGAAGTCCATTCGACAAAATGATAGGCTGTCCAGTCTGCTCATCTCTATCAAAACCAATTCCTTTGATCACATTGAATGGCTCTCCTGGGATAGCAAAGTTACCCAAGGTAGTGAAGCCGGCAACAAGTACTTCTTCCAGTCCTCCACCTAGTTCAACTGTCACAGATCTGTAAAGACCCCAGTTGACGGTAGAGTTCCAGTTGAATCCTGAAGCGGTAGTCACAGGATTGACAGTAGCCTGAAATTCGATACCTCTAGTTCTGATCTTACCGATGTTGATCGCAGTGGAGGTAAATCCTGTAGCAGGATCAATAGGAGACTGAGTAATCAAGTCTCTGGTATTTTTCTGATACAAAGAAAGATCGAAAGTCAATTTGTTATTGAACATCACTGCCTCGACTCCAAATTCTGTCTCTTCGTGCAACTCAGGTCTCAAATCGGCGTTACCCAATAGATTATCTACTGAGTGAGTTGGAGACACATTACCATCTCTATCAAATGCCCTTGCAGTTTGTTCAAGAATATTTCTTGTTCTATAAGGACGAGGGAAACCTGCAGAAGTACCATAACCCAATCGAAGCTTAAGGTCGTTGACTACATTCGAATTCCAGTCAAAAGCTGTGGAAGGAATGAAGGAAACGGAAGCTCCTGGATAAAGAATTCTTCTGTTTTCAGGTTCTACTGTAGAAGTCCAGTCATTTCTAGCGGACAAGTTTAAGTACAAGTAGTTTTTATAATCTAAAGTAACGTTGGCATAGATCCCCATTCTTCGCTCTTCTTGAGTTCTGTTGAGGTTATTCCCGTTATAGGCATCATTAGAAGAGGACTGACGGAAGTTAGAGTGACGGAACAACCCGAAAGCTAACTGACCCTGAGATGCCACTCCATTTTGGGCATAGGTGTCATATCTTGAGTTTCCACCGATCAAGGCACTCATTCCAAAATCATCAGAAAATTCTTTTTTCCAGTTGATCACCAAATCTTGGTTCCAAATGGTGTTAGTGATATTGGTAGAGCGGTAATAACCTGTCTGGGTAGCCAAACTAGAAGACGGTCCACCTCTATTATATCTGGCTTCTTGCAATTCTGTATACGTATCCAAACCAATACGATAAGTGATAAAGAAATCATCATTGATATCGTAATTGATAGAGGTAGAGTTGAAGAATCGCTGTACATCTGAAGTGTTTTGATAGTTATTAACCAACCAAATTGGATTAACTATATCATTACCTCCTCTATAGTACACAGAGCTTCTATCTACTGGGTTTTCCCAAGGAAGCCCTCCCAAATCCACAGATCTAGGCGTGTATAGCACGTGAGCAAATACTGACGGAATACCTCCTGAAGGACCTGAACCAAATGCGGCGTTAACCGGAGGTGATTCCAAGTCTGTGATCGCAAAGGTGAACGATGATTTTACGGTAAGCTTGTCCGTGACAGCCGTGTTAATCCCCAAACCGAAATTGTATTTATTCAATTTGTTTCCTGGAGTAAAACCTTCCTCATCCGTGTAGCCAAAGCTTGCGTTATAGCTAGTATTTTGAGAAGCACCAGAAACCTGAATAGAGGTGTTACTGATTAGACCTTTTCTGAAGAATATCTCAGAAGGATCTGCATAAGCCTTGTATTCGTACTGAACAGGAGTTCCGTCAGCATTGAAAAACTCAGGGAATGCATTTCTAATCGATGCAAGAGAAGAAGTAGCATAAGGGTGATTCACCGTAGAACCGATGTCCATTCTTCCACCAAAGTTGGAGAAGAAGAATCCATTTCCTTGCTGGAAACCATTACCATAAATCTGTCCATAAGTAGGCAAAGAAGCCGCTTCGTTGGTAAATACAGATTGGTTGATCGTTACTTCTGCTGCTTTTCTTTTAGAAGCACCAGACTTGGTTGTAATCAAAATTACACCATTTCGTCCTTGGTCACCATATAGTACAGTAGCAGACAAGCCCTTCAATACAGACATAGACTCGATGTTGTTCGGGTCGATATCCAAGAATCGAGAAGAAGTAGTTGCACCACCTGTGGTAAAGCCATTCTCAGCATTCGTGCTTGTGTTAAAAGGCACACCATCTACAACGAACAATGGCTGATTAGAACCAGTAGCAGAGGAATAACCTCTAATTACCATGTTGGTACCCGAACCAGACATACCGTTGGTTGAAGTGATATTTACCCCTGGTACTTTTCCTTGCAAAACGCGGGCAACGTCTTGCTCTGGACGATTTTCGAGTTGCTCGTTACCTACGGAGGTAACGCCATAACCCAAGGCTTTCTTTTCCCTTTCTATACCGATCGCCGTCACTACCACTTCGGATAGTTGGGCAGCATCAGCAGTAAGGGTGACATTAATAACGGTTCGATTCCCGATCACCTCTTCTTTGGACTCCAAGCCCACAAAAGAGAAAATCAGGACATCTGAACCCGCAGGGACGCTGATCGAGTAATTACCATCCAGATCGGTGGTAGTACCTACAGTCGTACCCTTCACGAGGACGGTTGCACCCGGCAAGCCAAGTCCATCTTCGTCGGAAATTACCGTTCCGGTAATTACCCGCTGTTGCGCCGACACCTCATAACTGAGTGTCATGGTGAAAAGCGCAACAACAAAGAGTAAAGCTTTTCTCATAAGGTATTTAGTTTAGTTGATACGTAAAGAAAATCCCTTTAAATCGAATTTCAAAATCAGGGAAATAGTAGCGTAAAATTATTTAAATACAATTTTAAACATGTATTTTTACATTTATATATCTCATAAGCTTAATAAGTTCAATATTATTACCTTAATATTGATTTTTTAACATTTTTAAGCCTCAGGCGGTAAAAATTTTGTGTAGGCGGTTATTCAAGATGAATATTTTGTAACATAAGAGATATTAACAATAATTAACCGAATCATCTTTATTTCTTAATAAATACAAAATTTTATTCTGGAGATAAAGAAATACTATGGATGCAAAAAAAAAATTTTACTCCGTTATTTTTTAATTCCCCTTCAATAAAATAGTAAAAAATAATCCTTGTGAAATTTCATTGATGTAAATGCGAGTTCTGTAAAAATAAATTTTGGTCTTTATCTAATAAGCACTAGAAGAATTGAAAAAAAATTAAAGAAAATACCTTTTTGGTTTCTTTTTCAACAATAAAAATCTATTTCCTTGAAGAATTGAAAAAAAATGGTGGCTTTTTAAACCAATTCCACCAAATCAAAAGGAATATCTGAGCGTAAAAGCCGCCTCATCCTCCCAGAGCTTCGTGAATTCTTCAAAATTATAAGCGGGCTTCCAATAACAACCCACATAGAAGTTACTTCTGTTGATATTGTATTCTAAACCAACAATAGCGTCTACTCCAAATACATTGTAGTCTTGATCTATTTTATAGACCCAAGGGGGTTCGCCTTTTCCGTCTTTCCACATTCCATAATGCGCTCCTCCTCCTATATACCACTCTAGGCCTTCAAATTCTCGAATATTCATATGATGCTCGTAAAGCAAAGCACCCACCCACCCTTTCCAGCGATTGTAGACCAAAAGGTCAATAGCACCCTGTTCAGAGATAAATTGCTTTACTGTGCCTCCCACATTGGTGCCCCCTGTGACACCTATCATCGTGTTATAAGCGCCTACTTGAGCCTTTGACTCTCTAGACTCCACTAAAAACAGCACCAAGGCAAGCACAGAAACCAAAACAAGCTTTTTCATAAATTCTTGTAGATAAAACGGACTAAAAAGTAAAAATTTTTTCTGGAGTAATACAATAATCCAAAGGAATATCATGAGATTCTTTAGGTAGGCTAGGCTCAGGCTCAAAAAAACTCAACCCCACTTTGAGTACTGTCTCCGCTAATGAGGCAAGAAAAACATCATAATAGCCCTTTCCGAAGCCTATTCTTCCTCCTTCCTCATCGAAAGCCAGTAAGGGCACAAAAACAATATCAATTGCCTCAGTGGTCACTAGGTCAAAGCTTTCGGGAATCGGGATCCCCCAATGATCGGGAATCAGCTTTACCCCTCTTGGGATGGTCAAGGTCTCCATTCTGAGGCTTCCTCTGATTACTTTGGAAGTAAAGACCATCCGATCATTATGCCATAGGTAGGTTAAAATTGGAAGCGTATCTACTTCATTTTGTCGATCTATAGGCAAAAAGAGATGTATTCCACCCAGCTGTGGACGTTTTTCTAAAAACTCAATTGCGCGCTTTTGAATGGCATCATTGAACGCTAGGCGTTGCTCGGGATTTAGATTCTCTCGTTTTCGGAGGTATTTTTGGCGAAACTCAACTTTCTCCATCATTAATTCTCCAAAACCACCATTCTAAAATCCAAAGGATCAAAATGTTCGAAGAGCTTCTCAATCAATTCAGGATCCTCTAAATAAAACTGCATCATATTGACCACCCGCTCTTGAGGTGATCCTCCAGGTTTGATAAATTCTTCAATAGCAGAAGATCGGTCTAACATTACCTTTTGTCGCCGCTCTTCTGCTTTTCTAACTTTCCTACCCATCTGATCCAAAATTTTGAATGAACGGACCTTAGCAGATTCAAAAGCCTCCTTTAGACTTTTGTCTAGGAGTGCAGCACTTTCACCACGGGCATCAAAAAGGGATTCGATTGCTTTTTTTTCCACTGTCATTTCTATATCCTCTTGCGCGTGCTTACAAACAAAATCGCGCCGCCATTTATCCAAATCAGAAAAAAGATCCTCAATCCGCCATTCAAGCTTTTGGATTTTTCGCTGAACCTCAGCGTTGAGTAATAAAGCAAAATTCCTTGGAAGCAAAATAGGAAAAGGCGTTTTGAAAAGCTTAAAGACACCTTTCAGTTGCAGCCAATACACCACCTCTGCAGGACCTCCCAAGTAGGCCAGATTTGGCAAAATCATTTCTTGATAGAGCGGTCTCAGCACTACATTGGGACTAAATCTCTCCGGATGCTGCTCAATCAGTTCATTTAGCTCAGTTTTTGAAAATTTTAGATTTGTGTTTAAAACATAAAAATCCTCCCCTTTCTGCTCAATCCGCTCCCTAATCCCTGAATCCAAATAGAAAAAATTAATTTCCCTCGGGAAAATCTGCCCACCATAGCCGAGCGACTCCAAAGACTCTGTCTTTAGGGTAGCTTCCTTATAGGGACCATGATTAAACACATCCTCTTTCATTACCTCCTTGAATTGGGCTTTGAGCTCTACATCGTGTCCGTCGATGATCAGTAGGCCTTTTTCTCCAAAGAGCTCATGGACGTACTTCCGTACAGCTTCCTTCAAGGTCTTTGAACTGGAGTAAGCTTTTTTAAAGAGCTCCGGAGCGAAACTAAGCGACTTCAAAAACTCCTGAAATGAAGCATCTAGGTTGAAATCACCCACTGCACCTGTTTGATTGGTCTGCCAAGCGTATTTCTTCCCGTCAAGTTTGAAATAATTGATTTCTGCAAAATCATGATCCTCGGAAGCCATCCAATACATGGGGACAAAATTGTAGGCCGGATATTCCTTTTTTAATCTTGCGGCCAGATTAATCGTGGAAACTATCTTATAAATGAAATAAAGTGGCCCGGTAAAAAGATTAAGCTGATGACCAGTCGTGACCGTAAAGGTGTTTTCAGATTTTAAGTGCGAAAGCTGACTTTTTTCCTCCTCAAAAAGCTCGACTCCTTGGTATTGCCTCTCCAGGCTTTGACAAAGAGTTTTTCTGTATTCAGCAGTAAAATCCTTTTTCTTAATGGCCTCTTCAAAGCTTTCGATCTTGGGCAAATGACCATAAAAAGGTCTCAACTCTGCTTTTCCTTTCAGGTAATCCAAAAAAAACGTGGAGAATTGATTGGTCTTTTCTAGGTCGATGAGATGCTTCTTCATGAGATATTTTGGGGAGGATAAAACTTCTTGCTCAAACTTTAAGCATTTCTCCAAAGTTCGCCTTTTTTCTGAAAAATCAGGAATCTTCCACCAACGGGAAAAAATTAGTGCCAATTCTTACAATTTTGGAACAAAAGAGGCGAAAAGGCCTTTCTTTTTAGCATGGCTTATTTTCAAAAAACTTAGCTTTGCCAACCTATGATGCTACCCTATCAACGTTTTTTTCTCGACAATGGACTGGAGGTTATTGTCCATGAAGATCAAACCAGCAAGATGGCTGTTTTTAATCTGCTTTATAAAGTGGGTTCCAAAAACGAAGTCCCCGGAAAAACAGGTCTAGCACATTTTTTTGAACACCTGATGTTTGGGTCCTCAGCCAATGTACCTGTATTTGATCGGGAACTGGAGCGGGTAGGAGGAAGCTGCAATGCATTCACCAGCCCTGATATTACCAATTATTATATGAACCTCCCGGCGGCCAATCTAGAGACGGCTTTTTGGCTGGAGTCAGACCGAATGCTACAATTGACCCTGAGCGAAAAAACCATAGAGACCCAGCGAAAAGTAGTCTTGGAGGAGTTTAAGCAGCGATACCTCAACCAACCCTATGGCGATGTTTGGCATCACCTCAGGGCACTGGCTTACCACAATCATCCCTATAGATGGCCTACTATCGGTGATTCTCCGGCGGATATTGAAGGCTACACAAGAGAGGATGTTTGGGATTTTTATCAAAGAAACTACGGCCCCAATAATGCTATCCTAGTCGTAGGTGGAGCCGTCACTGCCGAGCAGGTCAAGCGGCTTGCAGAGAAATGGTTTGGACCGATACCAACCATAGGATTAAAAAATCCCCCTATTCCATCAGAAGAGACCCAAAAAATGCGTCGGGAAAAAGAAGTGTTTTACCCTGTTCCTACCGCAGCACTATTCAAAGCTTACAAAATGCCAGGCAAGACTCAGGAGGGTTTTCTTCAGGCTGACTTAATTTCAGATGTCCTTGGTTTTGGGAAATCATCTATTCTAGAACAAAAATTGGTCAAATCTGGTAAATTATTTGCCTCCGTAGGAGCTTATGTACTGGGGTCCATGGACCCTGGACTGTTGGTCTTCTCCGGGAAAATGGAAAGCGGTGTGAATGCAAGAGAAGCAGAGGAGGCATTGGATGATGCTTTGGGAGAGTTCATGAGCAAAGAAATCTCTGAGAACGAACTAGAAAAATCCAAAAACCAAAGTGAAGCGATGAAGACCTATGAGTCTATCCAACTGATCAATAGAGTAATGAATCTCGCTTTCTATGCCAATCAGGGGCATCCTGACCTCTACTGGAAAGAATTTGAGACCAAATCAAAAATCACTGCTGAGGAAATCAAGGCTTCTGCTGACCAGCTCATCCGTGAAAACCAAGCATCTGTCTTATATTATCAACCCATAGAATCATGAATACATTTCGAATAGGTTTTGGATACGATGTCCATCAGCTTAAACCTGACTATGACTTTTGGCTGGGAGGCATCAAAGTTGACCATGAAAAAGGAGCTGTCGGTCATTCTGATGCAGATGTATTGATTCACGTGATCTGCGACGCGATTCTAGGAGCAGCCAATCTCCGCGACATCGGATATCATTTCTCTGACAAAGACCCCAAATACAAAGGTATTGATAGCAAAATACTCCTACGAGAGGTAATGCAGCTCTTGCGAGCTGAAGGCTACGAATTAGGAAACCTGGACAGCACCATTTGTCTACAAAACCCTAAAATCAACCCACATATTCCTGCCATGAAAACCTGCCTAGCTGAAGTAATGAATGTGGCAGAAAGTCAAATTTCTATTAAAGCAACAACGACCGAATGGCTTGGGTTTGTAGGTAGAGAGGAAGGAGTGTCTGCATATTGTACCGCACTAATTTACAAACCATGACAGATCAGTTGAAAATCATCACAACGGAAGATGGCTCTCATTCGCTTTATCATGAAGGTTTAAAAGAAAGCTATCATAGCTTTCACGGAGCATACAAGGAGTCCCTACATGTATTTTTAATTTATGGCTTGGACTCTTGGCTAGCTCACAACCCAAAGAAAATGCCCATTCGAATAGTTGAAGTGGGTTTTGGGACAGGACTGAATGCTTGGCTAACGCTAGTATGGGCTGAGCAAAATCAAATCCCTGTTCTGTACCATACCCTGGAGCCCTACCCCATCTCCAAAGAGATTTATTCTCAGCTAAATTATATCGATCAAAATGATGCTATCTGGCATTACCATAAGTATTTTCAGCTTCTACACGATGTAGAATGGAATAAAGGCGGGCCAGTATCAGAGTATTTCAACTTTAAAAAAGACCAAGTCACCCTCGAAGAAGCGCAGCTATACCCTTCTGATGTGGTGTTTTTTGATGCTTTTGCTCCAAGCAAACAGCCTGAGCTTTGGAAAAAAGATTTACTCCAAAAAATAGTAGATTCAATGCGACCCGGAGCTGTTTTCACCACCTACTCAGCCATGGGGCAATTCAAACGTGACCTCAAAGAACTTGGTCTTCGTGTCGAAAACCCTCCCGGACCTCCCGGCAAAAAGGAAATGACAAGAGCCTGGAAAGATCCGATTTAAAATCATAAAAATGCATCTCTCTTTTACTTTATACCCTCCCAAGTCTGCTTTGGCTTGGGATTTGTTTTTAAAATAAAAAACAGCACATGGTATTTTTAATTCTTTTTATGATTATCCGCAATCATGCCAGTATGGGTAAATTGAAGCAATAATGAGTCTGTCAAAGAGTTTTTGACCGAAGTATCTTCTGTTTAGCTTGTAACAAAACTCATCCAGATAGTTCTGCATCATTCGTTCGCTGATCATATGGTATGTCTGCAGGTGTTTCTTTAAGTTACTGATGGCAATATGAACCCATTTGAGGTTAAAATTGCCTTCTTGTGTACCAGAGATTTCTCTGACATGAACATCAATACAATCACTCAGGTCTGAGAAGGTGGTACTTTTATCTGTTTGAAGCACAGCGTTTGAATCAATGTAATCCTTGATTAAATGCTGTGCGGTTTTCGCCTCCAAGTTCT
>NZ_FNAC01000089.1 GCF_900101705.1 Algoriphagus faecimaris | reverse complement strand
GAAGTTCATTGACATATTGCGTAGAAACTGTAACAGTAGGGATACCTGTGAGGTATTCTGAATAAGTAAAGAGTAAGTGAATAAGGGCGCACGGGGGATGCCTAGGCTCTCAGAGGCGAAGAAGGACGTGATAAGCTGCGAAAAGCCACGGGGATCGGCCAATACGAATTGATCCGTGGATATCCGAATGGGGCAACCCACCACGTTAGTGGTATTCCGCAAGGAAGGCAAACCCAGGGAACTGAAACATCTAAGTACCTGGAGGAGGAGAAAATAATAATGATTCCGTAAGTAGTGGCGAGCGAACGCGGATTAGCCCAAACCGTTCATGTTACGGCATGTACGGGGTTATAGGACCTGCATAATTGAGAACGACTTGACGAGAACGGCATGGGAAGGCCGACCGTAGGGGGTGAGAGTCCCGTATTGGAAGAGTTGTTTGAGAGGCGGGTATCCTGAGTAGGTCGGGACCGGAGAAATCCCGATTGAATTGGCCGGCACCATCCGGTAAGGCTAAATACTCCTGAGAGACCGATAGTGAACTAGTACCGTGAGGGAAAGGTGAAAAGTACTCCGAATAGGAGGGTGAAATAGAACCTGAAACCGTGCGCTTACAAGCGGTCGGAGCCCATTAGTTGGGTGACGGCGTGCCTTTTGCATAATGAGCCTACGAGTTACACCTCTCTGGCAAGGGTAAGGCATTGAGTGCCGGATCCGGAGCGAAAGCGAGTCTGAAAGGGCGATTGAGTCGGAGGGGGTAGACGCGAAACTTGGTGATCTACCCATGGCCAGGTTGAAGTACTGGTAACACAGTATGGAGGACCGAACCGATAAGCGTTGAAAAGCTTCCGGATGAGCTGTGGGTAGGGGTGAAAGGCTAATCAAACTGAGAAATAGCTCGTACTCCCCGAAATGTTTTTAGGAACAGCGTCGGGAATTGTATGGCGGAGGTAGAGCTACCGATAGGACTAGGGGGAGTCACATCCTACCAAATCCTGACGAACTCCGAATGCCGCTATACAGAACCGGCAGTGAGGGCTGGGGTGCTAAGGTCCCAGTCCGAGAGGGAAAGAACCCAGACCTTCCGCTAAGGTCCCCAAATCTAGATTAAGTTGAACAAAGGTGGTCCAGTTGCAGAGACAGCCAGGAGGTTAGCTTGGAAGCAGCTATTCCTTTAAAGAGTGCGTAACAGCTCACTGGTCGAGCGACAGGGCGTCGATAATAATCGGGCATCAAATCTAGTACCGAAGCGAAGGATTCGTAGTAATACGAGTGGTAGGGGAGCATTCCAACGGCGGCGAATGTGCATGGTGATGTGCACTGGAGCTTTTGGAAAAGCAAATGTAGGCATAAGTAACGATAAGGCGGGCGAGAAACCCGCCCACCGTAAGACCCAGGTTTCCTGATCAACGCTAATCGGATCAGGGTTAGTCGGGGCCTAAGGCGAACCCGAGAGGGGTAGTCGATGGACAACGGGTTAATATTCCCGTACTAAGCATACAGGTGATGGAGTGACGGAGTGATGAAAGGCCCGCGCGGTGACGGAATACCGCGTTGAAGGTAGTAGGTATTGGACCCATAGTAAAATGCGTGGGTTTAGCCGAAGCTGATAGTACCGAGCGTTTTCGGACAATCGGATAGTGGCCCTAAGTGCTTCCAAGAAAAACTTCTAGCGTTAAGCGTATGTTTACCCGTACCGCAAACCGACACAGGTGGTCGAGGAGAGTATCCTAAGGTGCTCGAGTGAATCATGGCTAAGGAACTCGGCAAAATGGCCCTGTAACTTCGGGAGAAGGGGCGCCCCCCGCAGGGGGGGCCGCAGTGAAGAGGCCCAGGCGACTGTTTAACAAAAACACATGGCTTTGCGAAGTCGAAAGACTAGGTATAAGGCCTGACACCTGCCCGGTGCCGGAAGGTTAAGAGGGGGAGTTATCGCAAGAGAAGCTCTGAATCGAAGCCCCGGTAAACGGCGGCCGTAACTATAACGGTCCTAAGGTAGCGAAATTCCTTGTCGGGTAAGTTCCGACCTGCACGAATGGTGTAACGATCTGGGCGCTGTCTCAGCCATGAGCTCGGTGAAATTGTAGTCGCGGTGAAGATGCCGCGTACCCGCAACGGGACGGAAAGACCCCATGCACCTTTACTGCAGCTTAGCATTGGTACTGGACAAATGATGTGTAGGATAGGTGGGAGACTGCGAAGCGGGTTCGCCAGGATCTGTGGAGTCACCGTTGAAATACCACCCTTTGTTTGTTTGGTATCTAATCCCGATTACGGGAGACATTGCTTGGTGGGTAGTTTGACTGGGGTGGTCGCCTCCAAAAGGATAACGGAGGCTTCCAAAGGTTCCCTCAGTACGCTTGGTAACCGTACGAGGAGTGCAATAGCATAAGGGAGCTTGACTGTAAGGCCGACAAGCCGAGCAGGGTGGAAACACGGGTATAGTGATCCGGCGGTTCTGAATGGAAGGGCCGTCGCTCAAAGGATAAAAGGTACGCTGGGGATAACAGGCTGATCTCCCCCAAGAGCTCATATCGACGGGGAGGTTTGGCACCTCGATGTCGGCTCGTCACATCCTGGGGCTGGAGAAGGTCCCAAGGGTTGGGCTGTTCGCCCATTAAAGTGGCACGCGAGCTGGGTTCAGAACGTCGTGAGACAGTTCGGTCCCTATCTGTTGCGGGCGTGGGAAGTTTGCGAGGACCTGACCTTAGTACGAGAGGACCGGGTTGGACTGACCGCTGGTGTACCGGTTGTGATGCCAATTGCATTGCCGGGTAGCTACGTCGGGAAGAGATAAGCGCTGAAAGCATCTAAGTGCGAAACTCCCCTCAAGATGAGACTTCCAAACAGGGCCCTCAGAGACGATGAGGTTGATAGGCTGCAGGTGTAAAGGCAGTAATGTCATAGCTGAGCAGTACTAATTGCCCGAAAGCTTACCGTACGGCTGTTACAGTTTCTACAAGATATGTTAAAAGAGTCTG
>NZ_FNAC01000012.1 GCF_900101705.1 Algoriphagus faecimaris | reverse complement strand
GATACCCCAATCCGCTTAGTTCAACACCCCAGGGATCATAATGAGTCTCCTGTACGATTAAGGGACCAGTACTCATAATCCGGAACTGATCGAACCAGACGTTTTCGCTTGTCTCGTTCACCAAGAATGTTTCGATGTAGCCATCCTTCCTCACCGCGATCTTCTCAATCAGTTCTTCATGCTTGTTTCTGGCTCTTTTGCTTAAAACTACCTTTCCTTGTTCGTACAGATTACTATCTGCATCATACAAAGCGTAACCCATATACGCTTCGGGTGCAGGTTTCTGTTTAAGTTCGGTAATCACCAGCGCAATGACATTGGCTATCGCAAGTTCGTTGGGGGAGGCGGCCAGGTTTTGCCCATACTCCCCGAGCGTGCGGATGATCTTGCGGTCCATCCCGGTTCGGGCAAAGGTCGCCGGACTTAGTCTGAACTTCTTGGGGTCTACGTATTTTCCAAAAACACCAAGTTCCACACTATCCCCCTCCTGCACTTCTTGGCTTCGGGATGGGCCAAGGATCCTTCCCTGCTCTGCATTGAGCCATGCTACCAAATTACCTCAAAGAGTGTTGTATTGATAATGATGTTTTCCGCACCTGGCAAATTACAAGTTTATCAGTATATAAAGGTAGGATCGCGCGTCAGAAAAAGCTATAGTAAAGCTTTTTAGCGAGAGGCCAGATGGCAGGGCAGCCAAACTACACCTAGTCCTAATCATGATTCTACTACTCCCATAGGGGGATTAAAGCTGGCTTTATTTATCACCATAATGCCCATAGGCACCTAAAATCGTCACGACAATTTTTGTTCCATCGATCAAATATACCAGCCTGTGCTTTTTATCAATCCTTCTCGACCAAGTATTTTGTTGAAAGTGTTTGAGCCTTTCAGGTTTTCCTTTCCCTGTCTCTGGATGCTTTTTATGTTCCTGAATCAAAGAGAAGAACTTCTTTAAAATCGACTTATTTCCTGTTTTCTTCAGCTTCTCAAAATCTTGCAGTGCTTCAAATGTAAATTCAATCTCAAATGTCATATACCAAGTAAATCCTTCAATTGGTCATCAGACAATTTTATTGTTTTACCCTCGGAGTAGGATTGAATACTCTTGACTATTCGCTCCTGTACCGCTGGATCATCAAAGAATCGGTCATTTTTCACATCCTTTGAAATTTCATACACTTTGCCCTTGCCCCGTTGAATAATCACCCGCTCATTCTTATCTATCAGGTCCAAATATTTTTTGAGATTTTGCCGAAACTCTCTTGTGCTAATTACTACCATGTTTTCAAATTTAGTGTACACAATTTGGTACACTAATTTAAATGAAAAGGTTCAGAATAATGGGCAAAAGAAAAATTTAAACCATACCTGTCCCACCCTAAACCTTTCCTTGATTATTTCCTACCTCCAGTGTAGCTCCTTCTCATTATCTTTGTAGTTTGATTTGAGGCATTTAGATTTTGTCCACCCTACAAGCCGTCCCAAAGCTAGTTCCGATCAGGATCGGAATTTTTAACGCCTTGTCATTCCCTCATATCCCTCTAATTGGCTTTATTTCTTCAACTCTTGTATCATCAGCAAATCACAAATTTGTTTTGATACGAAAACGTAATTACAAATTACGCCTAGGCAACGTCTCTTTTAAAATACAACCTAAAACTACACTCAGCTGGGATTTCCCGACTCGTTGACCCTCTAAGAAGACAAACCTTCTTGAATGAGAGACCTAAGTTCAATACTTTTAAAAATTAAAACATTAGCCCAAAAAACTCCTCCACTTTATCCACTATCCAATCCACCTCTTCTGCTTCCAAATAGGGGTTCAAAGGCAAAGAGAGCCCTTCATTAGCTAGTTATCGGCCAATAACAAAATCATCATCAACGCGTTAGGGCCTCATATCGGGAATAATCCGAGGATAATGAATAGCAGTCCCTATCCCTTTTTTTGCCAAAAATGCCTGTAATTGATCTTGCTATTTAGCCCATTCATAGCTTAGTTTTTTCTCAATATCTTTGGAGTTTAATAAGAGCAGTTTGAAATTTACAACCTTAAACTGATTTCTTCAGCATCTGCAACACGGATCTGAAACGAAATAATTGGTATCTCTCAAATTTCCGCTCAAAGAAAATAAAACCTAGTGAATGCTTTTCTAAAAACACCTTTGTTAAAATTCAATTCAATTTCAGTAGGCCCAATTATCCTCCTTCTAGCAACATTCACCTTATTTTCTTAATTTTAGAGATATGAATATTAAGGAGAAAATAAAAAACCGAATCAATGCTATCAGTGACCCGCGCCTTTTAGATGAAATTTTGAAGGCAGTGGAACTCGAATATGAAATTGAACATGTAAATGAACTATCTGAATTAGAGAAAAAGGCCATAGATAATGGAATTTCTGACGCTGAAGCAGGAAATCTATATTCAAATGCTGAAGCTAGCCAATTAGTAAAAAAATGGCTAAAAAAGTAAGATGGACTACAATTGCGATTAATGATCGGGTGGCGATATACAAGTATTGGTTACTGAGAAATCAATCAGATCACTTTCCTGAAAAACTTGAACAACTTTTCGAAAAATCAGCATTTCTAATTTCCATCTTCCCGAAAATAGGAGCCCAGACAAACTACCGGAATGTGTATTCAAAAGTTGTCAGAGAATACAAAATTTTTTATCGAATCACAGAGGATGAAATTCAAATTTTACGAGTTTGGGACTCAAGAAGAAATCCCGACTCGTTGGCCCTCTAAGAAGACAAATCTTCTTGAATGAGAGACTTAATTTCAATACTTTTAAAAATTAAAACATTAGCCCAAAAAACTCCTCCACTTTATCCACTATCCAATCCACCTCTTCTGCTTTCAAATAGGGGTTCAAAGGCAAAGAGAGCCCTTCATTAGCTAGTTTTCGGGCAGCTACAAAATCACCATCAGCACGATAGGGCCTCATATCGGGAATAATCCGAGGATAATGAATAGCAGTCCCTATCCCATTTTTTGCCAAAAATACCTGCAATTGATCTCGCTTTTCGGTCTGAACCACGAAGAGATGGGCATTGTGATCTTCTTCCAAGATTCCTTCGGGAAGTACAAGTTCAGAAACACCCGAAAGCTTTTCTACATACCGCTTGGCAAAGACTTTTCGTATTTTTTGGCCAGATTCAAACTCTTCAATCAGCACATTCAAAAATCCTGCTTGCAGGCTATCAATTCGACTGTTTCGCCCGATCAATTCATGCTGATCTCGAATAGGCTGCCCATGGTTAGAAAGCAAGCGGATCTTCTTGGCCAGAGTTTCATCTTGTGTAAGGCACATTCCTGCTTCTCCTAATGCACCTAGATTTTTGGTCGGATAGAAACTAAGGCAACCGATATCTCCCCACGTTCCCGCCGCTTTGCCTTCCTGCACTGCTCCAAAGGACTGGGCGGCATCTTCGATAACAAAAAGCTGATGCGCTTTTGCCTTTTTCACCAATGCGGACATATTGACCATTTTCCCATACAAATGAACAGGAATCACGCACTTGGTCTTCTCTGTTACTGCCTTTTCCCAATCCGATCGAAGCAATCCCTGCCCATCCGTTTCCCAAAAAATCGGCTTGGCACCTACGAACACTACCGCCTCTGCAGTACTGACCCAGGTCATTGCAGGAACGATCACCTCATCTCCGGGTCCGATATTCAACGCACGAAGTGCAAGCTCAAGCGCATCGGTTCCGTTGGCGCAAGGAATGGCATGAGAAGAATGGAGTAAGGAGCAGATCATAGATTCAAGCTGCTCGACCTCCTTACCTCCAGAAAATATACCCTTATCCAGCAGCTCTGAAAACTTTTGTCTCAGCCGATCCTTTAACTCTGCATTGATTTGGGAAAGATCAAGAAAGGAAATATTCATCAAGAAGTTGGGATAGCTGTTGAGTTAGGTTCTTTCTGGAGAATTTGGCAATCAACTCCGAATCTGCCGAGACGATCTTTCCTTCACAGAGTTTTCGCAAGGCCACCTGCATTTTGACTTGATCAAAATGTGGAATCACCTTCCCCGCTCCCGTTTCCCGAAGGATTTTGGCAGTATCTCCTTTGGGATCCCCGATGGCTAAGACAGGAACTCCTGTGGAAAGGTATTCAAAAACCTTCCCGGGGATATTTCCTTTTGCATTTTTGGTATCCGTAAGAATCAACAGCAAAGCACTTGCATCAGCATAAAACTGAAATACCTCTTCGTGCGCAACATAGCCTGGAAAAAAAACATGCTCCGAAAGCCAGGTATCCTCAGTGACAAAGTTTTGCACCACCTCACTTACTTTGCCCACGAAAGAAATCCGAACAGCTTGCTCGCTGTCTATGAATTCTTCTCGAAAGGCCTTTAAAAGCGGAATGGGATTTCGAATGGAATCAATCACTCCAGTATAGACCAAATGAAAACCAGATTTGGCTTTCTTCTTTTCTTCAAAATCGGCTGGAAGATCATTGGAGTCGAATCCATTGGTCAACAAATCGACTTCTCGCCGAGACAACCGTTCAAAATCCAGTTGAAATGTGGGAGAAATGGTCAAAATGCGATCTGCTTTTCTCAATACCTCCTGTTCAAGAGCTTGATGTTTCTCTCGGATTTTATCCCGCATGGGTAAAGTGTCCAAAAACTCCCATTCAGACCAGGGGTCACGAAAATCAGCCAACCAATAAATCCCCGTTTTCTCTTTGAGTGCTTTGCCGATCAGATGCATGGAATGAGGCGGTCCAGTCGTAATCACCGCCTGAAACTGTCCGTTCTCCACCAAATCAGTCAAGAATTTAACCGATGGCTTCACCCAAAACACACGCGGATCAGGGACTAATAAATTTGCGCGGGCCCAAATACCAACTTTCTCAAGCAAACTTTTATCCTTTTGCTCCAAAACCCTTGAGGGATGATTTTTCTTTCTTCCTCGCAGTTTCGCAAAAATAGAGTAGGGTTCCCAAATCGGAAATTTGATTACCTCTAGCGAGGGGCTGATTTCTTTTTCGAGGGAAGGGTCTTTGATGTCAAAATCAGGATTTTCGGGAGTAAAAATAACAGGTTCCCAACCAAATTCCGGAAGGTACTTGGCAAATTTCAGCCATCGCTGCACGCCCGAACCTCCACTTGGCGGCCAATAGTAGGTAATGATGAGAACTCTCTTTTGCATACGTACACAAAGTACAGTCTCGCTGTGACAAAGACCAAGATTGAGATAAAAAAATGAGAGGTTAACCTTTATTTCGGTTTTTGGTCAGATTAAATCTTAAATATTCTGGAAACAGACAAAAAGGAAATGACAGGGGTTAAAAATTTAAACAGGGTTTAAGGCAGCCCTGAGCGAAGTCGAAGGGTCCTCGACTCCGCTCGGACTGACCCAATTTTCTGTACAAAAATCGTTAATCGCTTTATTCCCCCTGAGCAAGGGAATAGCCCCTCACTCCATCAAAAACACAAAGATGCTCTGTCTTGATAAAATCAAAACCAAGGTCTTTGATTTGCTTTAACAGGTCCAAGACCTGCTCATGGGAAATTGCTCGCTGATCGTCGGTTTTGAATCGGCATCTCCAGTGGTCCGTGCAAAAAGTCTCCCGCAATCCTTCAGGGAATACTTTCACACCCCTATTAGTAATTAAGTGAAGCTGTAAACCGTCCGCATTGGCTTTGCGCAAGCGCTCTCCGATGACATTGGGATCGCGATTGTCTTCATCCCAATCAATAAACACATCCACCCCAACCAGTTCTTTTTTGGCTTTGGTCTTTGGAGTCAATTTGATTTGCATAGGCTGAGTAGCTTCTTCTCCGAAAACCGCCGGCTTCATTGAAGAAGGTAGCTGACCCAATCGCTCGATCACTGCATCAGCAAATTCTTTGGTAGTCGCTCTTTTGGCAGACAGTCCTTCTTGATAGATGTCTCCCGTATGAATACCATCTTCTAAGGTCTTCATCCAGGCATTGGAGATTTTTTCAGCGATTTCTGGCATTCCTATGTGAACCAACATCATCACAGCTCCATTCAATAGACCTGATGGATTGGCAATGCCCATTCCTGAAATATCAGGGGCTGATCCGTGAATCGCTTCAAACATGGCCACTTCCTCACCCACATTGGCAGAGCCACCCAATCCGACAGAACCCGTCACTTGAGCTGCGACATCGGAGATGATATCACCGTATAAGTTAAGCGTCACAATCACATCAAAAGTCTCTGGGCGATCTGCGATTAAAGCTGTGCCGATGTCAATGATTTTATGATCAGCTTCGATTTCAGGATATTCTTTAGCTACCTCATTAAATTTTTTATGGAATAGACCATCGGCCAACTTCATGATATTGTCCTTGGTCATGCAGGTCACCTTTTTACGACCATATTTTTTGGCGTATTCAAAAGCATAACGGATAATTTTCTCAGAACCGGGCTCAGAAATCAATTTAAGTGTCTGATATACCTCCTGTGTTTGACGGTGCTCGATTCCAGCATATAGATCTTCCTCGTTTTCACGGATGATCACAAGGTCTGTTTTTGGAAAATGAGTTTTGACAAAAGGAGAATAGGCCTTGCAAGGACGCACATTGGCATAGAGGCCGAATGATTTTCTGGTCGTCACGTTTAGAGACTTAAAACCTCCACCCTGCGGCGTGGTAATAGGTGACTTCAAAAAGACTTTGGTCTCACGAAGAGAATCAATTGCCTTGGGCTCCATACCGGAAGAAATACCCTTGAGATAGACTTTTTCACCGATTTCGATGACATCATATTCCAGTTGGGCTCCAGCGGCATCGAGAATCCTGAGGGTGGCATCCATGATTTCCGGTCCGATTCCATCTCCGTAGGCCACGGTGATTTTTCTTTTTGAAGACATATATCTTGTAGTTTTAGTTTAAAATTTTTCTACTGCAAAAGTAAGTAAAAAAAGCTAGATGAAAGGGGCAAAATTGATCAAATTAGCATTATGAATCCTATAAGTTGTCTTTGTAAACGGCATTAAGAATTGGATTTTCCCAAGACTTAATTTGGGATTGAAAACCCGCCTTGTATATTTGTTCGCTACAGACAATTAAAATCTATGGAAGATTTGAAAAATATCCTCGCAGAAGAAAAAAATGGCGTTTTGTTTCTCACTGTAAACAGAGAGGACAAAATGAATGCCTTGAATTTTGCAACTCTGGAAGAACTCCGGGAAATATTTGACGAGGTAGTTGACAATAAAGCTATCAAAGCGGTCATACTCACCGGAGCAGGGGACAAAGCCTTTGTAGCAGGAGCAGATATCAGTGAGATCGCCGAACTCAATGAAGTTAATGCCCGGAAGTTTGCGGAAAATGGGCAGGAAATTTTTTCCATGATTGAAAATTGTCATAAACCTGTGGTGGCTGTGACCAACGGATACACCTTGGGTGGTGGATGCGAACTGGCCATGGCATGCCATCTTAGGGTAGCTACCGCCAATGCGAAGTTTGGTCAGCCCGAAGTCAATCTGGGAATTATTCCGGGATATGGAGGCACACAACGACTCACCATCTTGGTAGGCCGCGGCAAAGCCAATGAATTGATGATGACTGGAGACATGATCGATGCCAATGAAGCCAAAGAGTTGGGATTGGTCAATCATGTTCTTCCCACCAAATCTGACGCCATGGCTAAAGCAGAAGAAATCGTCGCCAAAATCATGTCCAAAGCGCCTTTGGCAATTGGTATGGTCGTGGACTGCGTGAATGCAGCGTATTTGGCAGACGAAAATGGATATCAGACCGAAGCCAATAGCTTTGCTCGATGTGTGAAATCTGGAGATTATAAAGAAGGGACGACGGCATTTTTGGAGAAGCGAAAGCCCGTTTTCAAGGGTGAGTAAAATCTCCTCCCCATGAGCAATCTGAAAAAACTCGCCGGACAAACGGCTATTTATGGACTGAGCAGCATTCTGGGTCGGTCCATCAATTTTTTATTGATCATCGTCTACACGGCCTATCTGACTAAAGAATCCCTAGGCTCTTTCACGTCAATCTATGCCCTGATTGGTTTTTTGAATATCGTCTTCACTTATGGGATGGAAACTTCTTTCTTTCGCTATGCAACAGGAAAGCAACTTGATCCCCAGCGAGTTTACCAATCCACTCAATCTTTATTGATTTTAACCAGCGTAGCTTTAGGCACTGGGCTTTACCTCTCCGCACCTCTGTTAGCGGATTGGATGGATTACCCCGGGCAGGCCTACCTCTTTCGATGGACAGCTTTGATTTTAAGCTTTGACGCGGTGCTTGCCATCCCTTTTGCAAAGCTCCGCCTGGACAATAAGGCCTTTACCTTTGCTACTGCCAAACTGATTAATATTGGATTGAATGTAGGGTTTAACCTTTTGCTCATTATCGCTTTCCCCTACTGGATCCGTATCGGTATCCTCCCCTCTGATTTCCTAGGCTATCAGATCGATTGGGGAGTAGAATACATCTTACTTTCTAATTTACTGGCTAATGGCTTGATTATCCCATTTGTGTGGTGGAAAGCTGGGTTTTTCAATTTCAAAATAGACGGCAAGATTCTCAAGCCCATGTGGGCCTATTCGATTCCTTTGCTTTTCATGGGACTGGCTGGAGTCACCAATGAACTGGTTTCCAGGTTGCTCTTCGAATACCTCCTTCCCGAGAATTTCTATCCGGGATTAAGTAGTAGGGAGGCAGGAGGAGTCTTCGGTGCCAATTTTAAACTCGCCATACTGATGAATCTGGTAATTCAGGCGTTCAAATATGCAGCTGAGCCCTTTTTCTTCAAAGAATCCGAAAACGAAAACGCCAAGCAAATCTATGCACAAGTCATGCATGCTTTCATCATTTTCTGTAGCTTCCTGATGATAGCTATTTCTGTTAATTTAAACTGGATAGGGCCACTTTTCTTACGTAGCCCCGGATACGAGGAGGCTTTATTTATTGTCCCTGTTTTGCTGATGGGTTACTTGCTTTTAGGTGTCTATTTCAATCTATCGATATGGTTTAAAGTGACTGACAAAACCCAATATAGCTTTTGGATTACCTTACTGGGTGCTGCGGCAAGTATTGTTGTCATTTGGTTTTTGGTGCCCAAATGGGGCTTTATGGGAGGAGCGCTTAGTACATTGATCACTTACCTATTGATGACTGTGGTTTGTTTTTATTTTGGTCAGCGATATTATCCCATCCCCTATCAGACAGGCAAGGGGATATCTTACCTTCTTATCGCCTTTGGCTTAAGCTATGTGGGTTTTTATCTATCATTAGAGCATCATGTGGCAGAATTCATCTTCCGAAATGCCATGATGATTCCCTTCGCCCTGCTCCTTTTGCTAAGAGAAAAAGCGCTATGGCTAAAAATCAAATCAAAAATCAAGTCTTAAATGGATCATTTTTAGGCATAGATGGTTATCCTTTATGAGCCTTTGCTCATCTTATATCACATCATTCTGTGAAAAGGCATTATGTTTGTGATTTGATCCCAGATAATTCAAAAAACGTGATTTTAAGAAGATTTCTATATGTATTCCTGAGTCTCTCTCTGCTGCTTACCGGGCATGTGGAAGCTCAGAAAAAACTCAGCAAAAAGGAGCGCAAGGCTCAGAAAAATGAATCGCTTGCGAGTCGTTATTTCATCGAAGGAACCAAGCACATGAATTTGGGGGATTTGGAGAAGTCTTTTTTTTATTTTCAGAAATCATTAGAATTTCAACCTGAAGAAGCGGCTATTCACTACAAAATTGCAGAGGTTTTCACCAAAGCCAATCAAGCTGACAAAGCCCTTCCTTTTGCAGAAAAAGCTGTCGAATTAGATCCTGAGAACAAATATTTCTCTCTGATGATCGCTGAAATCTACAGCAATCTTAATCAGCCCCTTAAGGCTGCTGAAATACTTGATCGACTGACGGCAGATGGAGAGAGCAATCAACAATACAACCTGGACCTTGCTTCTATCTATCTCAATGCAGGAGAATTTGACAAGGCCTTAGTAGTCCTCGACAGAGCCGAGGAATATTACGGCGTGATGGAGCCGATCACCGTTCAAAAACAACGGATTTATCTTCGAAAAAACCAACTAGACAGTGCTATTGCTGAGGGAGAAAACTTGATAGAGGCTAGGCCTGGCAATCCCAGTTTTGTGCTCAGCCTGGTAGAAATACTCTATAATAACAATCGAGCCGATGATGCGCTCAATCTGATTCAGGGAGAAATTGAAAAATATCCCAATCAACCCGAGCTTCAGATGGCAGCTCACTCCCTCTTGAAAGAAAAAGGCGCTATTTCTGAATCCAATGCTTTCTTATTTTCTGCATTTAAAAATACCGAGCTAGACCCGGAGGTAAAAGCCAGAGCTTTTGAAGGAATTCTGACTGAAATCAAAACTCCTGAAAGAGAATTGATTTTGGATTCATTGGCTAAGTATATGGTCGATTTTTCATCCGAGAGTGCGACTATATACCAGGCCCTCGGCAAAAGAGCTGAAATGAATGGCAATCAGCAAAAGTCCATCACACTCTATAAACAATCACTTGCGATCCAACCAAAAAACCGAGAGATCTTAGAAAAAGTGATTTTGGGATCTTTCGGTGAAAATGCAGATTTTGAAGAAGTGGAGCGTTTCACCGTTATGGGAGTGGATGAGTTTCCAGAAAATCAGGAATTCTGGTTTTATGACGGTGTAGTCAAATCTGCCCGACAAAAAGACAGCTTGGCAGTCCTTTCTCTCAAAAGAGCTTTAGAACTGAATGATGGACAAAACCCCCAGTTGGATCAGGTAGCGTTTGGCTCCTTGGGAAGTTCATTTTATAATTTGAATGAAAAAGATTCTGCTTTTTTCTATTTCGAAAAAGCACTCAAACTCAATCCCAATGACGAGCAGGTTCTAAATAATTACGCATATTTTCTTTCGCTAGAGAAAAAGGACCTTGAAAAGGCCAAATCAATGTCTGAGAAAGTGGTGAAACGATTTCCGAACAACGGCACATTTCTTGACACTCACGCTTGGGTCCTTTTTCAGATGGGAGATTATGAAGGCGCTAAGAAATACATGAACCTAGCTATAGAGAATGAATCGGAACCAAGTGGAGTGATGCTGGAGCATTATGGGGACATTTTATATCACTTAGGCCAAAAGTCTGAAGCTATAAGTTTTTGGAAAAAAGCGGCCGATAGTCCCGAGGCCTCCGAAAAACTACCTATGAAAATTAAAGATGGAAAATACCATGAATAAATCGGTGTGGCTGGGTTTGATTCTTGTTGTTTTTCTGCTTTTTCAAGCTTGTGCCAAAAAAGTAATCCCTTTTGAATCAGATAGAAAAATGAGGGACTTCAATCCGGAGTATGCCGACTTTGACTACCTAAGCGCAAAAGCAAAAATTGTCATCGAGGAGACTTCTGGAAAAGTCACTCGCGGAACGCTCAACCTTAGAGCAAAAAAAGACAGTTTGCTTTGGTTTACCGTTTCTCCAGGATTAGGAATGGAAGCTGTGCGTGGCCTCATTTCTGACGAAAAGATCATGATCAAAGACCGAATAGGCAACGAGGATATTAACCTATCATTTGGAGAGTTTAAATCGCTCTATGGATTGAATCTCAGTCTTGATCTTTTTCAGAATTTATTATGGGCAAACCCTCCCTATACCTTCGATTACCGTGATCGATTGGTTCGCGTGGGTCAAGCTTACGAACTAACTCAAGTACGTGATCAAGTCCGCTACTTCAGTAAAGTGGGGACTAGCTCCGCAAAAGTATCCGAACTGGTATCGAATTCGCTCGACGATAGAGGAAGTCTTTTGGCTAGCTATGCCGAATACCAAAATATCGACGAAATGCCTTTCCCTGCAGAGGTACTTTACAAATTAGTCTATCAAAGCCCCGAGGGCTCACAGAATACTATAATCCATGTAGAGTGGGTTTCGATCGATCGGTATTCTTCCCCCTTGAGTTTTCCTTTTAGATTTTAATCAGTATGCGTCAAACCCTTCTTTTTTCGAGTTTAATTCTCATGTTGTTGGCTTGGTCTAGCGCGGATAGTTTTTCACAAACCAGCAGAACCAGAGAAGAACTGGAAAAACAAAAAGCCGAAGTGCAGGCCAAATTGCGAGAATTTGACGTCATTCTCAAGCAAACCACTGCCACCAAAAAAACCACAATTGGAGAATTGAATGCGATTACGCGTCAATTTCAAACTCAAAATAGACTAGTTAGCACCCTAGATCGGGAAGTCCGCCTGATCGATCAGGAAATCAGTGAAACGGAACGTGAAATCACGAAAATGGAGCAGGAATTAATCGACTTGAAGGCCGAATATTCACGAATGATTTACAATGCCTCCAAGCTCAATAGAAGCCTGTCCATCGTAGCCTTTGTATTCAGTTCGAGTACATTTAATCAGCTCTACATGCGGTTAAAGTACCTCAAACAATACACAGACAGCAGGAAGCAACAAGCAGCACAAATTGAAGAAGTCACACTAAAACTTGCCGAAAGGCGAGTAGAGCTCGATTCAAGAAAAGACGAAAAAATCAAAGTACTTGCTGAAGCTCAGGTGGAGCGAGCCAAATTGGAGCAACTGCGCAAGGAACAGCAGGGCATGGTCAATACACTCACCCGCAAAGAAACCGATATCAAAAAACAGATAACGGCCACTAAAAAACAACAAGCACAGCTCGAGTCTATGATTCGTCAAGTAATCGAAGAAGAAATCAGACTAGCAGAGGCCGCTGCCAAAAAAGAAAACTCCACCGCCACCAAATCTGCAGGTAGCTCCATGCCTATGACCCCTGAAGTAGCTGCGCTTTCCAGTTCGTTTGCAGGAAATAGGGGCAAGCTGCCTTGGCCTGTGGAGACAGGTTTTGTCACAGAAGTTTTTGGTGATAATCCCCACCCTACCCTAAGAGGAATCAGTGTCCCCAACGATGGAATCAATATTCGTACACAGCCCAATGCTAGTGTACGCTCAGTTTTTGACGGAACAGTGACCAAAGTCGCTACCATGCCGGGATATGGGGAGACGGTCATCATCAAGCACGGAGAATATTACACCCTATACAGTAAGCTAAAAACCATTACTGTAAAAACCGGTCAAACTGTAAAAGCAAAAGACGTAATTGGCCAAGTGGCAGTCGATGTCAATGGAGAATCAGAAGTTCATTTTCAAACGTGGAAAGGACTACAAAAAATGAATCCTTCGACTTGGATCGCACCCAAATAGTTAAAAAATCGTATATTTAAGAAAAAGATTCACAGTATAGGTCAGGCGCTTTGTCTAAGCGAATGACAATTATATCTTTGTGACCTCATTTACCCTAAAACAAAAGTAATCATGACAACATTGGGTTTTATTCAAAATATGGGCGGTGGCTCGATCATCTTGGTCATCTTAGTCATCCTCCTTTTATTTGGAGCAAAAAGAATCCCTGAACTGGCTAGAGGACTGGGCCGTGGAATCAGAGAATTCAAAGACGCAACCAAAGACATTCAAAACGATCTAGAAGAAGGACTAAAGGATAAGAAAAAGTAACTCGATAAAAGCTTACTGCTTTGGAAAAATTTATCACCTTCGACGAGATTAAAAAATCGCTCGAAAAAAAACAGACTGACTGCAAGACTATTGTCAGTCATTATCTCCAAAACATTCAAACGAAGGCGCATCTCAACGCCTTCGTTGAAGTTTATGAGCAATCCTCTTTAAAAAAAGCAGAAGAAATAGACGAGAAACTAGCCAATGGAAATGCAGGCAAACTAGCCGGCATGGTCATCGGCATTAAGGATGTACTCTGTCTCAGCGGACATCAGTCACACGCATCTTCTAAAATACTACAGGGCTATGAAGCCCAATACACCTCTACCGCTGTCCAACGATTGATCGATCAAGATGCCATTATTATTGGCCGCTTGAATTGTGATGAATTTGGAATGGGCAGCTCTAATGAAAATTCCGCTCATGGCAAGGTGCTCAATGCGCTGGACCCAAATCGAGTTCCCGGGGGTTCTTCAGGAGGCTCTGCAGTGGCTGTACAAGCAAACCTATGCACTGCTTCACTCGGAACAGATACCGGAGGCTCAGTGAGACAGCCGGCAGCATTCACAGGAGTGGTAGGAATGAAACCGACCTATTCCAGAGTTTCCCGATGGGGTCTTATTGCCTACGCTTCTACCTTTGATACGATAGGGATCTTTTCCCATACAGTTAAAGACAACGCATTGATCATGGAAATCATGGCTGGACATGATATTCATGACAACACCTCTTCCAGAAAACCTGTACTTCCCTATAGTCAGCTCCTTCATTTCGACAAGAAAGCCAAGATAGCCTACCTTAAGGAAACAATAGAATCCCCTGCCCTACAGCAGGAAATCAAAGAAAACACTTTAGCTGTTCTGGACCGACTCAAGGAGGAAGGTCATGAAATCAAGGCAGTAGATTTCCCCTTATTAGAATATATCCTGCCTACCTACTATATTCTAACCACAGCAGAAGCCAGTTCAAATTTAGCTCGATTTGATGGAGTGAAATACGGCTATCGCACACCCAATGCCCATAATCTCGAGAGCATGTACAAACTGACTCGTTCGGAAGGGTTTGGGGAAGAGGTCAAGCGCAGAATCATGCTTGGAACCTTTGTATTATCGGCCAGCTATTATGACGCTTATTTTACCAAGGCACAGAAAGTAAGAAGACAGATAAAAGAGCAAACTGAGGATCTTTTGTCAGAATTTGACTATATTATTATGCCGACTACGCCCACTACAGCGTTTAAGTTTGGAGAGCATAGTGGTGACCCTGTAGCTATGTATTTGGAAGACTTATTTACCGTTCAAGCTTCCGTCTCCGGAGTACCTTCTATTTCGATCCCAAATGGAAAAGACAAAGAAGGCATGCCGATTGGATTGCAAATCATTTCCAATTCATTTAAAGAAGCGGAATTGTACGCTTTCAGTAATTACCTTAAAGATTTAACTTCATAAACCCATCTCGATGAAAATCACTTTGCGCGGCTTATTTCTCTTTATTAGTTTGACAAGCGTCTTAATTCTGCCCAAAGCTTTTGCCCAAGAAGAAGAACCGGTAGAGGCAGCTTCTTTATTTTCAGAAGAGGAAGTTCAGCCAAACTACCATTACGAATACATCCCAGATTTTACCTACGATCAAATCGATCAGCGTATCAAGGCCATGGACATGAAAATGCCCTTTGAGCTGAATGATAGAATTTTTTCTTTCATCCAATATTTCACCGTAAGAAATCGAGACTATACCAAAATGGTCCTCGCTAGAAAAGACTTGTTTTGGCCAATGTTTGACGAAACGCTTCGAAAGCATGAAATGCCTGAAGAAATCAAATTTTTATCCATCATAGAATCTGGTCTTGATCCTCAGATTCGCTCCCGCGTCGGGGCGATGGGCCTATGGCAGTTTATGCCTGCGACAGGAAGAATGTACGGAATGCAAGTCAATCCTGAAGTAGATGACCGAATGGATCCCGAGATGTCCACAGATGCTGCCGCCAAATACCTGAAATCTCTCTATCGCATGTTTGGAGATTGGGAGGTAGCATTGGCAGCTTATAACTGCGGTCCTGGAAATGTGAGAAAAGCAATCCGAAGATCAGGAGGCAAAAAGACCTTCTGGGAAATTTACAATTATTTGCCACGGGAGACACGCGGATATGTACCCCAGTTTCAAGCGATGCTCTACATTCTAAATCATCTCGAAGAGCACAATTTCCATCCTGAGGACCCTACTTACGCTTTGGCTTATGAAAAAATCCGCTTTGATAGGGCTATGAGTTTGGACAAACTAGCCGAACTGACCAATCTCTGCGTGAGTGATCTAGAAAAACTTAACCCGTCTGTTAAAAATCGAATTATCCCTGAAGCCAACCGTAGCATGGAATTAAGGATACCCAAGTCAAAAACAGCCTTTATCCAAGAAAACCTAGCTTGGATAAGTGATTCCTTGGGAAATGCTCCATTACCAATGATGGCTTCTGATAAAGTGAGGCTCCAACCTGTAGAGGATTTGGCGAGGGAAATCCAACGCAATGGAATTACCTATAGAGTTCGTTCTGGAGATGTATTAGGGAGAATAGCTGAATTGCATGGAGTCAGTGTTTCTCAGCTCAAAGCGTGGAATGGACTCAGCTCCAATTTGATCCGCGTGGGACAAAACTTGACCATTTATTCATCAAGTACAGCCTCTACTGTAGCGCAGGTTCAGACTAATTCCAATGGTCAAAAAACCTACACCGTGCAACCGGGAGATTCTTTATGGATCATTTCTAAAAGGCATGCAGGATTGACCGTAGAACAAATAAAAAGACTTAACAATCTAAATTCCAACAATATAAAACCTGGCCAAAAATTGATCATTGGATGATTTTTTTAGGGTTACGTGACTGATATCATCATTATTATTGATCAAACCATCAAGAAACAAGAGTTACGTTAAAAATTGGTTGAATTAGTATCAGGTAAATAATATTGATTTTTAGACTGCAGCAGAAGAGGCAAAGTGGGTAAAGCTGCCTCCATCTGTTAATTTTTTTTAACAAACCGCAAAAGAATCAGGTGGAACAAGGTTTACGGTGGGAAAGTATTTATTTTGTACACACCCAAAGAATCAAAACACCAATCTAATGAAAACTAATTTCTGGATAGTTTCTCTTGTACTTATTTCAATGACGTGGATGGCTTGTGAGTCAAGCAGCGGATCTAACTCCAATAGCACCAAGCCCAAAGCCCGAGGATCTATCGGTGAAATCATTTTAGTCATTGATTCAGCAAAATATGCCGGTCCTGTCGGTGATGCTCTTAAAGATATTTTTGAATCAGACCTTCCGGGTATGATCCGATCTGAATCAAAATTCAAAGTCAATACTGTAGACCCAAGAGCAATGACAAGAATGCTTCGCATGTCTACTAATCTGATCTATGTCACTACCTTTGATGACAGGGGATCTGCCAGTCAAGTGATTAACTCACAATTTTCGAAAGAATCAAAAGAAAAGGCGCTCAATGACCCTAGTCTCTATTCCTTGAGAGTAGAGGATGAGTTTGCGGTGGGTCAAGAAGTGCTTTATCTTTTTGGAAATACCGAACCACAATTGATCGAAAATTTAAAAAAGAACGCGGCTCGCCTTCAAAACCTCTTTGAAGTCCGTGAAAGAGGCCGCTTGGAAAAAGCGATCTTGGCACGAAAAAGTAGTGAAGCAAACAACGAGGCTAAAAATAACCTAGGCATTGAAATAAACGTGCCCGTTTCTTATCAAATAGCTAAGTCAGAGCCGGGCTTTTTGTGGGTAAGGCAGCCTACACCGACCGCAAATCGTGCGGATATCAGTCTGTTTTTTCATGTAGAAGATTATGTATCAGAGGAGCAGACTTTTCCTGAAAACATACTGAAAATCAGGGACTCAATCACAGGAAAACATGTATTCGGTGACCCTGAAGATCCTACCTCTTATGTAGTAACTGAAAAACAAATCGTTCCTGCGTTCCGAAACATGGTGATAAATGATAATTTTACCACCGAAATCAGGGCTTCCTGGAAAACCAACAATCTCAGCATGGGCGGATCCTATCTAGGGTACCTCATGATCGACGAGGAAAAAGGCAAACTTTATTACATTGAGGGCTTTGTATACTATCCTAATGAAGTTCATAGGGATGCGCTTAGAGAAATAGAGACCATTTTACTTAAGACTGATGTGAGCTGGACACCGGAAGAGGGAGCCTAAAACCCCAAATAATTCAGCTTTTTATGGCAATTAAAATTCGTAAGGAAGACGCGCTCAACTATCATACCCAGGGTTCTCCGGGTAAAATCGAAGTAATTCCTACCAAACCCCTTTCCAGTCAAATGGACTTGGCCCTTGCCTACTCTCCAGGAGTAGCTGAGCCCTGCAAGGAAATAGAAGCCGATGTAGAAAATGTCTACAAATACACGGCAAAAGGAAACCTTGTGGCTGTAATTTCAAATGGTACAGCAGTTTTAGGTTTGGGTGATATCGGCCCAGAAGCCTCCAAACCGGTCATGGAAGGAAAAGGCGTATTATTTAAAAAATTCGCTGGAATAGATGTGTTTGATATTGAGATCAACGAAAAGGATCCTCAAAAACTCATTCAAATCATCAAGTCTCTAGAACCAACTTTTGGTGGAGTCAACCTAGAAGATATTAAGGCACCGGAATGCTTTGAAATCGAGCAGACTCTCAAAAAAGAAATGAACATCCCCGTGATGCATGATGATCAGCATGGGACAGCCATCATCTCCGGTGCAGCTTTGCTCAATGCTCTTGAGATCGTAGAAAAGGATATCACGCAAATCAAACTTGTCGTCAATGGCGCAGGTGCGTCTGCCGTCTCTTGTACACGATTTTACATGTCATTAGGCGTTAAGCGAGAAAACCTTGTGATGTGCGATAAGGAAGGCGTGATCCGAAAAGATCGAACTAACTTGGACTCGATCAAGGAAGAATTTGCTACCGATAGAGATATTCATACACTAAGTGATGCTTTGACAGGAGCTGATGTTTTTCTAGGCTTATCTGCTGGGAATATCGTTTCTCAGGATCAAATCAAATTAATGGGCCCCAACCCCATTGTATTTGCTCTGGCTAATCCAGATCCAGAAATCCCCTATGACTTAGCCATAGCCGCCAGAGAGGATGTAATTATGGCCACTGGTAGATCTGACCACCCCAACCAAGTAAATAATGTTTTGGGATTTCCATACATATTCAGAGGAGCATTGGACGTAAGGGCCACTGCTATCAATGAAACCATGAAATTGGCCGCTGCAAAAGCAATCGCAAAACTTGCTAAAGAACCTGTTCCGGATATTGTAAACAAGGCTTATGGAGAAAGCAAACTGGGATTTGGCAGAATGTATCTTATACCGAAGCCACTTGACCCAAGGCTAATCACTACCATTGCTCCTGCAGTAGCTAGAGCAGCAATGGAATCCGGTGTTGCCAAAAACCCAATTCTTGATTGGGCTGCTTACGAACTCGAATTGCAGGAGCGAATCGGAATTGATCAGCGATTGATGTCTGTAGTCATCGCCAGAGCCAAAAAAGATCCAAAACGTGTAGTTTTTGCGGAAGCAGACAACCGGAAAATACTCAAAGCAGCGCAAATCATCCGAGACGAGAAAATCGCCAATCCTATCCTTTTGGGAAATAGAGAGAAAATCCTAGCGCTGATCGAAGAAAACTCTCTAGACTTGAATCATGTCACCATCATTGATCCACTGGAGGAGAAAGACAAAGCAAATCAGTTTGCAGAAATACTCTATAGAAAACGTCAGCGCAAAGGAATGACTTTGGCAGACGCCAGCAGATTAGTCACTCAGAGAAACTACTTCGGCGCGCTGATGGTAGAGACTGGATATGCTGATGCATTTATTTCAGGTCTGACGAGAGATTATCCTAAGACAATACTCCCATCTCTACATACGATCGGTGTCAAGCCGGGCACTAAGCGTGTTGCAGGTATGTACATCATGAACACTGATAAGGGTCCTTTCTTTTTTGCAGATGCTACGGTAAATCTTAATCCTACCGCAGAGGAGTTAGTAGAAATCATTGGCTTGACAGCTGACGCAGTTAAGTTCTTCAATATTGAGCCAAGAATCGCTGTTTTATCTTACTCCAATTTTGGCTCTGCCAAAGGAGAAACGGCTTCGAAAACTGCTAAAGCTACTGAAATGGCAAAGGCAAAATATCCTGACCTGATCATCGAAGGAGAAATGCAGGCTAATGTAGCTTTGAACGAGGAGATCCAAAAGGAAATGTACCCTTTCTCCAAGCTAGTCAATAAAAAGGCCAATACCTTAATCTTCCCAGACCTGAGCTCTGGCAACATTGCCTATAAGCTGATGGCAGAATTGGGAAATGCCGAGGCTATTGGGCCTATTTTGTTGGGTATGAACAAACCGGTGCATATCCTTCAGCTGGGAAGTTCGATCCGTGAAATAGTCAACATGGTGGCGATAGCAGTAGTAGACGCACAGACCGCATCAGATTCATGATCGCCTATCTACAAGGAAAATTGGTTTTCAAAGATCCCACCTATGTCATCATAGATGTGGGCGGAATGGGATACCACGTGAAAATTTCCTTACAGACTTATAGTAAAATCAAAGATGAGGAGCAAATCAGGCTCCTCACCTTTTTGCATATCAAAGAAGATGCACACACCCTCTACGGATTCAAAGATGAAGAAGAAAAGCGCCTATTCTTGCTTTTAATTTCTATCAACGGTGTAGGTCCGAATACAGGTTTGATGATTTTATCTTCACTGAGTACAGAAGAAATTGAGCATGCCATACTATCAGGGGATGTTGCCACCATACAGCATGTAAAAGGGATAGGTGTAAAAACTGCTCAGCGGATTATTCTAGAGCTTAAAGATAAGGTAGGAAAAGGCAGTTCTGAAAGTAGCACAGTTCCAATGGGATTTTTGAAATCCAGCAATAAAATCCGCGAGGAAGCGTTACAAGCCTTAATTACTTTAGGGTTTCCCAAAACGGCAGCAGAAAAAAATATTGCTCAGGTACTCAAAAAAACCAATGGAGAAATTTCTTTAGAAGATTTAATTAAAGCATCTTTAAAGACACCATAATTTACAATTGGATTGGACTTTCGGAAGTTACTGACTTTTTGCAGGAGAAGGTTTCGAGGCAGTTGGCCCGCTAGCCTCATCCTGCTTGGTTTGATTCTAAGTTACCAAACAGCTCAATCCCAGCAGACCTCTGCTGACAGTGTACAGACACGCCTAGACTCTTTGAATAGAAGGAGGATGCTTCCCTCTTTTTTGCTTTGGCAAAACACACGGACAAACCCCCTCTATCCGAATAGAAACCCCTTTTTAATCAGTCGATCCCCCTTTTCTCCTCTCCCTCCTATTTCACAATCTGTTGAAGTAAGGATGGATTCCACTTTGCGCTATAACATTTCGGATCAGTTGGACACGACCCGAATGGGAAATGAACAAGAGTATGATTTTGAGCAATTCTCCAAAATTCAAGAATATAAGGTACGCCAAGACTACTGGCGAAGCCGCGCCCGTGGTGGTGATGGAGAAAGCGCTGTGGAAGGTAGGGGGCTAATCCCTCCGATGACAGTCAGCCCTCAATTTGACAGGATTTTCGGGGGAAGTGACATCAATATAGAACCTACGGGTTATGTCAATCTAGACTTTGGTGCTATTTTCAGGAGAATAGACAACCCTACCCTCCCCATTCGACAGCAGCGAAATGGCGGCTTTAATTTTAATCAGCAGATTCAAATGGCAGTCAATGGAACCTTGGGTGAAAAAATGAAAATCGGAGCCAACTTTGATTCCAACAATTCCTTTGATTTTCAGAATCAACTCAAACTGGAATTCAATGGCTTCGAGGAGGATATCATCAAATCCATAGAAATCGGAAACGTCTCGATGCCAGTCCAAAACAGACTGATTCAAGGTGCTCAAAATCTATTTGGTGTCAAAACCCAAATGCAATTTGGAAAATTAGGAGTAACTGCCGTAGCCTCAACACAAAGGGGAAGAAGAGATAATTTAGTCATCGATGCCAATGGACAAGGAAGGACATTTGATATTCAAGCATCCAGATATGATGAAAACAGGCATTTTTTCCTTTCACATTTCTTCAGGGAAAATTACGAACGCTGGCTAAGAGGGCTTCCACAGGTCCTCTCTGGTGTCAACATTACTCGGATAGAAGTCTACATCATGAACAGAGCGGCGAATACTGAAACCCTCCGTAATTTTGCCGCATTCATGGATTTGGGAGAGGGAAGAGTCCTTCTGAATGGGGAAAACCCATCTATTGCCCCTGGTAACCCTAACTCACCGGCTACCAATGGAGCGAATAATTTATTTCAAAATATCACAGGAAATCCAAGCTTCAGACCCTTTGATACAGGATCGAGAGCTATGGAAAGTGCCTTGGGTGTCCGAAAGGGAGTAGACTTTGAACAAATCAATGGTGCCAGAAAATTGGACGAAACTGAGTTTTTTTTCAATAAGCAACTCGGATTTCTCTCTTTGTTTAGAAGGCTTCAAAACGATGAAGTACTTGCAGTTTCCTACGAGTACACCTACAATGGTCAAGTCTATAAAGTGGGAGAATTAACCGAAGATTATCAAAATCGCCGGGAAGATGAATTGATTTTCCTCAAACTTCTTCGGCCCGCTCGGATCAATACCCAAGTACCTACTTGGGATCTGATGATGAAAAACGTCTACAGTCTTAATGCCTCCCAAATCCTCCGAGAGGGTTTTCAACTTCAAGTAATTTATAGAGATGATCGCACCGGCTTGGATAACCCTTCTCTACTTGAAGGTCAGAATGTTAAAGATGTGCCACTGATTCGATTGACTGGATTAGACAATCTCAACCCTCAAAATGATCCTGCCCCTGACGGGAATTTTGATTTCGTAGAGGGCATCACCATGATTTCCAATCGAGGATTATTGATTTTCCCTGTCCTGGAACCCTTCGGTTCCAATTTGGAAAAGAGATTCCTACCCAATGAAGGAGTACTTAAGGAGAAGTACGTGTACGATACACTTTATAAAACTACTCAGGCAGACGCCGAACTAGTCACACGACTCAACAAATATTTTATCAAAGGTCGACTGACTGCTGGTTCAGCAAGTGAAATCCAGCTTCCAGGATTGAATATTTCTCCCGGTTCAGTGATCGTGCAGGCAGGAAATATTCCTTTGACAGAAGGAGTCGACTATACTATTGATTATAATGTGGGCCGACTTGTCATCATCAATGATGCTATCCTCCAATCAGGCAAACAAATCAATATCAGTTTTGAAAAGGCCGATTTAGTATCCTTTCAAACCCGAAGTCTCTTGGGCACAAGGCTGGATTACCTTTTCAGTGAAAAATTCAGCCTAGGAGGCACCTTCTTATACCTCAACGAAAGACCTAACGTCACCCGAATTGCTACAGGAAATGAAACCCTCCGAAATAGTCTATGGGGTCTAGACGCCAACTTCAGTGATGAATCCCGATTTTTGACCAGACTGGCAGACGCACTTCCATTTACCAATACCAAAGAGCCTTCCTTGGTTACTTTCAGTGGTGAATTCGCACATCTTATTCCTGGTACTTCCAATCGGGTAAATGGCGAACAGGCTTCTTACATTGATGACTTTGAAGCGGCTATTACCCCATTTAATCTTGGAGGAGCCGCTAATCAAAATTGGAAATTGGCTGCGACTCCAGAAACAGATGACAATCGATTTGACCTGAGTAGTCTCACAGAGGACAACCTGGGGGCTACTTACAGACGGGCAAGAATCGCTTGGTATAATATTGACAATATTTTTTACCGTGAAAATGGCCCAGGTGTGCCTAGTAATATCACTCGAGAAGACAGAAGAAATCATTATGTACGCAGAGTAATTCCTCAAGAAATCTTCCCCAATCAAGACCGAGAAGTGATTATTACTCCGCAGCCCTTATTTGAATTAGCTTATTTCCCAAGTGAGAGGGGAATGTACAACTACAACCCTGGTTTAACGCAAGATGGTCTGCTTCCCAACCCTGAGCAAAATTATGGTGGAGTTACTCGAGCCATCACCACAGAGGTGGATTTTGACCGGACTAACATTGAATACTTAGAATTTTGGCTTTTAGACCCATTCATTGAGGGTGAAAATGGAAGAGTTCTCGATGGGATTTTCAATGAAAACAATACCACCGGGGGCAAGCTACTATTTAACCTAGGTGATATTTCTGAAGATGTCATGAAGGACGGAAGTCATGCCTTTGAAAATGGCTTGCCAGCGGATGGAGATCCTAGTGAAACTCGTAGTAATGAATGGGGCAGAATCACGAGAGAGCAATTCCTGATCCCGGCTTTTGATAACTCCGAATTAGCCAGAGAAAATCAAGATGTAGGCTTGGATGGGCTTAAAAATGAAGATGAGATCAGCTTCTTTCAAGATAGATTCCTGAATAGGATCAATGTAAATCAACAGGCAAGAAATCAGATATTAGCGGATGTTTCAGGTGATTTATTTCAATATTATCTGGATGAAAATTTTGACCAAGAGGATGTTAAAATTTTGGAGCGCTACAAGAAGTTTAATGGAATGGAAGGCAATTCTCCTGTCACTTCCAATCAAAACCTTCCTTACACCCCTTCAGGAACTAACAATCCTGATAATGAAGACCTTAATACCGATAATACCATCAATGAGCTTGAAAATTATTATGAGTACGAACTTGATCTCAGACCGGAAAGCCTAGAGGTCGGACAGAACTATATCGTAGACAAGGTCACTCATAATGAAGCCGGGGAAAATGTGGATTGGTATCTTTTCCGGATCCCTGTTCGCCAGCCAGATCGTACCCAGGGGAATATCACCGGGTTCAAATCAATCCGATGGATGAGAACTTACTTGACTGGTTTTCAACAGCCCGTAGTACTGAGAATGGCTAACTTTAGAATGGTGGGCAGTCAGTGGAGAGTCTTCCAAGAGTCACTGTATGAGCGTGGATTTTTTGAGATTCCTGAGCCAGATATATCAAATGTGACTGTAGATGTCGTCGGGATAGAAGAAAATTCACAAGGAAGTGATACCCAAAGCCCTTACGTACTGCCTCCTGGTATCGTCAGGGATAGGGATAATACCTCCACCGTAGAGCGAAGGTTGAATGAGCAATCCCTCAGAGTTTGTGTAGAAGACCTGGCTTCAAGAGACGCTAGAGCGGTCTTCAAAAATGTAACCCTAGACTTGGTTCAATTTGAGCGAATCAAGATGTTTTTTCATGCCGATAGTGAAGATGCTCAGGATGGAGAATTGACGGCATTTTTAAGACTAGGAACGGATTACACCGATAATTATTATGAAATAGAAGTTCCGCTTATCATTACTCCAAAAGGCACTCGAGACCCCAGACAAATTTGGCCTTTAGAAAATGAAATTGACATCGCCATCCAAGAAATCGTCGATGTAAAGATTGAGCGGGACAATCAACGAGTCCCCTTAAACCTCCCCTATTCTAAGCAGGTCAGACAGTATAAAGTAACCGTCATAGGACGACCAGAGCTTAATCAGACTCAGGGTAGTATGATAGGGGTAAGAAACCCGGGTACCGGAGCAGGGGGAAGCAAAAGTGTATGTATTTGGGCCAATGAACTCCGGGTGACAGGAGCTACCAAATCCAATGGATGGGCAGCAAATGCCTACATGAATGCCAAAATTGCGGATTTGGCTGTGGTTTCGGCATCTATTAGACACAATTCGATTGGATTTGGAGGACTAGAAACCCGGCTTTCCCAACGAGCCAGACAAGCCACTACCCAATATGACATCTCTACTAATGTGGACGTACACAAACTCCTTCCTGAAGCTATAGGAATCAATATTCCTATGTATTTCAGTTTGGAAAACTCATCCACACGACCAGAATTTGACCCGCTCAATCCAGACGTACCCTTTGAATTGGCTTTGGGGAAATTTGAAACAGATGCAGAAAGAGATGCCTATAGGGACATTGCCCTAGATCAGCAGAAGCGAAGAAATATCAGCTTTAATAATGTTCGAAAAATTAAATCTAATCCCGAGGCGCCCAACAGGATTTATGATCTGAGCAACTTCTCTTTTAGCTATGCTGTGGGTACTGTCACGCAGTCCAATGCACAGATTCAGAATTATGAGTTTAAAACCAACAAGGGAAATATTACTTATAGTTTTCAACCCAAAGCTCTAACTATAGAGCCGTTTAAGAATTCAGAATGGCTCAATTCACCCAATCTCAAGTTGATCAAAGATTTCAATCTTAACTTATCCCCTACCCTTATTTTAGCCCGAGTGGATGTAGATAGACGATTCTTGAGATCACAGTACAGAAATGATCAGCTCAGCTCAACTGGTGTAGATCCTTTGTTCCAAAAATCATTCTTCATGAATAGATTCTACACACTGAACTGGGACTTGACCAAAAATCTTAGGGTGGATTATTCGGCATCAATTATGGCAGTGATTGATGAACCCGAAGGTGATTTGGATACGGAAGCCAAAATCGACTCGGTAAGAACTAATTTTTGGAATTTTGGTAGAAGGACCAACTACAATCAAACGGCAGAGCTTAATTACACACTTCCGCTTGACAAAATTGGCTTCTTGAGCTGGATCAAATCAGATTATAAATACAATACCACCTACACCTGGATGACAGGGGCTATCGGTCAGCGGGACACTTTAGGAAATACCATCCAAAACACCCGAGAGCAAACACTGAATGGTAAGTTTGATTTGATTAGCCTTTATTCCAAAAACAAAAAACTAAATGCACTAAATGCTCCTAAACGGCCAAGTATTCCTGGAAGGCAATCAGTAACCGCAGAAGACACCATAGGAACTCCCTTTACGAACAAACTTCTTAAATTCCTGATGATGGTCAAGGAGGTCACCTATAATTATAGCCTAGTTGAGGGTACATTTTTACCAGGATACATGCCTAATACAGGACTTCTTGGAATGGATCGAGCCTTTGAAAATCCAGGATTAGCATTTCTCTTTGGAAGCCAAAATCCACAGATACGGAACGAACTGGCCCTGAGGGGGTCGATTGCGCCTAGTGCAGAGCTTACTCAGCCTTTCTTACAAAGTCGCTCATTCAATCTTCGCTTGGGAGCTTTGGTAGAGCCTTTTAGAGACTTTAGAATCACCTTAAATGCCAACAAACGTGAGGTCGGTGACTACCAAGAGATATTCAGAAACTCACTCGATAATCCTGGAGAATATTTATCCATAAGTCCCAATCGAATAGGCTCTTATTCTATCACCACAATGATGATAGGCACGAGTTTTTCGAGAGATGATTTACAAAACAACTCACCGCTTTTTGCAGATTTTGAGGCAAACCGATCCATTATCAAATCCAGACTGGATAATCTAAACTCCGGAGGAGAATACAGCATCAATGGACAAGACGTTTTGATCCCAGCTTTCATCGCAGCCTACCGAGGACAAAATGCGAGTGAAGTAAGTTTAAATCCATTCCCCAAAACCCCACTTCCCAACTGGAGAATAGATTACAGAGGACTTTCTAGGCTGAAAGGACTCAGCGATATATTCAGTAGCATCAATATTACCCACTCTTATACCTCTACCTATGATGTTAGTAATTTCTCCAATTCTCTACAATACCAGCAAGGCTTAGAATTATTTAACCGATTACAAGAAATCCCCTTAGGAAACCAAATCAATACCGAAGGACAGTTTATTCCTATTTTTGTACTTAATCAGGTAGTGATGTCGGAACGCTTCGCTCCTTTGATAGGTCTGGACCTATTGACCAAGGACCGCTTCAGCATCGCCGTCAATTACAATAAAGAGCGGGCCTTAGGTCTGAATTTTTCTAATGCACAGGTTACTGAGCAGCGTACTACTGATTTTGGAGTCAATCTCGCTTATACCAAAGCAGGGATGAAAATCCCATTTAAAATCCAGGGAAGAGAGACCGTCTTGAAAAATGACGTCCAAATGCGTCTAGACATGAAAATAGGTGACACCAGGCAAGTTCAGCGAAAAATCGAAGAAGGAAGTACCGTGACCAATGGAAATCTCAATATCCAATTCCGGCCAACTATAGGGTACATCATCAATCAAAACTTAGAATTGACTATTTATTTTGATCGCACCATCAATGATCCTCGTATCACCACTGCCTATAAAAGAGCTACTACCTCATTTGGCGGACAATTACGATTTAATTTAGCTCAATAGATTTTTTAAAGCGTCGAATCGTCTTATTTTTGATACCGTTTATAAAATCAATCAAACATGAATTTTCCTCAGGAATTAAAGTACACTAAAGACCACGAATGGGTAAAAGTTGACGGAGATGTCGCTACCATAGGAATTACCGAATTTGCCCAATCCGAACTAGGCGATATCGTCTACGTAGAAGTGGAGACTGTCGGCGAAACAATCGAGGCAGGAGAAGTATTTGGTACAGTAGAAGCCGTAAAAACTGTATCTGATCTTTTTATGCCAATCACTGGAGAGATATTGGAATTCAATGAAGAACTAGAAGGCTCCCCTGAACTCGTCAATGAATCTCCATACGAATCTGGATGGATGGTCAAAGTCAAAATAGTCGGTGACTTATCCGACGAGTTGATGTCAGCCGAAGATTATACCGAGCTGGTAGGAAAAAACTAAGTTAAAATTGCGCCTTGCTGTAAGTGTAGTTTGGCTGATACTATTGGCTTTTGCAATGCTCACACCCGGGGATAGATTCCCTGAAGTAGATGCATTCGATTACCAAGACAAGTTGATCCATATTGCTTCTTTTTGCCTTTTGGCCTACCTCTGGGCAGGAGTATTTAAGAAAAAAAGCATAAAACAGTGGAGTCCAAAAGCTTGGATCACTTTCCTTCTTTTCGGGTTTAGTCCTGCAGTAGCATTCGAATACGGTCAGCTTTATATTCCTAATCGTTCCTTTGATGAATATGACCTGATCGCCAATCTATTAGGTGCTATTTTAGGAATATTAGGATATTTTAAGATGCCACACAGCATTAGTCACTTGCATTAATGCAGGAGATTACTTACAATTGTTAGATAAATAGAAATCAAATTAACCTGTATAAACCAAATTCGCCATGGAAGCAAAAAAGACTCCAAGCGCTGACTTAACCAAAAAGACAGGAATGTTCCTGAACTTGGGTTTGGCAGTAGCTGTAGGTGTGACGCTTGCGGCCTTCGAATGGAAGTCATTTGACGATGGATCTCTTATGGATCTTGGAATGGGAAATGACAACTTTGAAGAACTGCTCGATATTCCTATCACCGAACAACCACCACCACCACCACCACCACCCGTGGAGCAGCCTATTATCCAAGAGATTCCTGATGAAGTAGAAATCGAGGATAAAATCGAAGTGAACTTTGATGTGGATGTAAAAGAGGAGACTGTCATTAAAGAAGTAGTCATTGCAGAAGCTCCTGTAGAGGAGAAAGCAGATGAAATTTTTGATGTGGTAGAAACTCAGCCAACCCCTCCTGGAGGAATGTCAGGCTGGAATGAATACCTCTCCAAAAATCTAAAATACCCTACTCAAGCAAGAAGAATGGGTATCGAAGGAACGGTAATCGTGGTATTCGTTATTAACACTGACGGTTCTATTCAAGACGTTGACGTATTGAGAGGAATTGGCGGGGGATGTGACGAAGAAGCGGTGAAAGTAGTCGAAAATGCACCTAAATGGGAACCTGGTAAGCAACGAGGTCGTCCTGTTAGAACGCGAATGAGACTTCCTATTCGATTCAAATTGAGCTAATTCACAGTTATTTATAAAAGAGCCCGTTGATACGGGCTTTTTTAATGTCTTTTCAGAACTTTTAACGTAGTTAATATTTCTTAACTCACTGTTTTTTAGAAAATTAATTTCTAGCTTCTCCTCTGTTTCACTTTAACTCTCTACAAATGGAAGCTAAAAAAAATCTCAAAGTAGATCTTAAAAACAGATCTGGTCTTTTCTTCAATCTAGGCTTATCCCTTAGCGTTGGACTTATCTTGGTAGCCTTCGAATGGAAAAGCGAAAACTCAGGCCCCTTAAAAAACATAGGGACAAGCAATGAAAATTGGATTTTGGAAGAAATCCCACTTAGTATTCAATCCCCTCCTCCGCCCCCTCCTCAACCTATTAGTCCGGAGATAAATGAAGTGGATAATCAAATAGAACTTGACGACTTTGATATTGACCTAGACATCAATATCGATGAATCCAAAATTATTCCTGAAGTCGTCCTTGAAGATAGTCCACCGATTGTAGAAACTGCCGAGGAAATCGTAGACATCACAGAAGTTCAAGCATCCTTTCAAGGCGGCATGAATGCTTGGTACGAATATCTTAATAAAAACCTACGCTATCCCAACCTTGCGAAAAGAATGGGGGTAGAGGGTACCGTTTTGGTAAGATTTGTAATCAATAAGGATGGAAGTGTTCAAGATGTAGAAATCCTAAGAGCCCTGGGTGGGGGCTGCGATGAAGTCGCGATGGATGTGATCAAAAATTCTCCTCATTGGATTCCAGGAAAAATCAAAGGCCAAGCGGTGAGATCCCGAATGGTCATGCCTATTAAATTTAAGCTGAATTAGCAGCTATGCTTTATGCCATCAGTAGGTAATGACACCTTTATTAATAAAACCTAAGGATTTCAATTCTTAGGTTTTATTGATGGTCCCCGCGAATAATTCAAAAATCACTTCCTCTCCATCTAATAAGAAGTAAGCATTTTGAGGTATTTTTGATTAAATGCCTTATTTTTCATCAACCCAATCTCGCACCCCTGATGAAAAAGAAATATTTACACCTACTCTTCATTTTCCTAGGACTATTTTCTTGTGGACGTCATGATACATTTGATATTTTGATAGTCAAAGGAACAGTCTATGACGGACAGAATCAGCCACCTACCCAGAAAGACATTGGAATAAGAGATGGAAAAATAGTGGCTATTGGAGACTTGGAAGGCCAAAAATCTCGAAAAACCATCCTTGCGGAAGGCCTTGCCGTAGCACCCGGCTTTATAGATATGCATACTCATCTGGAGCCACTTTTGGAAATGCCCCTAGCCGAGAGTTTGGTGAGACAGGGGGTGACTTTTGCCTTAGGAGGACCTGATGGAGGAGGACCTTGGCCTTTCGATAGCTATTTGGACTCTTTGGAGAAAATAGATCTCGGACTAAATGTGGGCTATTTGATTGGACACAATACGATTCGTAGAGAAATCATGGGCAATGAAGACCGTGCCCCCGAATCAGCCGAATTGGATAGTCTGAAAAGTTATGTTCATCAAGCCATGGATGCAGGAGCCTTTGGCATTTCTACAGGCTTAAAATACCTTCCAGGGACTTTTGCAAAACTAGACGAAATTGTAACTCTTTCTCAAGTAGTAGCAGCTGAAGGAGGTATTTATACATCCCATTTACGAGAGGAAGGACTAGGACTTATTGATGCTGTACAAGAGGCCATAAAGATTTCCAAGGAAGCCAATATACCAGTTGTTCTAACCCATCACAAAGCCATCGGCATTAAAATGTGGGGCCAAAGTAGCCGTACGCTGGCTTTAGTCGATTCTGCTAGGGCAGTGGGGCTAGACATCATGATGGATCAATATCCTTATGCCGCTAGTCATACAGGCATTAGTGTGCTGATTCCGAGTTGGGCTTTAGAGGGAGATCAATTCGAAGAGCGAATTAGCAATCCCGCATTAAAAGACAGCATCAAAGCAGGGATCATATTCAATATCCTGAACGATCGAGGGGGAAGCGACCTTAGGAGAATTCAATTCTCACGAGTGAGCTGGAAAAAAGAATTGGAAGGAAAAACATTACAGGATTGGCTAGCAATGGAAGGTATGGAGGCTACGATAGAAAATGGTGCGGAACTGGTCATCCAAGCACAACTCAATGGTGGAACAGGGACCATATACCACGCAATGGATGAAAATGATGTAGAAAACATCATGCAACACCCACAGACTATGATTGGCTCAGATGGTCGGCTTTCGATACCTGGTGAAGGACATCCGCATCCTAGAGCTTATGGCACTTTTCCACGTGTCCTTGGTCATTACAGTAGAGAAAAAGGAGTACTAGACTTGCATACCGCCATTCATAAAATGACCGGGCTCTCGGCAGAGCGACTGGGATTAAAAGGTAGAGGCAAAATTCAAGAGGGGAATTTTGCAGATATCGTGATCTTTGACCCTCAAACAATTAAAGATAAATCTACCTTTACAGACCCTCATCAATATCCCGAGGGAATTCCCTTCGTCATTGTCAATGGGCAAGTCGCTGTAGAAGATGACCGCTTCTTGGGGAGAGGCTTCGGTCAAGTAATTCGAAAAAATCAACAATAAGTCTGAAAAAAAGCAGCGGAAGTCCCCTTCCGCCGCTTTTTATAGCTATTGATTTCCTTTAGAGCACATTAAGTGACTGTTCTTTTATTTTCTCCAGTTCATCTTTCATTCGTATGACTGAGCGCTGAATTACCGCATCATTCGCCTTGGAGCCAATAGTATTGATTTCTCTACCGATTTCTTGAGAGATAAAACCGAGCTTTTTCCCTTGCCCTTTTTCCTCTGAGAGCGTCTTGGAAAAATACTTTAAATGAGTATCAAGTCTCACAAGCTCTTCAGTAATGTCTAGCTTTTCGAAATAATAAATTAACTCCTGCTCAAATCTATTTTCATCAAAATCATTTTCTTCAAGCCATTCTTTGAAATGGTTTCTAATCCGATTTTGAATTTTATTTTTTCGATTTCCTTCCTCAGATTTGACCTGATCTAGTCCCTCAGCGATAGATGCTATATTTTCTTCTAATTTTTGAAATAGGACTCGACCCTCATCTTGTCTGAAAGCATCACATTTTAATATTGCCTCTTCCAAAACCTTTTTGACTAAAGACCACTCTTCTCCCACATTTTCGGCCTCGACCGAGGTAGAGTTCATCACTGATGGAGCCTGAAGAGCGAGTTTGAAAATTTCCGCATTATCTGCTCCTACTTCTTTTGCCAAAGCATTGAATTTTGAAAAATAGGCTTTAAATAAGTCTTCATTGATGGTGACAGGCAGATCACTTCCTGTCTTGGACATAAACTCAATATTAACACTGACTTTACCTCGCTCTAGTATACCCTGCACTAGTGTTCTTATTTCTAATTCTTTCTCCGAAAATTGTCTGGGGCTCCTGAGGGAAAGGTCTAAAAATTTAGAATTGAGAGACTTTACTTCTACGTGAATGATATAATTTTCATCTTCCCATCCAGCATTCCCAAAGCCGGTCATTGATTTTATCATGATTGTATTTTCGTTTAGAAATTATAGCCCAAAGTTACATAGAACTTTAGATCTTCTGCCTCATAATTCCTAACAGGTCTCGCTATGTCAAATTTGACATAATAATTAAGCAATACAGTCCTGATGCCAGCCCCGTAACTTTGCAGCCATGGATTATTGAAATTATTCAACACAATGGTAAAAGGAGATCCTTCAGTACTGATTACCTCAGTATTTTGATCATTCACCCGCTCCCAAGGGGCAGAAGAATCCCAAGCTGAACCAATGTCATAGAATCCGACTAACTGGAAATTCCGAACAAAATTGGAGGTGATATTCCCTCTAGTGAGGTAAGAGAATACAGGTATTCTAAGTTCTGTAGAGAAGGTTATCACTTTATTTCCTCTTATTTCATCGTAATCATATCCTCTCAAATCAACAAAATCCGCAAAAAGAATATTGGAGTTTTCTACCCCACCCGGATTCCTTACCGGCGAGACTTCTGGTCGATTGGTAGGAGGCTGATAGAACGAATTGAATAGCCAGTTATCCATTCCACCCACCAGATAGGTCTGAGGATTTCTTCCAAAGAATGAACCTGCATAGAGTCGAGAAGCCAAAATTATATTTTTATGGATTCTTTGATAGTTTCTTATGTCAAGGTAGAAATTACTAAAGCTTCTAGACTTCTCATTCAATCCTTGATAATGTACGAATCCCACCTTACCCTTTAATCCGGCTTGAGAGTATAGTCCTATTTGCTGCGTCCTATCATAGACAAACTCAGCTTTACCTCCTGCATAGTTGACATCAAACCGATTTAATTCGGGATTGGTCGCCAAAATCAAAGAATCAGTATTTAGATTGAAATATTGAGTTTTAGCAATAAATGGAGCTAGGGTAAATCTAGAGTTAACATTAAAAGGATAAGATACTCCAAGTTCTACTTTACTGAGCACATATTTCTGATTGGTCAGATCCCCCTGATCCAAGCGTATAGTTCGCCTATCAAATCTACCTCTAAAATCCAACCGACTTTTCAGATACTCATATTCAAAGAAAATATCTCCCCCTGATCTAAAATCCAAAGATTGCATGATACCTCCCTGAAACACATGATTGTCCAAAAGATCTGTCATTTTACCATGCAGATTGATCCCAAATCCTCTCAATGGATCGACGACAAACCGAGAGTTGATACTATTCGTGAAAAACTGCGGGTCCATAGCCCTAGGGCCTACTATTCTTTTTTGAAGATTTTGAGCTCTGAATGTCTCAAGAAGATTCAATCTATTTCCTTGATTTACCTGCTCTCTAGACCCAAGCCCCGTAGATGGTATCGTGTCAAACTGATAATTTTCTGTATTTACTCCTCCACTATTTTGAAACTTCAGACGATCCAAATTGATACTAGAGGTTTGATTCGATTGACTTAATGTATCTAAAGGAACAGTAATTTCCTTGGGTTGCACTTCTATTTTTGGAGTCGAGGGTGCAGGTGTAAGTGAGGTTTCCTCCTTTTCAGAAGCAGCCTCTAACCTTCGTCTTGCTGCGATACGTTCATTCAGGCTTTTTGCCTGTTGTAGCTGTACTCTTGGAGTACTTGGAGTAAACTGATCGGAAGCGCTATAATTTTCAATCAGCAAAAAACTTTCTTTTCCATCTCTTATCGCCAAAGCGATTTTATTCATTCGGCTATTGACATCAAAAACTTCTATACTTTTGTTGTAAGCGGAAATTTGATTGGAAATTTGATTACCGACATTCAACCGCATCAAGTTATTGATTCCACTCAAATCACTTAAGTAGACCAGATTATTACTATTCACCTTTCTCGGTAAAAGATTTCTCGAGTACGAATTGGTCAATCGGGAGATTCGTACCGTATCTCTCACTTCGACCATAAACAAATTAAAACTCGATTCCAGATTGATTGGATTGGGATCCGTTTGAGACAAGGAATCAGGTTTATCCGCATAATTTGTCGAAAAAATGATCGTAGAGTCATTGAGAAACATCGGAGTCAAATCATCAAATTCATCATTGGTCAACCTTCGTCCCTGCCCTCTTGTATTTAAAGTAAAAATATCCGTTTTGCCATTTGAGATTGCCGAAATCACCATGTTTCTTCCGGTACTGTTGAAGTCCATGCTTAAAATCTGATTGATATTCCTCAAGAATATTTTATCCTGACTCGTACCGTCTATGGATCGCAGCCTCAAGGTGGTGAGACCTCTTTTGAAAGAGGCAATGGCCAAATTAGCCGAATCACGCCAAGCTATGACAGGACTCATTAGATTGGGCGTTTGATCTTCAAAAACAGCCCCTCCCTGGAAGACAGTCTGCTCTTCACCGGAAGAAATTGCCCTGACATTTACCTTGTATTTACCAGCATTGTTGAGGACATAGGCCACATTCAAGCCATCTGGGCTGAATTTAATGTCAGTAATAGCACCCGTGACCCTTGGAGAAGTTTTGGCTACTGCCTGATCAGAATTAACCTCTTTAAAGTTAGAACTTACCTGCTGATTTATATTTAAATAATACTTCTTCCAATCCTCGGTGAAGGTTTTATAGTTGAGTCCTACTGTATTGGCAATGCTGTTTTCTTCATTTCGGTTGATCCTCGAAAGATTCAAAATACTCGAAATGTAACGACGACCATAACGCTCAGCGATGTAATTCCAAACTGACTGACCCACCAAGCCTGCCTCCAAATCTTTTAACTTAAGAATTTTTGGAGTCTCTTCTTCTTTGAAATATTCCCGCACAAAGTCATCCATATCACGACTCCAGCCTTTGGCCAAATACCTGGCAATACCATCCACGTACCAGTCCGGAAAAGAATTCATGAGGTTAGACTGAAAAGCATCCGCGACAGATGCTCCATAAAGCATCTCCTGAATGATTACTTTGGAAACCGCATAAATTAGATCTTCTTTGAAAAGATCTGCTCTTCCTTTATAACCTACTTCTGCTATCAATCTACTAAAATTGGTCTGCCCCTCTTCATTAAACTCTTCCCGGTTGAGATTGAGGTTGCTTTGCAAAAGTTCTTCGGGAGAGTTATAAATGTAGACTCGAGGCTTGGTATAAGCCACATAACCTATCATCTGCGTCAATCGCTGAAATTCCTCTTCTAAGTACTCTATGGCTATTTTAGCATTGGCGCCTCCCCTGTCGTAATAGTATACTTCAAAATTATTGGAGGAAAAATAATACCAGTCAAACTCTTTGTGCTGAACTCTATTTTTACCGAATCGCTCTTGGTCAAATTGAGCAATACTGACTCCGGAAATCATCCAAAGCCCTATCAAGAAAAGAAGTCGGTTTACTTTTAATCGCATTCTAAGATCTTATAGTCGGTTAAATATAATTAAAATACCTTGCGATATCTACCTCCTTGGGGAGTGAGTTGGATCCTAGGAGAAAAGTGGCCATTACTTTGCTGTAGTAAGGAACCAACGACACACCTTTAGCGCCGAATCCATCGAATATGTAAACGTCCTGTTTACTTGGATGTTTTCCCAAAAATGGTTTTCTATCTTTAGTGGCAGGTCTTATACCTACTTTTTGACTTTGATACTCCTCTATAGGCAATTTGATCAATCCTGATAAGCGCTCTGTCAATTCATTTTTTGCCCTATCTGTGGGGCCTTGATCGAGATCATGCCAAGTGTAGGTAGAGCCCACCCGATGGATTCCCCCTCCAAGATGCACTCTAAAAACCCCTCGATTGATGATAAAATTCGGGGAAAACTCTTGCTTGATCTCCAGAATTTCTCCTTTGACCGGTGCAAACGGCAAGAAATCAAAAAAACCTGAGTCCATTGCTCCCAGACCGTTACAAAAAATCAAAGCCTTTGCCCTAATTCCTTTCACTTCCCAAAAGCCACCATTTTCTTCAAAATCTGAGGGGTTTAAGTAATCCAGTATCAAATCCTCTTTAAAATACTGCTGCATTCCGTCGAGAAGTGGATTGATGTCCAGCCAACCACAGTTTTTTAAAAGTACTCCTCCATAGGGGTCATGGATAAATGGAGATTGACTCTGCTGATGAATAGTTTCAAGGTATTGGCTAAATTCAGGATCAGCGCTGTGCCCCATCCATTCGTTTTGTTCCTCTATGGACAAAAAGGGTCTGTAAATGGGTTGTACCCTGAGAAATTTTTGTCGGGTGACAGTTTCCAATTCTCTATAAAAAGGAATAATCTCTGGAAAAAGCGAATCCGCATTCCAGGTTTTTACCATTTTTCTTCCCGTTACGGGATTAAATAGACCTGCAGCTACCCTACTGGATTGATTCTGGTCAGGTCGATCAAAAATCTTGATAGATTTCCCTGCCTGTTTTAATCGATATGCAAGAGCAGTTCCGGCAATTCCCTGTCCAATGAGCAAAAAATCTGTTTCCATAGTCCAAATAAAAGGTTTTATTCCTTATTTTGTTAACTCCACAGAGACAAAAACCATGTTAAAAATTAAGCTATTCACATTCAATCCATTTCAGGAAAACACCTACATCCTATATGATGAAAACGGAGCCGCAGCCATAGTCGACCCGGGATGCTACGAGTCCGAGGAGCAAGAAGTCTTGAGGAGCTTCATCTTGTCGGAGAATCTAAACCCTCAACTCCTTCTCAATACCCATTGTCACATCGATCATGTACTTGGAAATGCTTGGGTTAAGCGAACTTTTGACATTCCACTTCTAATCCATGATAAGGACATCGCTGTACTTAATTCCGTAAAAGCCTATGCTTCTAATTACGGTTTTCACAAGTACGAGTCCACAGAACCTGACGGTTACCTTTCTACAGATCAAGATATTCAGATCGGAGATGAAAAACTCGAGGTTCGATTTGTCCCCGGGCATGCGCCGGGTCATGTGGTTTTTTATCATAAAGAGAGCGGAGTGTGTATCGCAGGAGACACGCTTTTCCGAACTAGCATAGGGCGCACCGATCTTCCTGGTGGGGATCATGCTCTTCTACTAGAAAAAATCAAATCCGAACTTTTTAGCTTGCCTGACGACACGATTATCTACCCCGGACACGGCCCTGTAACTTCTATTGGATTTGAGAAAAACAATAACCCCTTCGTTGGCAAAAACGCAAAATTTTGAAAATCAAATCACATCTACCTAATACACTGACCCTGATGAACCTGCTCTCAGGCGTGATTGGGATTATTTGGGTTCTCAATGGAGAACTTTATGCCGCAGCTTGGTTTATCATTCTTTCGGCATTTTTTGATTTCCTCGATGGCTTCGCCGCTAGATTGCTTGGGGTAAGTGGTGAACTTGGGAAGCAGCTAGATTCATTGGCGGATTTGGTTTCTTTTGGTGTATTGCCAGGCTTTGTCCTCTTCAAGCTTTGTCAAGAGCTCAGTCCAGACTCATTATGGCCTTATTTTACTTTATCTGTCCCGCTTTTCTCTGCTTTGCGACTAGCTAAGTTTAATTTGGACACCAGACAAGGTGATCGGTTTATAGGTCTTCCTACTCCTGCCAATGCCTTGTTGATATCCACCTTGCCCTACCTGATGGCAGAGTGGGTAAATCTCAGCAGACTGTTCCTGAACCCTTGGTCTTTTGTAATTTTGGCAGGTATCCTTTCCTATCTTTTAGTGGCAGAACTCCCTCTTATTGCATTAAAGTTTAAAAACTTTTCCCTTCGAAATAATGTATTCAGGTATGTGCTGATTGGGGCAGGAGTTGGGTTCATGTTGGGTTTTGGCTTAGCAGGCATCCCAATGATCATAGTAATTTACATCTTACTCTCCCTCATAGAAAACAGCCTGAAAAAGGCATGATTTTATTCTCTAACAGACGTCTCCTTCTCGGAGTTTTGTTTTTCCTTTTCTTTCACTCCAAAGCAAAAGGACAGGATCAGTATTTCAGATTCTCTGTGCAGGAAAAAGGACTATATTTATTTTCAAAAGATCATTTATCCATTCTTGGCGGTTCAGATTTTTCTAATGTGGCATTCTATGGTTTTCCAGGCTCACTTCCCCAAAAACTCGACTCTTCAGCTTTTTCGCTCCATCAAATCCCAGCTTTAGAAACAGAAGAAGGGCTCTTAGTTTATCTGGAAGGAGCAAATCAGATGGTAGATTCCTTAGGCGAGCTTTCTTACAGGCATCATCACTTTACTGATGAACTTTCCTATTTGATAGGATTTGAAGAAAAGCCAACACGAATTTCTGCACAGACCCCTGACAACTCCTCCTCCACGGCTTCCACGATGTATAAGTGGGAGGCCTTGAAAATAGAGGCAATCAATTTACTGAACTCAGGTCGGACTTGGTATTCTGACCCCATAAGGGCCGGGGGATCGAGGTCATTTGGTTTTGACTTACAGTCGGAAAGTTCCGCTCCCTGGAAAATCCAAGGGGTCTTGATGGGGGCTTCGACCTCAGGGGGAAGTTTTGATATTTTTGAAAAAGAAAATCAGATTCATACTGTAGAAATAGCATCCATCCCGGAAACGACCTATGGGCTAAAGGGCGTAAGTAAACACTTCAAAGTCGAATTCAGCCCCGAGGGAAAATCGATGAGCTCCTTGCGATTGGCCTATCAAAGCAGTAGCTCTGGATCTTCGGGCTATTTAGACTATCTGATGGTCGGTATGCCTGTGGAGGCCGTAAATCCCCCATCTGGAATCTACTTTTTACGTCAAAATCATTCGACAGTTCATCCTTCATCTCAGCAATTCATGTGGGATATTTCTGATTTTTTTCGACCAATTCGGATTGAGCATACTGGCAATCCCATTGAAATAAGTGCTAGTAAAATCGCGCTATTTACAGAAAAGGATATCCGAAAAATTGAGAATATAACTCCTGTAAATTCCAGCCTCCGCCAATCAAGCGCATGGCCAGAACTCCTCATTGTATCACCAAAGTCCCTAGCCAATGCAGCCGAAAAGCTAAGCTTGCACAAATTATCACAAGGAATCTACACCGAGTGGGTAGCCCTGGAGAATATTTATGAAGAGTTTGGCTATGGCAATCCAGACCTGATAGCGATTCGCAATTTTCTCGCTTGGCATTTTCATCAGGGCAAGACGCTTAAAAATGTGCTTCTCCTAGGAAAAGGAACCTTTGATTACAAAGGAAAACTAGGAGGAAGACCCAATCTATTGCCAATTTACACGAGCAGAAATAGCCTCAATCCTTTGACTACCTTTAGCTCGGATGATTTTTTCGGACTCTTGGACTTGGGACAAGGAGAGTGGCAGGAAGACCGGGAAGGAGATGAAGTTTTGCAAATCGGTGTGGGACGGCTTCCCGTCATTACCAGCCAAGAAGCAGATGTGGTGGTAAAGAAAATCATCGACTACGAATCCGGATTTTCGGGGATACAGTGGAAAAAGAATTTCACACTCATGGCTGACGATGCTGACAATAATATTCATGTAAGAGATGCAGAATCACACAGTCAATATTCCTTGGAAAAAGCCCCCGATTTTACTCAAAACAAACTCTACCTGGATTTATTTGAACAGATTGCGGAGGAGGGTTCACAGTCATCACCCGATGCCAAAGAAGCACTTAAAAAGACTTTAGATAAGGGTACGCTATTTCTGAATTACATTGGGCATGGCAATGAAACCACTTTGACAGCAGAGCAAGTCTTTAGAGTGGAGGATCTTCAAGATTGGCCAGCTCAAAGGCATCTACCCCTTTGGATCACCGCTACCTGTGAATTTGGACGGCATGACAGCCCTTTCATTCGCTCTGCAGCCGAGGAACTCTTGACAATTCCCGACAAAGGCGCCATTGGACTTTTGACCACCGGGAGACCTGTATTCAGCAGTGTAAATTTTGCGCTTAATCAGGCTTTCATTCAGACCGTGTTCGAGAAAGAAAACGGAGCATTCCAGGATTTGGGTAGTATTTTTCTCAAGACCAAAAACCGAAGCCTCAATGGGCCATTCAACCGAAATTTCAGCCTATTGGGAGATCCTTCGATGAGGCTTGCCGCTCCAAATTATGAAGTTCGGCTCATTAGTCTAAACGATCCCGAAGAAATGGAATTGGAATCTCTATCTGGAAATCAAATTGTTCAGTACGAAGCAGATATCTGGGATCCCATTGCTAATCAAAGTGTAGAAAATTTTGATGGAGAGGTGACAGTCCAACTTTGGGACCGGCTAAAAACGTCTCGTACGCTAGGTGATGAAAGCAGCCCCATCGAATTTTCGGAAGAAAAAACGCTACTCTTTCAAGGTGAAGCAAAAGTTGAAAATGGAAAAATTCATGGAAGACTCCGAGTACCTTCACAGATTTCCACTGACTTGGAAAGAGGAAGTCTGCGCTTTTTTGCAATTGACAGCCTCAGAGAAAGGGATGCAGCAGGTAGTTCAAAACCCTTACTCGGAGGCGAGGCTATTCCCGAATCATTTGACGATGTGGGACCAAAGATCAGTCTATTTATGGAAAACAAAGAAGTCGTCCCGCTCTCTACATTTAAATCAAGGCTCATCCCAACGGAAATCACTTTCTTTGATAGTAGTGGCATAGATGTAAGTGGATTGGACCCAGAAAAAATCCTCAGTCTTCAACTCAACTCAAATCCTGAAATCAATTTAAATCAGCTTTTTAAAGCTAAAAAAGGAGATTTTATCGAAGGTATTGTTAAATTAAAATTGGAGGACTTGGTAGAGGGAAAAAATCAAATTCGGATCCAAGCTTATGATCTTGCAGGTAATCGAAATATCCTAGAACTTGAATTCATCTTAGAAGGAACGGACCGCTTACGGATACTTTCGCACAAAACATTTCCGAATCCTGCTTCGTCAGAAAGTCATTTTGAAATCAGGCATAATCGAGCTGGAGAAAACCTTATGATGAGATTAGAGGTTTTTAATTTGGAGGGAAAAATACTATATAGTGAATCCCTTCGTTTAGTGGAGGCCGGAGCTGTGATAGGGGATTTATCTTGGATTTTTTTGCAAAACCAAACCAAATATCCAGCAAAAGGAACTTATATTTACAAATTAGCGCTACAGTCAGAAGTGGATCAAACCATGGATATTGCCAGCGGTCAAATCGTAATTGAATGAAATTTATGGTCAAAACAAACCGGATAAGCATATTAGTTGCAATTTTCGCTCTGGCTGGCTTTCATACCTTTGCCCAGAATTCTGTGATCATTTCCGGTCAAGATCCAAATCGTCGTGTCATCACTACGGCTGTTCCTTTTTTGAATTTTGCTCCCGATTCTAGACACTCAGGGATGGGAGACGTAGGTGTCGCCACTTCTCCTGATGCCAATTCCGCCCAATGGAATGCAGGTAAACTAGCCTTCATCGATGATGATATGGGCTTTTCGCTTTCTTACTCGCCTTGGCTGGGAAAACTGGTCAATGACATGTCACTGAGCTATTTGACCGGATTCATAAAGATTGATGCCAACTCTGCCTTTGGTTTTGATCTCCGCTACTTCAATATGGGAGACATTCAGTTAACTGACGGTAGAGGAAATCCACTGGGAGAGTTTAACCCTAGGGATATCGCTATTGGCGGCACTTATTCCAGAAAACTATCCTCTAATCTTGGCTTAGGCATTTCAGCCCGATTTATTCATTCCAACCTTTCAGGGAGTATCTCTTCTGTAGGGGGTTCCGAAGGGAGACCAGGGATAAGCGTGGGCACAGATGTTGGATTATATTACTCCAAGCCCATAATTGCAGGATCGAAAGAAGGAACATTCTCTTGGGGCGTGAATCTTTCCAATATAGGGCCAAAAATCACCTACAATTCTGCAGATGATTTGGATTACATCCCCACTAATTTTAGAATTGGAACGGCCTATGGCATCGAATTGAATGAATTAAATTCCATCACATTTGCATTAGATTTCAACAAGCTGCTTGTCCCAACTCCTCCAGTGTATAGAACTAATGATAATGGGAGTCTCTACACAGATGAAAACGGAAATCTGGAAGTACTCAGAGGGAAAGATCCCAACCGTCCATTGATATCAGGCATGTTTGGTTCTTTTGCAGATGCTCCTGATGGATTTTCAGAAGAGCTTCGAGAGGTGATGATTTCCTTTGGAGTGGAGTACCAATACAATGAAAAGTTTGCTCTTAGGACAGGCTATTTTTACGAAAATCCATCTAAAGGTGGACGGCGATACTTTACTATGGGTGCTGGTTTTGACTTGAAAAAACTTGGTTTTGATTTCTCTTACCTTGTACCACAAACGCAAAATCATCCCTTAGCAGAAACACTTCGTTTCTCACTTCTTTACACGATTCCATCCAATTAAAAAATGTTAGACAGAAGTCTTTCTCCAGAATTTAAGGTTCCGGAGGATTTTGAATTGCGCCATCCCGAGCGGTTTAGCTTAGACAATGGAATACCCGTTTTTTACTATCCAACACCTGGAATAGATGCTGTCAAAATAGAAATCACTTGCAGAAGACAACGTGAGAAACTCCCCTTGGAGCAAACGCTCCTTCCTTCTTTTACACTTCAGATGCTTTTAGAAGGGACCAAACATAAAAGTGCCGCTGAAATTGCCAATATTCTGGATTTTCATGCCAGTGAAATCAGTCCTATCCTTACTTTCGGCAGGGAAGGCTTATCCATTTTAAGCACCAAAAAACACATCTTTTCGGTATTAGACCTCTTGATAGAGCTTATTCATTCACCTTCCTTTCCGGAGGATATGCTTATCAAAAGGAAATCTCAGCGAAAACTAAGCATTCAACTGGATCGGGAAAAAACTAATGCCCGAGCCGGTCAATTATTTAGAAAAGCATTGTTTGGACCCAGTCATCCTTATGGCTTTGAAATCGACTCCCAACAAGTGGATATCATCAGCCAGGAAAAACTCCGCTTCTATGCAGACCAGTTACTCTGGCAAGGAACGGAAGTTTTTATCACAGGTAATTTTACCAAAGAAAATCTAAATGATGTTTTTGACTACTTGAATCAAGTACCCAACAAATCCATCCTAGAAGGAGTGGTTTTACCCGAAAGCAACAGCCTAGAGCAAATCTATGAACAGCGTGAAAACGCTGTACAGAGTAGCCTCCGGCTAGGTTACTTCTCCATTCCAAAAAACCACCCTGATTTTATTTCACTGACGGTATTCAATACCATACTCGGAGGATACTTTGGGTCTCGGCTTATCAAAAATATCAGAGAGGACAAAGGCCATACCTACGGGATTTATTCAGGCTTGGCCGAGATTGGGAATTCTAATTATTGGGTGATTAGTGCAGACGTTCAAAAAGCTCATCACAGAAACGTCATCCATGAGATCCATCATGAGATCGACCGTTTGATCCATGAACCACTTGAAATGGATGAGTTAGAAACGGTAAGAAATTATCAAATTGGACAAATGCTAGGAAGATTTAGCTCGGCCTTTGATCTGATGGATCGGTTCAGGGCAGTTTATCATTCTGATTTAGAGTTGAGCTTTTATGCAGAAAAATTAGAATTTCTCAAGCGCTTCACAGCAGATGAGGTAATGAAGACTGGAGAAAAATATTTTAAAAACAGCCCTTTGATCGAAGTGATCGTGGGCTAAGTGGCGCTCTCATAGACCCAAGAAATATCCCATCGCATTTTTGCCCATAATTTATACAGCCCAAATAAAGGTTTCTTTATTCCGATTTTTTCACCCAGTTCAACCAGTGAAGAGGCGGAGGAAAAATTAGCAGACCACAGGGCATGCTTCAGCTCAAACATCACCCGCTCACCCAGTGCTTTATTTTCCTCTGAAGTCAAATTCATTTTATGAGCCTTTTGACAAACTAATACCGTACTTGGCAGCATATTAGAGTGATGACTTTGATATTGACCTGCAGACATAGAACGGCCATGTTGCCGTTTGAGAATACCGATGTGATCGGAAAACAAAACGGGATATTTTCTAGTCAGCCTGAGCTGAATATCAAAGTCTTCATAAAACAAACTAGAATCATATCCTCCCTCCTCTTTGAGAAGCCGAGCATTAAAAACTAGGGTTGCTGCACAGATGTAGCTTCTTTGAAGAAGGGTTTGATAGATGATCCCAAGCTCCACTTCCTCTAACAACTCCCCAAAGCCATTTCGCTTATAAAAGGTTTTGATATTGCCTTTTTCATCCAAAATATAGGCGTCAGAAAACACAAAAGCTGCTGACCTATCCATCTCCAACTGCTTAATAGACAAACTTAAATGATCGGGGTACAGTACATCATCACCCGCCAAGTCTACTATGTAATCCGTCTCAGTGGAGAACAATACCTCATTAAAAAGCGAGCAATACGCTTGTTCCTTATCCTTAAAAACAGTCTTTATTGGAAACAAACCTGTAAATCCCTGCAACCAGGTCTTGATTTTCTCTCGCGTATTATCGGAGCTTCCATTATCGACAATAATGAGCTCTTTCTGATAATAATCCTGCATTGCTACACTTTCTAGCGCTTCTTCTATCCAATCCCCATGATTGTAGGCTATACAAATGACGGTAACTGATGGCTTTCCCATATTCAAAGAAACCTAATCCATGTGACTTTATTGGAAATATCGTTCGAAAATCGCGATTTGAAAAACATCAAAGGATGATTTGCATGACTTTCTAGATCAGAGGAACCCAGATCAATAAATTCGGTTTTTTCTCTCATTGCCAGCTGAAAGAGCTCCATAAGCATATACTCTCCGACATTTTTGATGGGTGCTTTGGGATCCATGCCAGATAAAAAATAATACATTGAGTTTGAAGTCAGCTTCACTCCCACACTATATCCAAGGGTGATTCCCCTTTTTTCTAATGATATCAAAAAATACCGCTCAGGAAAAAGAGAGACTTGCTGCACCAATCGCTCTAAATCCAGGGTAAAACTATATCCCTTGGCTTGATTCCACCTTTTCAGATCATCTAGAAACCCAAAATCTGAAATGAAAGCACTATTAATTTGCCCCCCCTCTTTCTTTAGCTTTGCTTGGGTTTTGTTGTAATTATCTGAAATAAATTTCTTGATTTTTTTTCTCCCAAGAAAAAACTGATGAGCCAAAACAGATTCCTGCCGAAAACCTGACTTGAAAAACAAATAGTTGATCAAATCAGCGTGACTATCGTAGGGTTTGGGTGCCTGAGTGACTTTTACGGACCGAATGCCGTACTCCTTACAATACGCTAAAATCGCTTCTATAAATAATTGGATCTTAGCTGACTTCAAAGAAGCATAAGTCCATATTCCTCCAAAAGGAGCATTTTCTAGAGAAACAGCATTCAAATCCTCCGTTAATGCAAAGGTAATATCTGCCAAAGTCTTTCCAGCTTTGGTCAAGACAAAGTGTAGCAATGGAGCACCATCAGAAATTAAGTTAGCTAAAAAATAATCAGCCTGAATCGCCCCACCATTTGTGATACTCAGCGTGTATTCACCATAATTCTTTTTAGCGAGCTCTCTCAAAGTCTTCTAAATTTCGAATGTAATCACTTTCTGAAAACTCAGTATCAGAAAAGCCAATTAGGATGGCTTCTTTGGAAAAATGTGTTTCTACCCAATGCATGCTGGGAATGAAAAGCCCTGAAGAGGGATTATCCAGCATGAATTTTTTGGGAGGGTTACCAGGTTTTCTGATCGAAACCTCCACCTTTCCCAAGATTGCCAAGATAATTTGAGACTCCTCTTTATGGGCATGATTTCCTCTATGGGCTTCCTCCTCTGTCCTTATCCAAAATACTCGCTTAACTCCATTAGGGAACCATTTTGAACCTTCTAAAAAATGGAGAGCACCTGTAGTATCTTGTACTTCAGGAAAGGTTACTACCTGAACATCTCGAACCGAATTATTAGTGTTCATTTGTTTTTTTGATCATTCTAAAATAAGACAAATCAGAGGTATTCCTGAGCAAGCCTACATTAAATTTCTATCTTCGCTATCGATATTTCAATCGGTAAAGGAATCATTCATGGAACACCCAAACGTCGAAGATACCTATAAAACTCTATCCAAAGTATCCTCGGGGCTTTATAAAGACCGAAGCAGCAAATTTCATTATTTTGCTTTTCCCGTAAAAACGGAAGAGGAAATAAAAAACCACCTTGCTGACCTTCGCAAAACTTACTATGATGCTCGGCATCACTGCTTTGCTTGGATCTTGGGAATAAACGGTGATAGTTATCGGGCAAATGACGATGGTGAACCCAATCATTCCGCAGGAGACCCCATTTTAGGTCAAATCAGATCCAATCAACTCACCAATATACTTATTGTGGTAGTGCGCTACTTTGGGGGCACCAAACTGGGTATGAGTGGTCTGATTAATGCCTACAAAACTGCAGCTGCCATGGCCATTGAAGAAAATGAAATAATAGAAGAGCAAGTCAAAAGTCAATTAAAAATCAGCTTCTCCTATCCCGCCATGAATGAAGTAATGAAGCTGGTCAAAAACCAGGAACTAAACATCATTGATCAGCAGATGAGTCTGGACTGTCAAATGTCCCTGGAGATGCGCCAAGGACTATTTGAATTTGTACTAAATGCCCTTCAAGAGATTGAAAGCTTACAAATTCTTGAAGTTGAAGAGTGAATCAAAATACCCTTCTTTATTCAGCTTTTTGAAGATTTCAAGACATGCCCATGCATCGGTCGCCGCATAGCGCTGCTGTTTTTCGGTGAGCACTTCAGCCTCCCAATTAGAAACCTGTTCGGATTTTGAAATTCTGATTCCTAAGACCATACCGCTGAGATTCCTTACTCCTACATTGTGAAATCCGATTTTCTTAAGTTCATCGTTAAGATCAAAAAAAGAAGAGGCATAAAAGGAATCGGTAAGCTTCCCTAAGCCTTTGATATCATCGTGCACGGCAGCGCCTACTTTGATGATATGCTCCCTTTCTAGCAGATTTCTAATAGAGTCCGGAAAACCAATATGATTTAACCGAAACAGAAAAGCCTGATCTGCAGTGGATAATTGCAACAAAGAAACTTGATTAAACACCCCTTTTCTGAAAGCCGGCTTAGTTTCGGTATCAAAACCCAAGAGATGCTGTTTTTCCAAAAACTCGACCACCTCGTCCACTTCCTCTGCTTGATCGATTAAGTAAATCTCTCCTTCAAACTGTCCCAAAGGAAGCTCATTGACCTCCTCTTTACTTATTCGCAATGGAATCATGCTACAACTTCTTCTTCCTCTTCGTAATAATTAATTCCTATGTTCAAATATCCATACAAGATCGTCATAAACGGGCTGATTATATTGAAAAAACAATATGGGGCATAAACTAGAGTAGCCACTCCCAATACTGACGCCTGTGTAGCTCCACAAGTATTCCAAGGGACTAACACGGAAGTCACCGTCGCAGAATCCTCTAGCGTTCTACTTAGGTTCTCTGGTTTCAATCCTCTCTTTTTATAAATATCTGCATACATTCTCCCTGGAACAAGGATGGCTAGGTATTGATCTGATGTGGTAATATTGAAAAAAACACATGTCGCAGCAGTAGAAGCAATCAAAGATCCCACGGTATGCACTTTTCGAATAATAGCTTCTGCCAGTACCTTAAGCATTCCGCTCACTTCCATTATACCTCCGAAAACCATCGCACAGACGATTAGCCAAATGGTATTGAGCATTCCTCCCATCCCACTAGTAACCAATAGCTCGTTGACAACGTCGTTACTCGTCACCACGGCTATTTCACCATACAGAGACATCATGACTGCCTTGAAACTACTATATGCATAGGAAGTTCCACTTTCATTAGCGATAGCATAAATTATATCAGGCTGAAAAATCACTGCAAATACACCCCCCAATAAGGCTCCAGTCAACAATGCCGGAATTGCTGGGACTTTTTTCAGAATCATCACCAAGACTACTCCAGGAACTATAAATAACCAACCGTTAATATTGAATTTATCCAGAATAATTGAAGAAATCGCTTTTACGTCGTCCACAGAACCCGCCGTCTCATAATTCATCCCTATCACTATAAAAAGAAGCATGGCTATGGTGATCGAGGGAACGGTCGTTTTGGCCATGTGGCGGATATGGGTAAATAAATCCGTTCCCGCCATCGCCGGGGCTAAATTGGTGGTGTCTGATAATGGAGACATTTTATCTCCGAAATATGCACCTGAAATAATCGCTCCTGCTATAATTCCTTCCTCAAAACCCAATGCTTTTCCTATCCCCAACAAAGCAACGCCCACAGTAGCCACAGTGGTCCATGAGCTTCCCGTCGCAATGGATACAATCCCAGAAACAATACAAGCCGCCACCAAAAAAATGGCTGGACTCAATACCTGAAGACCATAGTAAATCATGGCGGGTACTATTCCGCTCAAGAGCCAGGTTCCCGCGAGTGCACCGATTAGAAACAATATCAAAATACTGGACATCGCCGAGCTGATGCTCTTGACCATCCCATCCTGAAGTGTCTCCCAATGAAAGCCTAGTCTATACTTGGCTACTAAGGCAGCTACTCCTGCGGACAGTATTAAAACGATTTGATTGGAACCCGAAAGTCCATCTGTACCAAAAACCTGGATATTTAATACCAAAAGGATAATCAAAAAAACCAAAGGTATTAGCGCATCTCCTACGCTGGGCACTCGAGTTTTCTCTTGCATGAATCAGTTAAAATCAAATGAAGTTTTGAATCTAAACAAAAAATATTAATTCCTCTTTCTGATCAGGGTGCTAAGTTCTTTGCCGACTTGCCATCCTACAGCCACTCCCATCCCACCTAAGCGAGCTGCCAGAAAGGTTCTCTTTCCTATTTCCTGAATGATCGGAACTTTCTTTGGGCCAAAAGCCATGATTCCTGTCCATTCCAAGTCCCATTCCAAGCTTTTGCCAGGAAAGATGATTTCTTCTGCTAATTGGATCAAATGACTTTTTATTTTCGGGTTGATCTCGTTGCTCAGCGTTTGCTCCGTTTCCTTATCTAAGTTTCTGGCTCCACCGATTAACAATCGATTCCCCACTTTTCTAAAATACACATAGCCTTGGTCCATATGAAAACTTCCTTTCCATGGGATTTTGAAATCCAATTCCTTTGTAGTCATCACCAATCCCCTACCAGGCTCCAAATCCAGATCAGGAATTAAGTTTTTGGCAAAAGCATTGGTACAGATCGCGATTTTCTCTGCCTCGAAAGGGATCCTTTCTTCCGAAAATGAATTTTTTGCTAAGAGCTTTCCTTCATCCTGATCGATTGAAAGCACCTCTACACCTGTAAGAATTTTAATCCCAAGGCGGCTAGCCTCTTTCCAAAGGGCCTCTACATATTTACCCGGATCCAATTCTCCCTCGTATTGATTTTGTACGATTTCTTTTATTTTTTCGGAAAACCCAAAACGGGACCGCTTGGGAACTAAAGAAAAAACGGGCTTTTTGAAGATAGGCTTTAAAAACCCATTGATCTCATCGATTCGGTCCAAGGCATCTAGCTGTGAAGCATCTATCAGTTCAAAGCCTTTGCTAGGCCGATAATCAATGGTTCTATCACCAAACTCCTTACGAATACTCTCGAGTCCTTTATACCTTCTTTTGACTAGGTCAAGCACCTCGGGAGGGGTCATCTGCCAGAAATCATCCAAAAGCTCCGTAAGACTCCCAAAACATGCAAAACCAGCATTTTTGGTACTCGCTCCATTAGGAAAAATCCCTCTTTCCAAAATCAAAACCTTGGATTTTGGAAACTTTCTACTCCAGTGAATAGCAGTAGAGAGCCCTACAAAACCAGCTCCTATGACAATGAAATCATATTTTAAAAAATTTTTCTTCTCCCAGTAGCTAAACATTTTTAAACCAGATTGAAATTATGACATCAAGAATTATTAATTTGAAAGCAATCTAACGGATAATTCCCCAAATAACCATGAGAAAAATTGATGCATTACTTCATGAATATGGATTGAGTCATCAAAATCACACCAATAAAATTATTCATTGGTTTTGTGTACCCGCCATATTTTTTAGTGTCGTAGGATTGATCTACAGCATACCCGCAGGGCCTCTCCCCGAACTCCTGCCATTTCTTCACAATTTTGCCAATTGGGCTACAATAGTGTTGATATTGGTCTTGATTTATTATGTAACACTCTCTGCACCACTTGCCTTGGGAATGCTGTTTTTCTCCGCCATCTGTTTGGCTTTGGCAAATTTTCTAAACCTAAGCTTCCCAGGAAAACTCTGGGCCATTAGCCTAGGTATCTTCATTATTGCATGGATTATTCAGTTTTATGGACATAAAATCGAAGGAAAGAAACCCTCTTTTTTAAAAGATGTCCAATTTCTAATGATTGGCCCTGCTTGGTTAATGCACTTTATCTACAAAAAGCTAGGTTTGGCTTACTAGTCTCTATTTGTCTCAAAAATTTCTCTAAGACGATTTAGGGATTCTTGATTTTTGGGAGTATAAATACTCATCAAGATGGATTTTTTTTCTCTGGCCGTTAGTCTCCAGTTCAGAGATGCACGTTGCATCGTCTCCTGAGTCGAGGTCAATTCCCCAGGTTGAGCTTTATTTGGAGCATATTCAAATTCTACCTTCTCCAAAGAAAAAGGCATTGACTCCGCCATGTAATTATAGAGCACCTCATTTTGAATAGTCTGAATATTATCCCAATTGGAGTAAATATTTTTAAGAGGAGTGAAGATTTTTTCGAAGATTCTGGGAAAAGGATGAGTAGGGATTTCCTCCACCTTCTCTGAATCTCTGATAGTAATTAAGCAAACTCCAGAAGTATTCTCCTCTATCCAATCCTGAAAAACATAGGTAAAACGCAAAGCGTCCTGAATCCCAAAATTATCTGAAAGCCCTGTGTCCATGGTTTCCATCGTAGGATCTGAGGGCAGTTGAACATTAGGCGTGATAAAAGGAAAGGTTGCTGACATTCTAAGAGCTGTCAAAAACCGTAAATTTTCACTTTTTTGAGCTTTAAAAAATCGCAGAAAATCCACACTTTGTTTCTTTTCCGATTCTCCTGTTTTTCCCAAAATGGAGGTTCCCAAAAAAGACATAGAATGCGGAGAAATCACAAGTTTCCTCCCATCATTTGTGATCAAGGCAGTCACTGGAAGTAGTGGGATCTTTCCCGAAAACTCGGGCTCTTTGTAAGCTTTTAAGGGCTTGTCCAGTAAGCCTTGGGTATTGATATTCAATTGATTTTCAAAAGCAAATCCCCTGTCTTTCAAGTGTCTATATCCACCATATTCAAAATATTGATTTCGGATCAGTAGATCATTCACCAAAAGCGTAAAGATAATCGGATTCAGATTATCAGCAGAAATCTGCTCTCTATAAAGCGAATCGGTAAGGTTAATCTCCGGATTACTCAGAGATTGCAGGTACAATTCCCTAAACATCGCTGCACCTATAACCCCTCCTGAGGCTCCTGTCATCAGTTCGGTTTGCTTTGAGATTTTACCATCACTAATGCTGTGTATCGTCTGGAGTACATGAAGCGTCCACAGTGCCGCCCGCTGACCTCCTCCACTTGAAGCCACCAAGACTAACTTAGGCAGCGAGTCTTCCTGATGACTCTTCCAGTTATTGAGTATTTGAATGAAATGCTCTCGATCCTTTTTGACGGTATCAGGATGCAAAAGCGCATCAAGCTTCTCAAGCGTGTAGGGAACGGGCCTAGCATCATAGTCTAGCCCAAATGCCTCATGAGGTCGGTTCAAAAAGTCAAAATTGGAGAAATAATTCACTAAAACTACTCCTGCAAATACAACCACTGTCGACCAGCTCCTCAACCAAAAACTAAGCGCTCCTACCAGCATAACCAGAATCGAAAGCAACAGGGTGGCACTCATGGCCGCCGGCAACTGCAAAACTGGTTCTTCTTTGAATACTCCCAGAAACAAAACAAAGGCGATGAGAAACACTTGGATCAACAGTAAATTCAAGTGATTTTGATCAAAAACGCGTAGAAGCTTAGCCTGCTCAAACCTACTGATATCTGGCCTTACCGGCTTCAACTTTAAGGAAAGATCCAAGTAATGATTTACTTTTCTCTTCTTGTTTTTAGCTTCCCTAAACCTACTTAGTGCATTAGCTTGGGTGAGTTTTACTTTTCTCAACCTCCGATCAAGATTATCTGCAAAAAGGACAAAAAAGTCTTTGTTGGTAAAAGCAAAATACCCAAAAATCACCCCATAAGAAATCAAGCTACCTAAAGAAAACCCTCCAAAGTAGCCTAAAACTTGCCAGTCTGAATCCAAATCATTTTGAAGCTGAAATGACACAAAACTATAGCAATAAGCCAAGTAAAAGACTAAAGGGACAATCGAATTATTTACACAATAGTGAATAAATGGTCTTGTCACCACTGCCAAAAAAGAAAATTGACGACCATCCATGATGTAAGTCGTCATGTGAAAAGCCATGGTAAATGCAGCAAACCCCACTCCCATCAACAAAAAACTAACCCATGATACCTGATGCAGGTATTCTGGATCTAAAAACAAAAACGGAATTCCAAGTACTACCCCAAACGATTCAAAAGTAATGGCCAATAACAAGATCCAAATCAGGAGCAAAGCCAGATTTTTTCTTAAATGCAGCAGTAGGAGCTGAACGGGGAAACTATACCAGATTTTGGAGGCCATAATAGTCTATTGCTCAAAAGATAGCGCTTTTTCGGAAGGGAGAAAATTAAGAATCACAGTTTTCTGATTGTCAAAGTTTTAATTTCCAAGCGAATAAAAACTCCATAAAATTAAGAAAAGGAACATGGACATTCCCTAGATAAACTTTACCTTCATTGCCCAAATGAATTGAATTATGAGAACGTGGTTTTTGTGCAAAGTCAAATATGCGAAGGAAAATGAACAAGGTTTGCTAAAGAATATTTCTGAGCAATACCTGGTAGACGCTGTCTCCTTTACAGAAGCCGAAGCCATTCTTTACGATAGGCTAGGCTCACAGATAAGGGGCGATTTTCAAGTGACGGGGATTAGTAAAAGCAACATCGTTGATGTCTTTTTCTATGAGGATGCTGATCTTTGGCACAAGTGCAAAATCACCTATCTTGTCGCAGATGGAGATAACGGCAAAGAAAAGAAAGTCACACAATACATGATAGTCACAGCCGAAGATGTTAAGCAGGCCTATGTGAGAATCCAAGAGAGCTTGAGCAATATGTTGGTGAGCTTTCGTGTCCCTGATGTTACCGAGAGTCCTATTGTGGAAGTTTTCCCCTATGAGCGAGAAGAAGAGCAGGCAAGTTTACCTCCAGGCAATTTTAAGCCCGTAGAAAATCTAGAGGACCAAGAATAATTAAGATACTTCTATATCTTCAAAAAGGCTGTCACGACTAAGACAGCCTTTTTTATTTTACTCTATCAAGTAAACGCGAATCCAACTCTCTTAGCAAGTTTTTTAGTCCAATGCCCTAGCCTGATGATCGATTACAAATTGGATCAATTCCTCCACAGGTATTGCCGCTCGAGCAGATGCGTCAGCAATATCCTCTCGACTGACCTGAGCCGCAAAGGTTTTATCCTTTAAGCGTTTCTTCACACCTTTCACTTCCATGCCCTCATAGCCATTAGGTCGCATCAAAGAATAGGCATGAACAAATCCACTGAGCTCATCAAAGGCATACAGCATCTTATCCATCAAAGAAACAGGCTCCACACCAAAGTACCTCGGACCATGTGAAGCGATAGCATGTATAATCTCCGGATCAATTTCCCGCTTTTCCAACTCCTCTATGATCTTGTGACAATGTGTTTCGGGCCATTTCTCCCAATCTGCATCATGCAAGAGTCCAGCTAAAAACCATCGATACTGATCCTCTTCAGAAAAGCCAAGTTTGGTAGCATAGCTACGCAACAAATGTCCAACCTGACGCATATGGACGATTAGTTTGTCATTTTCCACCCAATCTTCCAATAGGCCAAAGGCTTCCGTTTCACTTAACACATTCCCTTTGTTACTGGGATTTCCGAACTCTGTTCGGTTCAGTTTCATCGCATCATAAGTCATTATGTATTATTTTTTTTGTATTTTATATAAATATTAATGCTTTTTAAATAAATTGATTTTAGAATCACTTACTTTTACCTCATGGTTAATAAAAAGTCTCTGGAAATCTTAGCCCAATTGGCTATCAATTCAGAATACTTTATGCAGGTCACACTGGATAAGGAAGGGAAAGTACTGTCTTCTGATTCAGGTATCGGCCCAGTTCCTTCCCTCTTTGAAAAGAAAGTGGTTGATATGCACTTCTCAGATTGTTTTATCTCGTCTGATTGGGTAAAATATGAAAATAACCGATTAAAAGCTTGGAAAAATCACCAGCAATCCTTCCTAGTAGATCTTCGGAAGATTAATTACGGGAGCGGTTCAAGTGTATTGACCAAATGGGAGTTTTATTTCATCTCGGAAGAGTTTGGCACCTGCTTGGGAATCGGGCATCCGCTCGAGGTCAAAAAACCTTATGACATAGGTTTAGGTGAATTTATAGATCAATCTGACAACTCCAATGAACTTCTGGAGAGTCTTTTGGACAACAAACTGATAGGATTTTGGGATTTTGATCCTTTCAGTAAAAAAAATGCTATCAGCTCGGGACTAGCGCTTTCACTAGGGTATAAGGAAAGAGAGATTGAGGCAAAAGGTGAAATCCCCTGGCAGCAGCATATACATTCAGAAGATTATTCTCAGCTGATGATTGACTTGGTTCATCACTTTAAAACCTCTGGAAACCTCCCCTTCAAAAAAGAGTTTAGGATGATTAACAGACAGAATCAGACCATTTGGGTGGTTGGTTTTGGCAAAACTATTCAGTGGTCACCTGAGGGTAAACCCTATCGCGTACTAGGCTTGATCATCGATATTTCCGATCGGAAAAAGCAGCAGTTATGGCTAAAAGAACATCACTTTTTCCTTAAAGAACTTGCTTATAAACAATCGCATACGCTTCGCTCAAGAGTGGCAAATATCCTAGGTCTACTCGATATTTTGGACATAGAACAACAGTCCGTAGAATCTAAACGAATCGTCGAAATCATCCAAAAGGAGACCAAAGAACTCGATATTGCTCTTAAGAAAAGCATCAAAGAGTCTGTTCAACACCATAAATCACTCGAAAAAGAAGCCGCCGAAGACGACGACTCCCATAGCCTCTCAATTAAAGATTCCTGATTTTCCACTTTGCTTTGATGTAGCCCCAAATCAGGCTGGGGCTCATGCTTTTTTTCCTCTACTCGCTTCTAGCATATCCCACATTTCATCTGGTATCTGATCCAGATTGTTAAACTCTCCTGCTCCCTTGAGCCATTCTCCTCCATCGATAGTGATCACTTCTCCATTGACAAAGGAAGAATAATCCGACACCAAATAAGCGGCAATATTTGCCAACTCCTGATGCTCTCCTACTCGACCCACAGGGACTTTTTTAGCCGGGTCAAACTTTTTGACCAGATCTCCCGGCAGAAGCCTAGACCATGCTCCTTCGGTAGGAAAAGGACCCGGAGCAATGGCATTGGAACGAATCCCGTATTTAGCCCACTCCACAGCCAAACTTCTTGTCATTGCCAAAACACCAGCTTTTGCAGCAGCAGAAGGAACGACGTATCCAGAGCCAGTCCAAGCGTAGGTAGTCACAATATTGAGGAAAGTCCCAGCTTGTTTTTTGGCAATCCAATCCTTTCCTGCTGTCAGTGTCACCTGGGAGGTTCCTTTCAATACAATATCCAAAACAGTATTAAATGCATTAGTCGAAAGTCTTTCGGTAGGACTGATGAAATTTCCTGCAGCATTATTAAGAACCACATCAATCTGACCAAATTTTGCATTGGCATCTGCCCACATCTTTTCGACTTCTTCTATTGACCTTACATCGCAGGCAAGTGCTAATACCTCACCTCCCTTGGCCTGCATCATCTCATCGGCCGATTGTTTCAATACATCCAGTTTACGTGAAGTAATGACCAAGTTGGCCCCCAACTCTAAAAAGTAAAGGCCCATGGATTTACCGAGACCAGTACCACCACCGGTTATCAAAATAGTTTTGCCTTTCAGGGCACCAGCTTTCAGCATACCTTCCTTCAAAATCATATTATATTTGGTTTGATTTAGGACAAGTTAAGGATACGGCCTGGTAATTGAAAGCAATTTAAAACTGGTAATTACTCTTTTTGACAGTATCATGAAATCTTTGAAACATCTTCTCGTATTTCTATTGATTGGTTTATGTTTGGCCTGTCAAGATGATACCGACCGTATCATTCAAACCAACCTGCCTGATGAAGCTCTACAGCTTTTTGATGTTTCATCAGTCCTTGGAGAAACCACTCCATTGGCATCCTTCAGTTTTAGTGATTTTCGAAATCTAAGCTCGGAAAATTTACCGGGATGCCCACTCATTGAACTTGATCTGAATTTACAGCAGGTTCTTTTAAATTACGATGAAAGAGGAGACTGTGAGGGAGAGCCTAATCATTCCAGAAAAGGAAAAATTTTAATTGATTTTTCCAATCAATCTGGGCTCGTCAGAAAACTGTTCTACTATGAAAATTATTCCTTTGAATCTTACCAGCTACAAGGAATCCGGGAATTTACCCAGTCTACCCTTTCTAACTTTACAGAAACTTTTGAAAACTTAAGGTTGGAATCAGAGCAAAATCTAGGTTTTACTATATCAGGTGAATTCACCCATCAGATCAAACGCAACTCATTCATCCCACAGTCTATTACAAGTAGTGGAAACCTAACAGGAAGGAATCCAGCAGGAAGAACGCTCCGGTTAAACATAGCTACTCCTAAATTCACTGAGCTCCGCTGTTATGCTCAAGATCAAATTTTACCTATGGCAGGAATCGAAACCTGGTGGGTAGGAAGAGGAGAGTCCTCCGAAGTGAGCTATAGGATTTCTTTCGAAAAAGAAAGCGAATGTAGTGTGCAGGCTTTTGCACAGCTTCCCGATGGAAGAAGGCTCAGACTCATCAACTAATATCTACTTAAGTTTAATCAACAAAAAAGCCCCGAATTGCTACGGGGCTTTTTAAAATAGTCAAAATTGTGATGAATTAGTATCTGTAGTACTCAGGCTTAAATGGACCCTGCACTTCTACTCCAATATATTTCGCTTGATCCTCAGAAAGGGTATCCAATTCAACCCCCAATTTAGAAAGATGAAGAGCCGCTACTTTCTCGTCAAGATGCTTAGGAAGTACGTAAACTCCCGGCTGATATTCTTCATGCTTCTCCCAAAGCTCCAACTGAGCCAAAGTCTGATTCGTGAAAGAATTAGACATCACAAAAGATGGATGACCTGTGGCACAACCCAAATTAACCAGTCTTCCTTCTGCCAAAAGAATCAACTCTTTTCCGTCAAGATCATACAAATCCACCTGAGGCTTGATTACATTTTTGGTATGACCGTAGTTTTTATTCAACCAAGCCATATCAATCTCATTATCAAAGTGTCCGATGTTACAAACGATGGTCTTATCTTTCATCGCTTTGAAATGCTCACCTGAAATGATGTCTTTGTTTCCGGTCGCTGTCACGACGATATCTGCCTCTTTTACGGCATCGACCATCTTTTTCACCGCAAAACCGTCCATCGCTGCCTGAAGGGCACAAATAGGATCGATCTCTGTGACGATCACTCTAGCGCCTGCTCCTCTCAAGGATGCGGCAGATCCTTTTCCTACATCACCATATCCAGCTACAACCGCTACTTTACCAGCCATCATTACATCGGTAGCTCTACGGATAGCATCTACCAGAGACTCTTTACAGCCGTATTTGTTGTCAAATTTCGACTTAGTCACAGAGTCATTTACATTGATGGCAGGCATAGGCAAAGTGCCATTTTTCATGCGCTCATACAGCCTGTGTACACCAGTAGTAGTCTCTTCGGAAAGTCCTCGGATACCTTTGACCAACTCAGGATAGTTATCCAAAACCATGTTGGTCAAATCTCCTCCATCATCCAAAATCATATTAAGCGGCTGACGGTCTTCTCCGAAAAACAAAGTCTGCTCGATACACCAGTCAAATTCTTCTGCTGTCATGCCCTTCCAGGCATATACAGGAATCCCGGCAGCAGCAATAGCCGCAGCAGCATGATCCTGAGTAGAAAAAATATTACAAGATGACCAAGTCACCTCAGCCCCTAATGCTGCAAGCGTTTCGATCAAAACGGCTGTTTGAATCGTCATGTGTAAGCATCCTGCAATTCTAGCACCTTTAAGCGGCTGAGTAGCCCCAAACTCCTCTCTCAAGGCCATCAATCCAGGCATTTCTGCTTCTGCAAGTTTGATTTCTTTTCTTCCCCACTCGGCAAGTGAGATATCCTTTACTTTGTACGGAATGAATTTTTCAGATTTAATTTCTGACATATGAATTATATTATTTGATAAAATCGTTTTTCAAAAACTCGGGCAAAGGTACCGTTTAAATTTTGGAATCTAAAATTCCATTTAAATCCTAGGAAATCGAATCTCCTTAAAATCAAAGCTTTGAAGCTCATTATTTTCTAGCCTCAGTTCAAGCCTACCAAGAGGATCTAATCCTGATATTTTCCCTTTTAACAAACCGCTTCGAGTCTCAAAAGTTTCCCATTCTTCCCATAAATACAAGTAGCTCAAGTATTCCTTTTTGATCAAAGCGAAAGCAGCTTGTTTTAATCGGATATATACCTGCTCAATTTGAGTGATAATCAGTCTAAAAAGCTCCTCAAGATCAAAGGAAGAACCTGTCATTAAACGAAGTGAGGTGGCCCCTGCTGTAGAAAAAGCTTGCTGATTGATATTCAACCCAATTCCCACAATGGCATATTCCCATGATTTATATCCAAGAGAATTTTCAATCAAAATGCCTCCTATTTTACCAAAACCTCTAATCACGAAATCATTGGGCCATTTGACTTGAATATCTGGCAAATAATCTGACAAAACTCTTCTAACCGCAACAGAAATTGCCATATTTAAATAAAACTGCTCAGTAACATCCAAAAAATCAGGCTGAAGGATAAGAGAAAACGTTAGGTTTTTACCAGACTCCGATTCCCAGGAATTGCCCCGCTGCCCTTTCCCTTTGATTTGGTTTGCACAGATAACGATAGTGCCTTCCTTGGCTCGTTTTTCTCTGACTAATTGGAGGGCGATGTCATTACTTGAATGACAGTCTGACAGGAAATGTATATCTTTTCCTAAAAAAATGGTATTGGCAAGAATTTTATACATATGTTTTCGGTTTGCCTATTAGCGGTTAGCTTTACCAAAGCATTGCAAAATTAAAAGAATAATATGACAGCAGAAGAGCTGAGCAAAATCATTGTAAAAGGAATGGAGGAAAAAAAGGCCTCCGACATCGTAGTAATGGACCTGAGAAATATAAAAAATTCTGTTTCTGATTTTTTTGTTATTTGTTCTGGCACCTCTGACACCCAAATGGAATCTATTTCAGACTCAATCGAAGAGCAGGTGATCAAAGCAGGCCAATCCCTACCCTTTAAAAAAGAAGGGAAAAATGGAAAACAATGGATCCTCATGGATTATTTCGATGTGGTAGCCCATATTTTCTTAAAAGATAAAAGACAATTTTACGGTTTGGAAGAACTCTGGGGAGATGCCAAAATGGAGCGAGTAAATTAATTTCCACAAACTTTCGCCCACGCTAACCGTTTCAACATAAGTTTATAGAATTATCAAAGATCAATGAGCGAGAACACTAAAAATAAAAGCAAGAAATTTGTCCCAAAACCACCTCAAAAGCCCGGTTTTCAACTTTGGTTAATTGTAGCGGCTGTTGCGGTTTTGATCGGACTCACATGGATTCAGCAGCGAGGGGCAACGGTAGATATCACACAAAAACGATTTGAAGACATGTATACCAACGGCGATGTAGCCAAGGTAATGATTGTCAAAAACATGGATCGTGTCGATGTCACACTCAGTCCAGCAGCTCTTTCTAAGGAAAAATACAAAGCAGAATTGGAGTCTAACTCCAATTTTTTTAATCCTAACGGACCTCATTATTCGCTTCAGGTAGCCTCTTCAGATAAATTTGCAACGGATTTTGACGCATTAGAAGAACAACGAGAATCAGATCAACGCATAGGATACTCTGTGAGCACAGAGGAAAACTGGAGCAGTTGGTTTGGAAGTTTTGGGTTCTTAATCCTCCTTTTTGTATTCTTCTGGTTTATGATGAGAAGAATGGCCGGCCCATCAGGTCCTGGAGGACAGATATTCAATGTAGGAAAGTCAAAAGCTCAACTCTTTGATGCAGAAAATAAAGTCAAAATCACATTTGACAATGTAGCAGGTCTAGATGAGGCCAAAGAAGAAATTCAAGAAATTGTTGAATTCTTAAAGAACCCATCCAAATTCACCAAACTAGGAGGAAAAATCCCGAAAGGTGCCCTATTGGTTGGCCCTCCAGGTACAGGAAAGACTCTTCTCGCCAAAGCTGTGGCAGGTGAAGCAGGGGTGCCTTTCTTTACACTTTCAGGTTCAGACTTTGTCGAGATGTTTGTTGGTGTAGGTGCAGCAAGAGTCAGAGATTTGTTTAAGCAAGCCAAAGAAAAAGCACCTTGTATCATCTTCATCGATGAAATCGACGCCATCGGGCGATCTCGTGGAAAAGGACAAATGCCAGGTTCTAACGACGAACGCGAAAACACACTTAACTCCTTGCTAGTAGAAATGGATGGTTTTGGTACGGACACAGGAGTAATCGTACTAGCAGCCACCAACAGACCGGATGTCTTGGATAGTGCGCTTTTGCGACCGGGACGATTTGATAGACAGATTTCTATTGACAAGCCAGATATAGTTGGTAGAGAGGCGATCTTCAAAGTTCACCTGAAGCCTATCAAAATCGCGGAAGATATTGATCCTAAAAAATTGGCAGCTCAAACACCAGGCTTTGCCGGAGCAGAGATCGCCAACGTATGTAATGAAGCCGCACTGATTGCAGCAAGAAGAAATAAAACTGCAGTCGATATGCAGGACTTCCAAGACGCAGTAGATCGTGTAATCGGTGGTCTTGAGAAGAAAAATAAGATTATTTCTCCTGAGGAAAAGAAAATTGTCGCTTACCATGAAGCCGGTCACGCAGTAGCAGGTTGGTTCCTTGAGCACGCAGACCCATTGGTCAAAGTCAGCATCGTCCCTAGAGGCGTGGCGGCTTTGGGCTATGCCCAGTACTTGCCCAAAGAGCAGTTTCTTTATCAAACAGAGCAGTTGATTGATGAAATGTGCATGACCTTAGGAGGGAGAGCGGCTGAGGAAATCATCTTCGGAAAAATATCCACTGGAGCCCTTTCAGATCTGGAGAGAATCACCAAGATGGCCTACTCCATGGTTTCTGTCTATGGAATGAATGAAAAGCTCGGAAACATTTCGTTCTACGAAAGTAAGAGTGACGGATATAAAATGACTAAACCTTATTCTGAAGCAACTGGTGAAATGATCGATCAGGAAGTGCATAAATTGATCGACTTTGCCTACAAGCGTACCTTGGAGCTTTTGAAAGAGAGAAAAGGAGAGTTGGAAATATTGGCCAAGGAACTTCTGGAAAAGGAAATCCTATTCCAGTCTGATTTGGAAAAATTGATCGGAAAGCGACCTTTTGAAAAGGAAACTACCTATCAAGCATTTACAAATAAGAAAGATAAAGTACTACCTGAGGCAGCAGCTGAGGTCAAGGAAGAAGTAGCAGCCGAAACAGAATCAAAAACGGAGTCTTCATCCGAGCCTGAAAAGGAAGAAGAAGTAACTCCCGCCGTGGAGTCAGAAACTAAAACGGAAAAATAAGTAAAGAAAAAGCCCTGAGTCTTCAGGGCTTTTTTATTTTTGTAGAGTCTTTGAATTCGCCGTATGACTATCTCCAGCCATAGCTTTCCCTTAAACGGAAAAAAAATATTTTTTGCCTCAGACTTTCATCTTGGCGCTCCCAATACAGAAGAAAGCAAAAAAAGAGAGCAAAAAATCATACGTTGGCTCAATCAAATTGAAGACGAAGCAGCTGCTATTCTGTTGGTTGGTGATATTTTCGATTTTTGGTTTGAATACAAAGAGGTCATCCCCAAAGGATTCATCCCATTTATTTCTAAAATCCACGACCTTAGAGCAAAGCAAATCCCCATCCTTTTTTTTACAGGAAACCATGATTTATGGATGAAGAATTACTTTACAGAGGAATTGGGCATTCCGGTATATCATCATCCCATTGAGCTTAGAGTAGAACACAAACAATTTCTTGTGGGCCATGGTGATGGATTAGGCCCGGGAGATCAGTCCTATAAATTGCTGAAAAAAGTTTTTACCAATTCGGTGGCGCAATGGGCATTCCGATGGCTGCATCCTGACCTGGGAGTCAGGCTAGCTAAGGCCTGGTCCGGAAGTAGCCGGATCACCAACCTTCAGAAGGATGAAGGTCGCTTCCTAGGAGAGGGAGAATGGCTTTGGCAGTATGCCAAGGAACTGGAAACAAGGACACATCATGATTATTATGTTTTCGGTCACCGACATCTTCCTTTGGAGCTTGCTGTAGGAGAAAATGCCACTTATTTCAACTTGGGAGAATGGGTCACACAGTTTACCTATTTGGTTTTTGATGGTGAAAAAGCCTCCTTGAAAACATTCCAAGAATGAAAAGAATTGGCATCTTAATTCTCCTTTTCAGTATCCTATTCAAGGGTTCCGCTCAAGACGTCCTACACTCCTCACCTATCGCCACGATCACGGTTTCAGATAGTGATCTTCTGTCCTTTGACACTAGGGATCAGCTTTACCTTTCCAATGCCCAAGGGGATCTTTATTTATTTGATGAAAACGGAGATCAAATCAATTATTTCTCACCTCTTCAGCAAGGCCGACTGCAGCAGCTAGAAGCAGCGTGGACTGTGACGGTCTTCACTTTCTCGGAAGATCGCCAGGAATTTCGAATTTTGGACCGCTTTCTAAACCCCGTCTCAGAGGGAAGGTATCCTTTTCCAGAGGTCAATTTGGCCAAAGCTTCTACTTTGGGCAATGCCAATATAATTTGGATCTGGGATGAATCCGACTTCAGTCTCAAAAGGATGGACTATCGCCGTAAAGCTATTCTCGATCAGCAACCCCTCAATTTGATACTCAATCAAGAACAACTTGTAGTAGTAGAACTCAGGGAGATAAAGAATCGTCTTTTTATGAATACTCGGAGTTCAGGTGTTTTTATTTTTGACAATCAAGCTAACCTATTAGAAACACTCTCCCTACCCTCTTTTGATAGAATTTGCTACTTCAAGGATAGATTACTTTGGGTAGAAGGTCAGGAGGTATGGTTCTATCATTTACCCACTGGCAAGACTGAAGTGATTCTAGATTTAAAAGGGAGAAATGCAAAAGAAATCCAATTAGGTCAAGAAAGAATGGCACTCGTTTACCCGGATAGAATTGAGCTATTTTTGATTCCCGAAGCCTTGAAAAAATTAAACTAGCAACAAAAAAAATCAATCCTAAAAAAAGCCTGATTCGGAAAATTCCAAATCAAGCTTTCGCAATTTTGATGCGAGAAATTATCCGATTTTCACTAACTCAATGTCAAAAATCAAATCTTTCCCAGCCAATTGATGGTTTGCATCTAAGGTAATTTTCTCTTCGTCCATGTTGGTGACGGTCACCGGCATAGGCTGTCCGTTACCTCCCTGAAGAGTTAATTGCATTCCGATTTCAGGCTTGATATTTTCAGGCACCTGAGTCAAAGGCACATCGATCATCATATCATCTCTACGCTCTCCATAAGCCTCGGCTGCGGGGATGGTTACTGTCTTTTTATCACCAACAACCATTCCATGAACGGCCGTGTCAAATCCTTGAATCATCTGCCCACCACCTAAGGTAAATCCTAGCGGTTCTCGCTGTACAGAAGAGTCAAATACGCTCCCGTCTTCCAATTTCCCTGTGTAGTGTACTTGTACGTTATCACCTTTTTTTGCTTGCATGATAATTATTCTTTTTTTGATTAAAGCACAAAGATACAAATTATAAGTGGGGCTTGAAAATCAGCAAACTGTCCGCTTTTTTGTTCGGTAATGATATAAAATCGTACAAATTCGGACATTTTTTTTCCTAAAGATGCCTAATTTGCCTTAAATTGGACTTGGCATAATTTTCCCAACAATGCTAGCGTAACCCTACTGTAATGGAAAATCAAGATTTAGGAAAAATCCTCATCATAGATGATAATGAAGACTTGCTCTTTGCCGCTAAAATGCTGTTAAAAAAACATGCAAAAGAAGTCATGATCGAAAAGGATCCCCGAAGAATTCCCTTTTTGATCAACAATAATAATTACGACGTGATCCTTTTGGACATGAATTTCCGTGAGGACACGACTTCCGGAAAGGAGGGCTTTTATTGGCTAAACCAAATCAAAGAAATAGACCCCAAGGCAGTAGTGATTTTAATTACAGCATTTGGGGATGTAGAAATGGCAGTTCAGGCATTAAAAGAAGGTGCCACTGATTTTATCCTCAAGCCCTGGCAAAATGAAAAACTTCTCGCCACACTTTCGGCAGCGATCAAACTTAAAGAAAGCTACAACGAGGTGGACAAGCTTCAGAAAAAGCAGAAGCAGCTACAATCTGATCTGAAAAAGCCCTACACAGATATCATCGGAAATTCCGCCTCGATGAAAAATATCTTTTCCATCATTGACAAGGTAGCTCAGACAGATGCAAATATTTTAATCCTTGGAGAAAACGGAACCGGAAAAGAGCTCATCGCTCGGGCCATTCATGAGCGCTCGCTTCGCAAAGATGAAATATTTGTGGGTGTGGATATGGGGGCTATCACCGAAACGCTTTTTGAATCAGAGCTATTTGGACATAAGCGGGGCGCTTTTACCGATGCCAAAGATGACCGAGCCGGGCGCTTTGAAATCGCAGACAAAGGGACCTTATTTCTGGATGAAATAGGAAACCTTTCCATGCCTCTTCAATCCAAACTACTCACTGTCCTCCAAAGAAGAGAAGTCACCCGAATCGGAACCAATAAGGCCATTCCGGTAGACATCAGATTAATCTGCGCTACCAATATGCATGTGCATGAAATGGTCATGGAAAACACCTTTCGTCAAGATTTGCTCTACAGGATCAATACAGTGGAGATCTTCCTTCCTCCACTGAGAGAGCGTCAGGATGATATCCCTAATTTGGCCAATCACTTTCTAAAACAATACGCTCAAAAATACAGGAAAAACTTCAAGGGCTTCCGAGCTACCGCCATGGAACTGCTACAGCGATATCCTTGGCCAGGAAACATCCGAGAGCTACAGCATGCTATTGAGCGGGCCATCATTATGGCAGAAGGCGACGAGCTTGATTCAAGAGACTTCTTCTTTCTCTCAGCCAAGCCGGCTTCAGAAAAAGCCCCTGCCAGCAATACACTCAATTTAGATGATATGGAGCGAAGCACCATTCAGCGGGCGATTGACAAAAATGGAGGCAATATTTCGAAAGCAGCTAAAGAACTTGGGTTGACAAGAGCTTCTCTTTATCGCAGATTAGAAAAATATGGATTATAAGGTTGGCTTGCTTGGACGCATCGTCCTACTAGCTGTTACACTTTTCTTTTTATCCTACACCATGCTTGATGAATGGGGAGTCTTTATGACTTCCCTTTTCATCATTTTAGTGATTTTTCAGATTATTCTTTTGGTTCGCTTTTCCGAAAGCTCCTTCAAAAAAGTCCGCACCTTTCTGGACAATATCAAACAAGACAACTACACACAGGTCTATCCTGTAAAATTTGACGGCACGGAGACAGATGACCTACACATTGAGTTTAATGCCATTCTGGCCAAACTAAAAGAAGACCAAGCCGAAAAAGAAGCCAATTATCAGTACTTCCGATCTGTCTTCAAGCACTTGAGCATAGGCCTACTGACCTATGGTGAAAATGGTGAAATCCAGATCTTTAATGTGGCTGCCAAACGAATCCTCAACGTAGATGATCTGAAAAATATCTCTGAGATCGAAAACATCAATAAAGAGCTTCACTTAGCCATTCAAAACCTGAGAACCGGAGGAAGCGAACTGATCAAAATAGCACATCCCGACGGAATCATGCAGCTCTCTGTCTATGTCATCGAGCTGCTGATGCGGGGTGAAAAATTCAAACTCGTCTCACTCCAAAATATTCAATCAGAACTGGAAGAAAAAGAGATGGAAGCTTGGCAAAATCTCGTCAAAATCCTTACCCACGAAATCATGAACTCCATTGCTCCGATTTCCTCATTGGCGGGTACGCTCAAAGGTGAAATCGAAGATAGAATGGAGCATAACGAACCCCTCAGCCCTTCTGATATGGAGGACTGCATGATGGGAATCAGCACCATCGAAAAGCGAAGCGAGGGATTGATCAGCTTTGTCTCAGATTTCAGGAGTTTGGCACATATTCCTGCACCTAAATTTACCAGTATTCGAATTTCCAGTCTTTTTGAGCAGTTGGAGGTTTTGCTTCAGCATCAAATAGAGTCCGAAAGTATCCAAGTTATCCGAGAGCTAGAACCGGAGGAGTTGATCCTCTTTGGCGATCAGACACAGATCGAGCAGGTCCTGATCAATTTGACGCAGAATGCCATTCAGGCAGTAGAAGATTCTGATAAAAAAATCATCCGATTGCGTGCCTATATCGATGAAGCCGGTAAAATCATTATCGAGGTATGTGATACCGGAAAAGGAATAGAAGAGGAAGCGCTCGGTAAAATTTTCATCCCTTTCTTTACTACTAAGAAAAAAGGCTCAGGTATCGGCCTCAGTCTGTCCAAGCAGATTATGCGCCGCCACAAAGGCAATATACAAGTCAAGTCAACTTTGGGTGAAGGGACGACTTTTAAACTTATCTTTAATGGGTAAAAACCTGTGAATCATTAAATAGCCTGAGACTAGGTCTTACCCTATTTCAAAAATAAACCTTCAACCGGTAAGTCTGCTATCTTTTCCTTTCCCAGGCTTGGGATGCCATTCAGATAGTTTTTTTCCCTTTACTTAAAAAGCTCCTCCTAGGTGGCCAATCTCGATGTTGGGGTCATCTTGAATTGCATTCCTGGAAAGACACGAATCATTTGGCTAAAGAAATTTTAACAGGAAAACGAATTCTAATGAGCAGATCCTACTTATTTTGAGTAACCATTGCCAAACACCTTCCGTTTAATGAGGAGTTATCCTTAATAATCCAATCAACCTATGAAGTATCTAATCAGCGTTCTGGTGTTGACTTTTGGAGTAATACTATTCGGATTTGCTCAAGAGCGGGAAGAAAAAAAACTTAGTATTGAAGATTTAAAAAAATTCATCCCACCACTGAAAGATCGTCTCAGCGATTTGGATTTTGGCAAAAAGGACTCTTTTTTATTGGATTCGGCAAGTGTTTTCATCCCAAAAACTCCTTTTTTGGATCGAGAAATGTCCGCTACACCCAGGCCATCCCCAACGGCTGAAATGCCCATTTACCGTTTTCCAGAAACTCAAAGCACCATGCCGATTAAGAAATTTGAGGATTCCATCCATTACACCCTTCGGATAAAGGAGTTCAAGTAGCTGGGCTTCTTTACCATGAATTCCTCCACGAAGGAGGGCAGGAAAATCCCCCTCTGTTGACCCTTCTATAACATAAAAAGACCTTTGATTCTGGATTTTCCAGAATCAAAGGTCTTACTTTTTGTTCTCGTTTCGATTCCAATAATAAACTTACTTATCCTGGGGTTTATCCCGCTGCATTTCGACCATATCCACAGGTGGTGGCGTATTGTCTCCCAACAAGTGACGAACAAAGTAATCTCCCATTTTCCAGAAGAAATACTCAGCCATTGGACCATATCCATGCCGCTGACCTGGTAAGACAACCAATTCAAATCGCTTGCCTGCTTTGATCAAAGCATCAGCCATTCGAAGGGTACCTGCGGGGTGCACATTGTTGTCTACATCTCCAGTCGATAGCATCAGGTGTCCTTTTAGATTTTTGGCCAAATCCGGATTCTTTTCGATTTGGTAGACAAAAGTAGTGTCTCCCTTTGGAGAAATACGTTCCTGTACGCCGTGATGCTTCTCTGACCACCAACGGTTATAAATGTTGTTTTCATGATTTCCCGCAGAGGAAACAGCTACTTTGAACACCTCAGGGTACACTAGCATGGCCGCAGTGGACATAAATCCACCTCCGGAGTGTCCATGAATCCCCACTTTGTTTCGATCAATGAAGGAGTGTCGATCTGCCAACTGATCCACTGCAGCTTTCTTATCTGCCAAACCATAATCTCTGAGGTTGCCGTATCCATAGTTATGATACCACTTGGATCGTGCAGGATGTCCTCCACGGTTACCCAAAGTGACAACTACAAAACCAAACTGCGCCAAACGATCTGTTCGGTCAAACGATCTTCCAAAGGCCTTATTTACTGCCTCCGTCTGAGGACCAGGGTATACGTACTGGACCAGCGGATATTTTCTGGTCGAATCAAAATCAAAGGGCTTATACATCACCCCATAGAGATCGGTGATGCCATCATCTGCCTTAAACTTGAATGGCTCAGGAAACTGATAGCCTGCGGCAAAAAGCCGGCTCAAATCTGCTGTTTCCAAATCCATCACCTTATTCCCATTTCTATCCCGAAGTACCGAAACAGGTGTAGTATTTACTCTAGAGTAGGTTTCGACAAAGAAAGAGGCATTGTCGTTGATGTCAATGTCATGATTATAATCACCGGCATTCAGCAGGCTAATGGCTCCTCCATCCATACTCACACTGTACAAATGCTCGTAATAAGGGTCTTCCTCTTTTTCTCTCCCATTGGCCACAAAATAGACTTTGCGATTGCGTTCATCCACTCGTGCTACACCACCCACATGAAAAGGTCCTGAGGTCAATTGGCGCTTCATCGTACCATCTTTACCGTATAGGTAGAGGTGACCCCAACCATCTCGCTCAGACCACCAGATCAGGTCATTACCGACCAGTTCCAGCTTGGTAAAATCAATGTAGGTATTGGATCGCTCTTCTATGACTACTTCCTTTTCATTGGTAGCTATATTCCATCTGACCACATCCACTCGCTTCAAATCTCGACTGGTAATCGCAAAATAGAACTCATTCAAATCTCCTAACCAAATAGCCGGACGAAAATCATCGTCTCGAGTATTTGCAGCTGGAGTCGTAGACCATAGAGAAATCGTCTGATCCTTGAAGGTGGAAATCGGGAGCTTATTCAACTCCATTTTCTCAAAAGAAAAATGAAGCAACTCAGTCTGAGGCTGCTCTTTTTCTCCCGGCATAGCATACTTATACGTTTCCAAAGTAGGACGCGGGTTGCGTGTATTATGAATGACCCACAGATCTTTTACTTCACGCTGATCGGTACGTGTAAGCACAAATTGCTTGGAATCTGAGCTCCAAAGAACCCCTACCCGCTTTCGGTCATCCTTTTTCTTTTCTTCCTGCACATTATCATCTCCCCGGCCTCCCCAGCCGTACTCGTAATCCTTTTCTCCATCCTCAGTCAACTGATTCTCCACGATGGTAGAATCCTTTTCATCCTTTACCGCCTTCAAAAAGTTTTCTTTATCCATCCAGTATAGGTTAAAGTTTTTGGAGTAGACCACTTTTGAAGAGTCAGGAGCAATATTAGCCCAAGAGAGCCGCTTAGGACCTTTCTCCGTTTCGATTTCAGTCAAAGTCTGCGTAGCAATATTCCAAAGAAAAGTATGCACTTTTTTCTCTAGGGAGTCTTTCGCATTTTTATTCTTTTCCTTGATTTCTTCCCAATCCGACTTGATGACATCAGCTGTACTTTTCACTTTGAAGCGGATGGTATTTTCATCATCCATCAGCTTCATGTCATCCAACTTCAAATGCTGTCCATCAAAAGGGTCTTTGACTGCCTTAGTGATTTCAGCCGCTAATTTGTCTCGATCAAATAATTCGCTTTTTGTCTTTCGGACAGGATCGACCACATACCAATTCTTACCATCACTCGTCTCATATTCGTACCAAAAACGATCAGACTTTTTCATCCAATGGGGGCTTACACTGGTCGAAAAGATCATTTTTCTTACTTTTTCTGGCGAAAATCTAGCCGCCAACTCATAATTCCCTTTGTACACCGACTCTTGTGCATTCACAATCGTCAATGCAAAAAAGAGTGTAATCACACCAATTATTCTCTGCATATTCTTAAGAGTTTATATTCAAGCATCTAAACTATAGCCCAAGTAAAAAAGAAGCTTTACCGCTCGCGTAAAAATCAAATTCTACGCAAAAAACCTTGCTTTTTAGCCCTTCGTCGGGATTTTCACATCTGCTTAACATCATCTTCACAAATGCCAAACAAAATTTGGAATTGTTAGCAAATACTTAACAAACTAAACATCAAATATTTAAATCGGCACCCTACCTTTCAACCAAAACAAATCAGGTTGAAGACACATTTCAAAACCATCATCGTCTCCGACATTCATCTCGGAACAAAGGGATCAAAATCCAAGGAAATCGTCCGTTTCCTAAAGCTGTATCACTGTGAAAACCTGATCCTCAACGGGGACATTATCGACGGCTGGCAGCTCAAAAAGTCCGGAACTTGGAAGAGAAAACATACCCGTTTTTTTAACCGAGTGATCAAAATGATCGACAATCAAAAGACAAAAGTCTTCTACCTTAGGGGAAATCATGATGATTTTTTAGATCAGATTTTACCCCTTCAAATCGGTAATCTTTCTATTCAGACTGATATGATTTATGAAAGCGCCGGAAAAAAATACTTTATCACACATGGCGATATTTTCGATAGTATTACTACCAATCTACGCTGGATAGCCTACCTAGGAGATGTGGGCTACACCTTTTTACTTTGGCTGAATCGTATCGTCAATCACTACCGTTTCAAGCGTGGACTACCCTACTTTTCGCTTTCCCAATATGTCAAGGGCAAAGTCAAATCTGCTGTCTCCTACATCGATCAATACGAAACAGAGCTGGCTAAAATGGCAAAAGCAAAAGGTTGTGATGGCATTATTTGCGGACATATTCACAAAGCCGAAAAACGAATCATCGACGGGGTGGAATACATGAACTCTGGAGACTGGGTAGAAACCATGTCGGCCTTAGCCGAGGATCATGAGGGCAACTGGCAACTGATCTATTACAATGAAATCGACTTTAAATCTATCCGGGATCTTCGGGTCAGTAGTTTCTTCGCAGGAGAAGAAAGTCCTGTAATCCCTTTAAAGCAGGTTTCTTTTGATGCCTCAGACGATGAGCTAAATCCCCCTGCTTTCCGAAAGCTATGAAATTCTTATTCATCGTACAGGGCGAAGGTCGTGGGCATTTGACCCAAGCGATTTCATTTTCTCAGCTACTTCGAGAGAAGGGGCATGAACTATCAGGGGTCCTAGTCGGAAAAAGCAAGCGCAGAGAAATACCAGCATTTTTTGAAAAGGAGATAAAAGCTCCTATCCGATTGGTGGACAGTCCCAATTTTGAATGTGATGCCTCTGATAAAAAAATTCAATTGGGCAAAACCATACGAAAAAACTGCCTGAAACTGGGTGTTTTTAGAAAAAGTCTGCAAACCATAGATCAAGTTGTAAAAGAAAGCCGGCCAGATATCATTTTAAATTTTTATGATTTACTTGGAGGACTTTATCAGCTTATATATCGCCCAAAAGCAAAATTTTGGGTTATAGGCCATCAATACATGACCAAACATCCCGATTTTTGGTTTGCACCCAACCGGCCTCTAGAGAAGTTTCTTTTTCAGCTCAATACCCATTTTACCTCTTGGGGCGCAAAGGAATATTTGGCCCTGTCCTTTTTACCTCCTTGTCACAAAAACTCAAAGGTAAGGGTAGTTCCTCCCCTACTTCGACAGGAAGTAAAAAATCTTAGAGCAAGCCCTGGAGATTTCTACCTAGCTTACATGGTAAATCCTGGCTATGGTCAGGAAGTGATCGACTATGCTAAAAACCATCCAAAAATAAAGGTTAAGGCCTATTGGGACAAAAAAGGAGCAGCGGAAACAGAACAGCCCTTACCCAACTTGACTTTTCATCGAGTCAATGACAAAGGTTTCCTCGAGGACATGGCGGCATGTCGGGGTTTGATCTGTACAGCTGGATTTGAATCAGTATGTGAGGCCATGTATCTGGGCAAACCTATCTTAGTCATCCCTGTCGCAGGTCAATACGAGCAGGCATGCAATGCGCTTGAGGTATTTCATTCCAAAATCGGAAAAACCGCATCTCACTTTGATTTTTCAAGATTGGAAATGGCTTCCTTAGAAAATGAGGACCGATCAAAAGAATTTCATAATTGGGTCAGTACTTGGGATCAAGTTTTGGAAAACTTACTTGCTGAACCAATGGATCAGGAGGCATTTTCAACAACCCAATGGAGTTTTTCTTAACCCCTTGTTTTTCTGCTGAAAAATAAAATCAACAGTCCTCCAAACCCTTTGCCGTGCGAGAAGGCATCGAAGGTGGAGATGGAGCCTTTATTTGTTTTTTCTCCTCATGATCTAATGCCAAATAGGCATTCTGAACTTTGATGAACTCTTCGAAAAAGGAAGCTCTTTTGGGTGAGTTTTCGATCAGGCTGTGCTGCAATTCATTTTTTTTGAACTCGTAGGCCAGCAGCATCTTTCGATAAATATCCAAAAGTCCAGCAGTAGTTCGGTCTTGAGTTTGGGAAGCCTCGTGAGCTGGAGGCGGTGGTGGGGGCAATTGTTGTCTTTCCTCCTCAGTAAGATCTTCTTTTAGCTTAAAATAAAATTCGTCCCCCTTTTTCAAGCGGATGTAGGGAGCAAAGGGATGAGTCGGCCTCTCTGTAAGCTTTTTATCTTCAACGCGCAAGCGAAAAAACTTCCCACCGAGATCCAAAAACTCCTCCATCAACTCCTCTTGGTCTGTTTTTGGTTTATCGATGAAGTGAACACCTGAATTGAGTTGTTGATGGTAGGCTTTTAGCTCCTTTTGATAAAGAGAAACAGGGTTCGTATTGACGGAGAAGCTTTGATTTTTGGGTTCATCGACGGGTATGGTCACTGTTCCGCGAAGCGGCTTGACTCTCAAGTCTGAATACTCTCCAAAACTATTTTCAAAAGCCTCTTCCCTATACAATTGCACTTGGTAATTCTGAGGAAAACGCTTAGATCGGGCATTGTTATGCACAAAACTGGAAAAGTAATGCACGATTTCATCTCGAGAAATCTCGTTTAATTTTGAATTGGGAATCACCTTTCCATCGAGCCAAAGTGCAAATTCTTTCTCATTTTTCCAGCTTTCAAATTGCTCAGCTGTTGGTGCCTTGGGCTCCATGGCTCCCGGTGCATCAGGAAGTCCATTTTGTAGATTTTCGGGAAGCTCATCGTACTTACTTTCCACCAGTTCTCCGTCAGGATATTTGAGGATAAATTTGGTTAGGCTGTAGTACTTAGCCTTAGTCATATTCTGAAGTAAAGATTGATAAACCAGCGTATACGACACACCTTCTAAACTATTCTTAGTTTGATTGGCTTCATTTTGAGCTATCACCTTTTCACTAAACCCATAATAAATCAACCCCAAAATCGGGATTACTGCTAGGAATTTCCAAGCCACTTGCATCGGCTTACTTCTCTTAGTCATCATCTGAATGCGTTTTTTGGTAAGGGAATAATTCAAGTTGCTGACCAAGGCAGAAGGAGTCCCAGTCTGGGCCAAGCGGATTAATTCATATTGATAGTCAGTGATTTCAGTGCGCTGAATAGCAGATCGATCGGCGATAAATTCATGATTGAGTCGGATGGCATGTCTTAACCAATAAAGTCCTGGGTGAAACCAAAATGGTATCAATAGGAGCTCCACAAAAATCAGATCCCAACTGTGTTTCTCAACCACATGGACCCGCTCATGCTCAAATACAGCATCTGATATACCCTCACGTTCGAAGCCTTCTTTTGAAACAAAAATGTATTTCAAAAAGGAATAGGGAAGGGTATCCTCTGGAAGTAGCACCAATAGCTGACCTCGATAGTTAATGTGGATGTTAGAGCGGATTTTTGATCGTAAAACCTGAAAATTTCTCAAAAAGCGAATCAAAAAGACGATTGAAACCAAAATATAAATCCCAAAACCAAGCTCAGACCAATTCCAATTAGATGAGACTTCCGATTTACTGCTGAGTCCAATTTCTGTTGGAAGATATTCTTCATTTACAGGGAAATTTCCGAGTTGGGAAAACTCTTCTTTTCCTAGTTGCAGAGGTTTGGGAGAAGAAATCTCGATTTGATTGAGTGGAATCAAAAAAGACAAAATTACCGCCGCTAATAGAAAAAAGCGATTGAAGCGATGTAAAACTTCCTGCTGTAAAAAGAGGCGATGAACCAGTAAAAACAACAACAAGCAAGCGATGGATTTGAGTAGGTATTCCATTATTTCTTATTTAATTGATCGTCAATTAAGGCTTTGAGTTGCTTCAGTTCACTTGCTGACATTTCTGTTTTTTGAGTAAAAAAAGAAGCGAATTGAGCAGGAGAATCATCAAAGAAAGTCTTGATCATACCCTTGAGCTGCTTGGAGAAATATTGCTCTTTACTTACCAAAGGGAAGTATTCTCGCATATTTTTCACGGCCTTATATCCCACAAAATTCTTTTCTTGCATCCGCTTCAAAAGGGTAGAAACCGTCGTCGGGGCAGGTTTTGGCTCTGGATACAAATCCAAAAGATCCTTCATAAAGGCTCTTTTGAGCTTCCATAAGTAATTCATTAATTCTTCCTCGGATTTAGAAAGCATGGTGAAAGTTGTTTTTATTCTCTACAAATGTAGAACACTTTTTTAATTCTACAAATGTAGAAGTGTTAAAAAACCTAATTCATTTAATTAGAGTTAATAGCCAGAATATTCTAATTTCGTCCCCTGCTCAAAAGCGAGAAAACCTATATGTCAGCCGAACAGATAAGATTAACAGAAGATAAGGAGCGAAAGAAACACTGGAAAAAATGGGGGCCGTACCTCACCGAACGTCAGTGGGGAACCGTTAGGGAAGATTACAGTCCTGATGGGGCTGCTTGGGAAAATGTCACACACGATGATGCCCGAAGCAAAGCCTACCGATGGGGAGAAGAAGGTATAGGGGGCATTTCTGATTACAAACAAAAGATCTGCATGTCTTGGGCTTTTTGGAATGGAAAAGATCCCTTTATCAAAGAGCGACTTTTTGGTCTCACCGGAAACCAAGGTAATCATGGAGAAGATGTAAAAGAGATCTACTATTATCTCGATTCTACTCCCACTCATTCCTACATGAAGATGCTTTATAAGTATCCTCAGAGTCCTTTTCCTTATGAAGAACTGATAGGAGAAAATAAAAGAAGAGGAAAGACAGACTCAGAGTATGAACTGATCGATACCGGTATATTTGATGAAGACAGGTATTTTGATGTTTTTATGGAGTATGCTAAGCATGACTCTGAGGATATCATTGGTGTAGCTACTATTCACAACCGCGGGCCAGAAGCTGCCAAAATTTGGGTGATGCCTACTATCTGGTTTAGAAAAACTTGGTTTACCGGGCACGAGCCATTTATGCCCAAACTCAGTCTCAAAAGGTCCAATCAAATCAAAGTTTTCAGTCCAAAATCAGGGAATTTCAACCTGACATTTGATGGCAATCCTGATATCCGCTTTTGTGATAATGAGACTAATAGAGAAAGACTCTATAATATCCCCAATGAGCGTCCCTATACCAAAGACGGTATTAATGATTTTATAATTCACGGCAATGACAACCGTCTCAATCCTTCATTTTATGGGACAAAAGCTGCCGCAATTTATGAACTAACCATTCCTGCAGGTGAGAGCAAAGAGGTAAAATTCAGACTTCAGCGACAAGACGAGCCCAATCCACTGAGTGTATGCAAAGATTGCCTCAATCAGCGAAAAAAGGAGGCAGACGAGTTTTACAATTTACTTCAGGAACGAGTAACTGACCCTGACCTGAGAAGCATCCAAAGGCAAGCGTACGCCGGAATGATGTGGTCCAAACAATTTTACTATTATGACGTGGAGCGATGGCTGGAGGGTGACCCTGGACGATATGTACCTCCTGTAGAGCGAAAAAAAGGTAGAAATGGTAATTGGAGACACCTCCAAAACTACGATATCATCTCTATGCCTGACAAGTGGGAATACCCTTGGTATGCGGCCTGGGATTTGGCTTTTCATTGCATCCCGATAGCTAGAATCGACCCTGAATTTGCAAAAGACCAACTACTTTTGCTTCTCAACGAATGGTACATGCACCCGAATGGGCAGATTCCGGCTTATGAGTGGAATTTCTCCGATGTCAACCCTCCGGTGCATGCATATGCGGTACAACGTGTCTATCAAATTGATAAAAAAGCAAATGATGGAGTAGGTGATCAGGAGTTTCTCGAACGCGCCATGCATAAACTGATGCTCAACTTCACCTGGTGGGTCAATCAAAAGGACTCCGACGGCAAAAATATTTTCGAAGGCGGATTCCTAGGCTTGGATAATATTTCCCTCTTTGACCGAAGCCACGCCCAATACTATCAAGGAAAGTTGGAGCAGGCAGATGCTACCTCTTGGATGGCGATGTTTTCCTTAAATATGCTGAGAATCTCATTGGATTTGTGTGAATTTAATAAGACTTATCAGTTTACCGCCACCAAATTCTTGGAGCACTTCCTATACATCGCTGGGGCGATGAATAATATTTCTTCGGAGCACATCTCACTTTGGGATGATGAGGACAACTTTTTCTATGATGTCTTTCATTTGAAAGGAAAAGAGCCCAAAAAGATGAAAGTGCGGTCTATCGTAGGTTTGATACCCATGTTTGCCGTGGAGCCCATTCGAGAAGATCTTTTTGATGAGTTGCCGGAGTTTAAGAAAAGGCTGGACTTCTTCATGCGTGAAAAGCCCAAGTTGGCGGCCTTGGTGTCGAGCTGGGCTCAGCCTGGACAAGACAAACGACGTTTATTTTCACTTCTCCGAGGACATCGAATGAAAAGCGTCCTATACAAAATGCTGGATTCCCAGGAGTTTTTAAGTGAGTTTGGAATACGATCTCTATCCAAATTTCATCTTCCCAATCCCTACACGATGAAAATCAATGGAGACACCTTTTCCATCAAATACACACCTGGAGAGTCGGATACGCGGATGTTTGGAGGCAACTCCAACTGGAGAGGGCCGATTTGGTTTCCGATCAATTATTTGATTATCGAGTCGCTTAAAAAGTTTGACTTCTACTATGGAGGAAACTTCTCCATCGAATACCCAACCGGATCAGGCAACTACATGACTATGGATTTGATCGCAAAAGAACTTTCTCTCAGGTGTATGAAGATCTTTATGAAAGATGAGCATGGTAACAGGCCAGTCTTTGGTACCAACGAGAAATTTCAAAAAGACCCGCATTTCAAGGATTACATTTTATTTTATGAATACTTCCACGGAGATAGTGGCAAGGGCCTTGGGGCTTCCCATCAGACGGGCTGGACAGGGCTTGTTTCTGAGATGATCCACAAATATTACAAAGAAAAAGAATTTGTCAATCATGCCGCTGCTCCCCTATTTAGAAGCTGATAGAGTAGAAGCCGGCTGTGATGAAGTGGGCCGAGGCTGCTTGGCTGGCCCTGTCGTCGCAGCTGCGGTCATTTTACCCACTGACTACCATAATCCATGGATCAATGATTCCAAAAAATTAAAAAAATCCAACCGAGAAGAGCTGATTGAAGAGATCAAATACAAGTCTATTGCTTGGGCCATTGGGGAGGCTTCTGTGGCCGAAATTGATCAAATCAATATTCTCAATGCTTCCTTTTTGGCGATGGAGAGGGCAATTGGGCAGCTGAAAATCCAACCTGATCATCTGCTCATTGATGGGAATCGCTGGAAATCCAATTTGGATATAGATTACACCTGTGTCATCAAGGGAGACGGAAAACTCACAAGCATTGCAGCTGCCTCTATTCTGGCAAAAGTTTACAGAGATCGGTTGATGGAGGACTTGGCTGAGGAGTTTCCGCACTATGGATGGGAGCGAAATGTAGGTTATCCTACCCCTGCACATAGACAGGGTATTCAGCAATACGGCAAAACGATTTGGCATCGATCTAGTTTTCGACTTTTGCCTAAGCAGCTAGACCTTGACCTCTAATTCCTACTCAATCCTCAGGCGCTACCCAAGGCTCAAAAATTAATTTCCCCAAAGTTCCGGTTTCACTGATTGGCTCCAAAACCAGTCGGTTCTCCGAAATCTCTACGATTTTCGCTTTTCTTACTTCATCTTTCAGAACAATATGAAGCAGGTCTTCATTTTCTACTTTTATATTAGCCTGTCTCTGAACGATTCCTTTGGCCCCAAAATCTGTAAAAACAAGTGAATCCCCCTCAAAAAACTCATAGACGGTATTTTCCAACCTATTAGCAATCCGATAGTCCATATCTTGTCTAGCAGCTGCAGAGGCATTTTGATAGCGCGCAGATTGTTTGATTTGATCTATTCCATCAAAATATACAAGTTGCCACTTGCCGATAAGCCGAGGGTCTTCTGGGTGATGATTATAGAAACCGAGACAGATTCCTAAAACCCAAAGTATGTTTAATTTGAATAGCATGGTTTACAATTGGCAATTTTATTGCCAAAAGATGGAGGGCATTGAAAATTTCAAGGGGATATTTTTATATGGAGAAAAGGCAGCCATTCTCCCGCATGTCGCTCAGCATAATCTGCCAGAAAAAAAGATAGTGTAGGACGAAAAGGTAAATTTTTTAAAATCATACCCGCCTGTTCAGGAGTTTTATCCCCTTTTTGGACATTGCAGCGATTACAGGCAGTGACCAAGTTAGTCCAAGACGTCTTCCCTCCTTTGGATTTAGGCTGCACATGATCAATGGTCAAATGCCTTTTGCTTCCACAGTATTGACATTCGCCATTATCTCTTCTGAAAAGATTGTTTCTATTCAGTAGTACACCTTTATACGGGATGTTTTTGTACTCATTGAGACGGATGACTGCCGGGTATTCAAAACTTCTGCTAACAGTTCTGATTTCCAAAAACTCATACGTGGAGAGTATATTCGCTTTTTCTAAAAGAGTCAATACGATGGCTTTTTGGGGAGAAACAACCCCAATCGGTGAATGATCCATATTTAAAACGAGCACCCTCTTTTCCATAATCAACTACTAAACACAGTTCGAACTTCCAAAACTTCCTGTTTATTTCGATTGTTTCCCATTTTAAAAATCCACTCATCCCAGTCAAGAATTTTCATCCTTCCGTCCATTTGAAGAACTTCTTCCAGACCTAGGTAAATCCCATAGTGATCCTTGTCTTCGGCTTTGTTATTCACAATCAAAATATCACCCACCTCACAATCTACAAAAGGTATCAATCTCCCCGGCAAATGCCCTGCATGCCAGGAGTATCCTGCAATCTGAAAAATCAGAGCAAAACCCAATCTTTCATCCAAACCAAAAATGCTTCTACCGCCGGACTGCCAAGGAGCATTGAGGTATTTTAGCGCGATCTGAATCAGCTCATCTCGGTCAGCTTTGATCGCATGACTTCTAGTCTGTCCCGTAAACCCTATATGGTCCTCCCAATTGAAAAGCTCCAAATCGGAGAAATGAAGTCGGCTTCCAGGTAAAAGATACAGATTAGACCCCATGTATTCGATAGCCGCAATAGGGCTCACTACCACCTGAAAATCTTGATTGAGATAGTTTTGGTAGTCTTCGGGGGTGATTTCTTTGAGCGATTTGTGCGAAATCCATCCTCCTAGTCTAGAGTCCTCATGAAAAACCCTGTACCAAGTCCGATCCGAACTCACCGCTAGGACTTGATAGCACTCCCCAAAAAGCAGCTGGGTAACTAATGAAGAATCTACTGTAGGTTTTCGATAGACGGGAAGTATGGTTTGTCTACAAATCCCATATCCATCACCTAAGGGCCATTCGCTGAAGTTCTCTTTTGGCATCTTTCTCTTTCAGGTCCTGTCTTTTGTCGTGTATTTTTTTTCCTCGACCCAGAGCGATATCCATTTTCGCTTTGCCTCGGTCGTTGATAAATATACGAACCGGAATGATAGTAAGGCCTTTTTCCTGAGACTTAGTTTCAAGTTTTTCCAGCTCCTTTTTACTCAAAAGAAGTTTTCTGTCACGAACTGCCTCATGATTATAGCTAGCTGCCATGGAATACGGCGCAATATGCATCTGCCTGACATACAGTTCCCCATCCAAAAAAATACAGAAAGACTCAGTCAAAGATACCTTCCCCTCACGAATGGACTTGATCTCGGTTCCTTTGAGCACCATCCCGCAGACATAAGTATCGATAAACTCAAACTGAAAGCTCGCTTTCTTATTCTTGATGTTGATTATTTTCTCAAATTTATTCGTCTTGGCCATCTTAGATTTTCATTTTTGCCAGAGGCGTCACATCCATACTGGAAAACTCCCCCGCTACATATTTGTAATGTGCTGCCATAGCTATCATCCCTGCATTATCGGTGCAATATTCGAATTTGGGAATATACAAATTCCATCCTTTTCGATTTGCTAATTCTGTCAAGGTCTTTCTCAAACCCGAATTGGCAGAAACCCCTCCTGCAATAGCGATTTCCTTGACCCCATATTGTTTTACAGCCGCCTTCAATTTGATGAGAAGCATTTCGATCAAACTGTATTGGATGCTTGCGCATAGATCAGCTAGGTTTTCTTCGATAAACTTCGGGTTGGCTTTCAATTGATCTCGTAGAAAATACAAAACTGCTGTTTTGATACCGCTAAAGGAATAATCCAAATCAGGCATTCTTGTGATTGGAAAGTCAAAAGCTCGTGGATTACCCTCCTTGGCATATCGATCTATCAAAGGACCACCGGGATAGGGTAATCCTAGAAGTTTGGCAGTTTTGTCAAAAGCCTCTCCCACGGCATCATCTCTTGTCTCGCCGATCACTTGCATCTCTAGCGGACTTTTCACGAGTACCAACTGAGTATGGCCTCCACTCACCGTGAGGCATAAAAAGGGGAAACTCGGCTTTGGATCCTCGATAAAGTGAGCCAAAACATGCGCCTGCATGTGATTTACCTCGATCAGTGGGATTTTTCTGGCGTAAGCAAAAGCCTTAGCAAAGCTCACTCCTACCAGCAATGCCCCCATCAGGCCGGGACCACGGGTAAAAGCCACAGCGGAGAGCTGTGATTTATCTAGACCAGAAGTTTTCAAAGCTTCCTCGACCACGGGGATGATGTTTTCCTGATGTGCTCTTGATGCTAATTCAGGAACAACTCCCCCATATTTTTCGTGGACTGATTGTGTGGCGACAATATTATTAAGTACTTTGCCATTTAAGATAATTGAGGCAGAAGTTTCGTCACAGGAGGACTCAATTGCGAGAATAGAAATATCGTTGGTATCCATTGGAAAAGAACTCGAAAGTTAGGAATTTTTTGCACAAAGCATTTCGAGTAGTGCTTTGGGGGATATTGATTTTATTTTTTTCAGTGCTGATGATAGGAGGACTTTTACAAACCCAACCTGTACAAAACTGGGCGATTGATAAAGTCACAAGCTACCTCAACAAAAACTCCGACTTTACTACCAGCATAGACCGCATCGCTATCAATTGGTGGGATGCTATTTCGGTAACAGGTCTAGAGATCAAGGATCATCGGGACAGTATCATGATCTTTGCAGACAAAGCCTACGTGGATTTCGAGCTCAATACACTCCTTGCCACTTCGGGACCTAGCCTAGATGAGGTACGGATAGATCGAGCAAAAATCCAATTGCTCACCCATCAAGGCGACACACTAATGAACATCAACAGATGGACCAAAGAATTAAGTTCCCTCTTCGGTTCGGGTAGTTCTTCAGGTCAAACCAAATTCGGTATAGGCCAAATCGAACTCAGAGAAACTGCCTTTACTTTAGCAAATTTCAATGCTGACACCATCAGTTCCGGTTTGGATTACAATCACATGAGATTTATAGACATGAGTGCAAGTGCGTCTGATTTCTATGTAGATGGAGACGAAATCGGGATTAATATCCGCTTACTTAGTGGTACTGAAGCAGGATCAGGACTTTATATCAAAGAATTTAGAACTCAGCTCACCTACAACTCCGAAATGCTGGAGTTTGATAAGCTTCACTTAATCAGCAACAATAGCTACATCAAAAATTTCTTGCGATTAGAATATGTAGATGCCAGTGCATTTTCGGATTTTCTCAATAAAGTAGTCATAATCGCTGACCTCGACGAAACCCTGATCGGGCTGAACGATTTACGTTACTTCGTGCCTAATCTACCAGATATTGATGATTCTATCGTCTTATCCGGTAAGATCGCCGGGCCTGTAGCGGATATTCGATCTGAGGAGCTTTTGATACGATTAGGAAAGCGAACAGAGATTTTTGGTGCATTTCGTGTGGATGGATTGCCGGATATTGATAATACTTATCTCAATCTTTCCCTAAAAAACTCTACCATCCAATCAGAGGATTTAGCTCCTTACCTAAGTGCTGATTTGCAAAGAGAAATCCGAAAATTAAAAACCATCAGATTGAATGCGGATTTTGCAGGTTTACTGACACGATTCACCACCAACGGAGAGTTCAAAACGAGCATAGGGAACTTAACAGGCAGGGTAAATTATGACCAGAAAAACGGAAGTAATCAAATCGTCTCTAAGGTAAGCATCAAAGACCTAAACATCGGGATTCTAGCCGACAACCGAGACCTACTTCAAAAGGTCAGCTTAGAAGGAAATGTCAACCTTAGGGGAAATACGCTGCAAGATATGCTTCTTGATTTAGATGCTTCGATTTCTAAACTAGGCATTTTGGGCTACGACTACCAGCGGATCAATACAAAAGCCACTTATGGTTTGGATCTATTTGAAGGAAATATCAGCATCGACGACCCCAATCTCCAATTACAAGCCTTCGGGGCAATCAATCTTCGTGATAGTTCTGAATCTATCAACATTGACTTACAATTGGATAGTGCCAATCTACATCTACTTAATCTAACGGATGAAATCACCTACATCAAGGGTAAATTTGAAATGGATACAGAGGGAATCAACATTGATAACCTGACTGGCATCGCCCGATTCAATGATTTGACGGTAGGGTATCAAGACCGCTACTTGGAGTTGGGAGACTTTTATTTCCAATCCCTATTTGCTGGTGGTACTAGGACGATGTCATTAAATTCGGACTACATAGTAGCCGGAGCTTCGGGTCAGTTTCAGCTGGAGCAAATGGCCAAAGACCTCCCTATTCTGATGAGGCAATACCTGAGTATTATCACCAAAGAAGATCCTCCTATTGCGGATTTGGAGGAGTTTTTCTACGAACCTTACAATCTAGACCTTAATGTCCGACTTATCAATATCAATCCGATTTTACAATTGATTGAGCCAGATATCAGTATCTCTCAAAATACGGTAATTGAAGGAGCATTTTATCAAACTGCCGAAAACACCATATTCAATTTCTTCTCAGGAATAGATACTTTGAGATATCAAGACAATACAGCTTATTCGGTAAATATTGATTTCAACACCTCCAAAATCATCAACAGCGATGATATTTTGGCCTCTTTTTATATTTTTTCTAAAAATCAACGACTCGGAAAAGAGTTGGAATTTTCCAATTTTGGCTTTGAAGCTATCTGGAACCAGAATGCATTGAATCTTGAATTTGCCCTAGATCAGGATTCTACTCAAAGCCGAGCGAGAGTCGATGCAGTTGCTCAATTCACCAGCAACGAAACTCAAATCACCTTTAAGCCTTCAGAGTTGACGGTATTGGATCGAAGTTGGGAATTTGACTCCCTCAATCAGATTACGCTTCGACAGGGGGAGATTGCATTTGATAATGTGCGTGTCTTATCCGGTGCCCAAGAGATAGACTTGGAGGGAATCTACAGTGACAGTCCCGAGGATAGCTTAAGCCTTGTGATCAAAAATGTCAACATCGACCTACTCAATACTCTTACTGCCCAAGAGTACGAAGGAATTGCAGATGGTGCCATTTATTTCCGAAACTCAGAGACTAACCAAGCCCTACTCGACCTTCGGTTCAATGTGGATGAACTGTCCATCAACCAATTCCCGGTCGGCGACTTCCAGTCTACAGCCCAACTCAGTGACGATATTCTCAAGGTGAATTTCGAAAACTTTTACAATGGAAAAAGAACCATTTTAATGGCTGGAGATATCGGTTTGGAAAACTTTGATTTCAGGTTGGACGGCGAACTGAGAGAAACTGAACTGGCCAGCTTTGAGCCCTTCCTCGCCAACTATCTTTCGGATCTGAGAGGAACAGTTACCGGTGACCTCCGCCTGAGGGGCAGTGCCAATCGACCTGAACTCACAGGGCGAGGACAAGTCAATCAAGGGAAATTCCGCATCAATTTTCTCAATACGCTCTATCAACTGGATGGCAGTTTACTTTTTGATCCCGGAGAAATCAACTTTTCACAGCTAGTTCTCAAAGATGTCAACGGTAATACAGCCAGCCTAAATGGAGGACTTACCTACCAGGGTCTTGAAGATATTATTTTGGATATTGATTCCAGAATGAACAACTTCCAGGTGCTCAATACTACCGCCAGAGACAATGAAACTTTCTACGGAAACGCTTTTGTATCAGGCACTTTGGATATAGTGGGATCTACGTCCAACTTGGATGTCACAGCAAGAGCTACTAGTCAGCCCAATACACGAATATTCATCCCGCTTAGTAGCAGCGATGAGCAGACAAGTGAGGAATTCATCCACTTTATCAATGTCCGTGACACTGCCCGAATTCAAGAGATAACTGAGGATGTCAATCGACTGGATATAGAAAATGTCAGAATGAATTTTGTACTCGACATCACACCGGATGCCTATGCGGAAATCATCATCGACCCCCGAACAGAGGAGAAAATTTCAGGAAGAGGCCGAGGGGTTTTGACCATGAATATTGATACACAGGGACTATTCACCCTAAGTGGCACCTACGAAATCACAGAAGCCAAGTATAACTTTTCACTCTACAATGTTCTCAGAAAGGAATTTACCGTGGAGCCAGGAGGCCGAATCACATGGTATGGCAATCCCTATGAGGGAGTCATGAATCTGACCGCTAAGTATTCCGAGCCCGTCAGTGTACAGCCTTTACTCGCGAGGACAAGTATCAACGAACAAGAGAGTAGCCTTACCCGCAGACGATTTCCCGTGGATGTGATTATGAATCTTAGAGGCGAATTACTTTCTCCCGAATTTGATTTTGGCTTTGACTTTTCTCAGTTTCCAAGTAGTGGTGAAATCCAGACTGCCATTTCAGCTTTCCAATCCAGGATTGCAAATGACGAGCAAGAGATGAACAGACAAGTGTTCTCAGTCATCATGACTCGATCCTTCTCTCCGGAGGGACAGTTTGCCGGCGTCAATTCTTTCTCCAATTCTCTAGGCCAGCTACTGTCTTCACAACTCAACAGTTTTCTCGGACAAGTAGATAAAAATTTGGAAGTAAATATCGATTTGGCTTCCCTAGACCAAAATGCACTGGAGACTTTCCAGTTGAGTGTCGCTTATACTTTCCTCGACGGTAGACTGAGGGTCTCACGGGACGGAGGATTTACCGACAATAATGGTCAGGCAGATGCCGCTTCGATCATCGGGGACTGGCAGGCCGAATACCTGATCACAGAAGATGGAGTATACCGACTTCGAGTCTTTAACCGAAACAATTTCAACACCTTCACCTCCCTTTCACTCTCCAAAAATGTAGCTACCTATGGCGTGGCACTTTCTCAAAATATCTCCTTTAACTCCTTCTCGGAGCTTTTTAAAAAAATCACCCAGAAAGATCAAGAAGCAGATGAACTGTATGAAGATTCGGATAATTACCTGCGATATAACCAAGAAGATTGGAAGCCTGTAGACCTAGATAATATTGAAGAACGACTCGACTCCCTTCGCAAAAACAAGCAAGAGGTCTTCCTCAAAAAAGAGGATGAGGAGTAAACATTTACCTTCTGAAACCTCTTTTCCCAAAGAGAAAACATCATAAAATCAGCTCAAAAAAATCCGCTTCAATAGCTAAAAATGCAAGTGTCTACGCAAGAGTTTTAGCCATGGGAGATGAAAAAACGAATGGATATGAAAAAAATAAGCCTTTTTTGGTTTCGAAGAGACCTTCGCTTAGAAGATAATACAGGGCTCTATTACGCCCTGCAGCAAGAAGAAAATGTATTACCTCTCTTTATTTTTGATCAAACCATTTTAGAAAAACTCGAGGAAAAAAACGATGCTCGAGTGGGTTTTATTCATGATCAAATCAGCAAATTAAAATCCCAATTCGAAGAAAAAGGAAGCTCGCTTTTGGTAAAAGTGGGAAAACCGCTCGATATCTACCGAACACTGCTCGAAGAATACGATATTCAGGCGGTGTATACCAACCGGGATTATGAGCCCTATGCCAAAGAGCGGGATCAAAGCATAGAAAAATTACTGCGTGATCAGCAGATTGACTTTTACAGCTTCAAAGACCAGATGATTTTCGAACCAGGGGAAATCCTCAACGGCTCAGGAGAATTCTATAAGGTGTTTACACCCTACAGCAAAGTATGGCTAAGCGAATTCAAAAAGCAACAAATAGAACCTTTGAGCTATTTCCACTGGAAAAACCTCTACCAGACAAAAGGCTTCGGCTTACCAAGCTTAGCAGAGGTAGGCTTCGAAAAGTCAAGTATCGAAATCCCTCCTATGTGGACTGATAAGGACATCATCGCTCACTATGACCAAAACCGGAATTTCCCAGCAAAAAACGGCACCAGTCGACTGGGTATTCATCTTCGCTTTGGCACTATTTCCATTCGTCAGCTGGCACTGACCGCTGCTAAGTTGAATGATACCTACCTCAACGAATTGATCTGGAGAGAATTTTACATGACCATTTTGGCCTTTAATCCCCAAGTGGTAGACAAGGCCTTCAAACCTGCCTACGATCAGATTCCTTGGAGGAATAATGAGAAGGAATTTGAAGCCTGGTGCCAAGGTAAGACTGGCTACCCCATAGTAGATGCTGGAATGCGAGAGCTGAATGCCACGGGATACATGCACAATCGGGTGAGAATGATCGTCGCATCTTTCCTGACCAAGCATCTTCTGATAGATTGGAGATGGGGAGAAGCTTACTTTGCCAAAAAATTACTGGACTTTGAGTTAGCCTCAAACAATGGAGGCTGGCAATGGGCTGCAGGTACGGGTACAGATGCTCAGCCTTATTTCAGAGTTTTCAATCCTGAATCCCAAACAGAGAAGTTTGACAAGGAATTGAAATACATTAAAAAATGGATTCCAGAATTAAATAGCCAAGACTACCCAAAACCCATCGTAGATCATAAATTTGCAAGGCAAAGAGCAATTGATACATACAAAGAAGCACTGAATTCATGAATATAGGCGATCGAGTACGATTACTTCACGGCAAAGAAGAAGGCATAGTCCGAAAAATTTCCTCCGGAGGCCGAATAGAAGTAGAAATCGAAGATGGATTTCTAATTCCCGCTATGAAATCAGAGGCTGTGGTCATCTCCGAAGTAGAACAGGCCTATTTTGGAGAGGGAAAGGAACCCGAAGCAGAAACGCCAATGGCTTTGTCCGCTCCTAAGGATCAGGGAATGTACTTGGCCTTTGTCCCCATCAATGATCAAAACCTGAGTCTATACCTGATCAATGATAGCCGACAAGAATACCTCATCCATATTTCAGAAGTATTTGGTTCCAATCACAGAACGCTCCTGTCCGAGGTGGTCAAACCAGGCATAGCCAAAAAATTTGACGATCGTCTACTCAAAGAAATGGATGAATGGCCTTCGTTTTTGCTGAGATTTATTCCAGTTCAAAACCAACTTGAAAAAGCTATCTCGCCTTTTGAAAGGCAAATAAAGATTAAAGCCACCCAATTTTTTAAACACCTCAGCAAAGCTCCTTTCCTAAATAAGTCCGCCTACCTATTTCACATGGAGCAGACCACAAAAGAACTCGATATTCAAGCGCTCAACTATGAGCTCGATCAAATACGACCAAAACCCGAGGAAAAACCTCTGAGGCGTCCTGAAAGAAGCATAGATCTGCATATCGAAGAGCTGGTAGACAATCATGAATCGATGAGCAACTCAGAAAAACTCCGGATACAACTGGAGACTTTTGATCAAAAGCTTGATCATGCAATCCGAACGGGAATGGATGAAATCACCTTCATTCACGGGATTGGAAATGGAGTACTTCGAAAAGAAATTCACAAGCGACTGAGTCAATTGGGAAATATTAAGTACTTTCAAGATACCCAAAAGGGACAGTGGGGCTATGGTGCCACTTTGGTTAGAATTTCCTAATTCATGCAGCGAAAAACATCTCCGATTTTTCAGGCTTTCGAACAGCAGCACCGTGAGGCCAAAGAGCTATTTCTAGCCCTAGGAAAGCAGATCAAATCCAAAAAATCAATCGAACTTTATACTAAGTTGAGTTTTTTAGAGCTTTACTCGGACCTTATGGCCAAAATTCATTTTGAAAAAGAGGGCCTGCAATTTGACTTTTTCACCCCTTTCAAACCTCTCCAGAAAAACCTGAGAAAAGTACATCATCTCAAACTCGTTCAGCGAGGAATTCTGGGGCGAATGACACAAACTGGAGAAACATTCAACTCCTACTCTAGCTATCTGGAAAAAGAGAAAAAAGGCCTCTACACCGAAACTTTTGATCAGATCATCGGCAGTCCTCTCAAGGACTGGGATGAGTTTCTCCTCAAATCTCTCCAAAGCAGCAATAACATCAAACCCCTGACGATCAATACCGCCATCAATCAGTTGATTCAGGAAGAGCTCGAGTACTTTCAACTGGACAAACGCAATGGCTTCGATTCCAAGGGTCTCAAAGATATTTTTGAAGGTCTGAGAAAAATCATCATGCTAGAAAACCTGCTCATTCACTTGGGTTTCAATTCTATTTTTGTAGAAAAAATCCATCAGGAAATCGAGCAATTAAAAGAAAAACTCAAGCCTTGGTATGCCAACCACCTTGAGCTTCAGTCCCTGACTTATTTCCTGAGTGACAAAGAAAATGTCTCCAAAAAATACATTGACTGGGTAAAGGATTTGCGGGACAAAAAAAAGAGCCTGTCCTCCCAAGTGGAAAAACAGGCGCTTAGTTTATTTCAAAAGATTTTAGATTGATCAAATTTTAGCTAAAGCATTCGCCAGATCATTTTTTAAGTCCTCCGCATCTTCTACACCCACGCTCAATCGGATCAGTGAATCCAGCAAGCCTACTTTCTCCCTCTCCTCTCGCGGAATACTGGCATGAGTCATACTCGCGGGATGTCCACAAAGGGACTCTACTCCGCCCAAGGATTCGGCTAGAGAGAAAAGATGAAAATTCTCCATAACGGTTTGGGCGTCTTCCAGTCGATTTCCGACAAGGGTAAAAGAAATCATTCCACCAAAATCCCTCATCTGTTTCTTAGCAATAGAATGATTAGGATGATCTTCAAAACCCGGCCAATAGACTTTTTTTACCTTGGGGTGATTTTTGAGATAGGCGGCGATGGTTTTACCGTTTTGGCTGTGGCGCTCCATTCTTAGATGTAGTGTTTTGATCCCTCTTAACACCAGAAAACAGTCCTGTGGACCCGGTACAGCCCCACAAGCATTTTGGATAAAAGTCAATTTTTTCGCCAACTCATCGTCATTGACTACCAAGGCTCCCATCACCACATCAGAATGTCCTCCCAAATACTTGGTCACCGAGTGCATCACGATATCTGCGCCCCAATCTAGGGGATTCTGAATAAAAGGTGATGCAAAGGTATTGTCCACAGTCATAAGAACTCCGTGCTTTTTAGCTAAGGCTCCCATGGCTTCCAAATCGATAATATTCATCATGGGATTGGTAGGAGTTTCCACCCAAATCATCTTGGTATTGGCGTTGATTTTTTCGACTACCGCCTGAGTATTTCCCATTGGAACAAAATGAAACTTGATCCCAAATCGCTCAAAGACCTTGGTAAAAAGCCTGTAAGTACCTCCATAGAGGTCATTGGTACTGATAATTTCATCGCCGGGATTGAAAAGCTTGATCACTGCATCGATAGCCCCCAGTCCAGAGGAAAAACAAATACCATGTTTTCCATTTTCCAAAGCAGCTAAATTTTGCTGTAAAGCGGTACGTGTAGGATTGTGCGTACGCGAATATTCATAGCCTTGATGGTCTCCTAAAGTGCGCTGCACATAGGTGGAGGTTTGGTAAATCGGGGTCATTATCGCACCGGTGGATGGATCAGGCTCCACACCGGCATGAATCGCTTTGGTGCCGAATTTCATACTCTTATTATTAATCTTCAAAATTACTTGGGAGTTAGAAGGGAAGGACATTGTGCTACTTTCCTAGTATACTTGCAATAGATTCCGGGGAATTCCTCCCCTAAGTCTGTCAAAGATGACAAAAAAGGGCAGTATTTTCAACTTCTTTCGTTTGTATGCAAAAACCCATCCATGGGCAGTTTTGACCTGGTTATGGGTACTGATTTTCCCAGCTTTAGGTTCGCTCATAGCGCTGGCAAATTACAATCATCTGATCTTATTGGCCCCAAAAAGCATCCTAGGATATTTCGTATTCACATGTATTGCTACCATTTGTATGGGTTTGGCTTTGCTGCCTACTACTTTCACCGCGGTATTGAGTGGTTTTGTGCTAGGATGGGTAGGACTTCCACTTTTGGTACTTGCTTATGCCGCGGCTACTGTTTTGGGATACCTCTTTGGTAGATCGACCAATACTGACTTACTCTCCCTTTTGTCAGTGAGATTTCCCGAAATAGAAGAAGCGATAGAAAAACGGAAAAATAATCCTGGCGCTTTGATCTTCTTTATTCGAATCAGTCCAGTCATACCCTTTGCCCTATCCAATTTTATTTTTGCTTCAGTGCAAGTATCCCTTAAGCAAATTTTACTTTATGGAATTCCGGGAATGCTCCCTAGAACCATCCTTGCTTTCTTGGCAGGCATTCTTGCGAGCGACTTTCTCTCTGCCCAATCTTCCCTACAGGACCCTTATCAAATCGCTTTCTTGGTGTTCTTTCTTTTAATCAGCATTTGGGGGATCTGGCACAATTGGAAAAAGTCTAAATCCTAGCGCAGCAAATACAACTTGCCATATCCTTTGTTGAATCCGCGGTCTCCTGCAGTAGCCCGATGCTCCATAAACTGCCCGTTCTTTCGAACTAGGACACGGTAAATGTAAACGCCATTGGCGAGCTGATCACCATATTCATCTTTTCCATCCCAAGCATACTCTGTGATGTTATTTCCAATCCGAATAGGTCCTAGCTCATTTTGAAGAATCTCTCTTACGACTCGTCCCGTGACAGTCATGATTTGAATTTTAATCTCATCAGGCACCTCCGAACCAGTCACCGTAAATACAAATCGAACACTAGTACTGAAAGGATTGGGATAGGGATAAAAATTGGTGATTTGAGATTCATTGATCACCTCAAAGTTGACCTCATAAGGCTCAGGAGAATCTTCATTGACCACGCGAAGGGTATATATCCCGTCATCAAGGGGGCCAGGCTGCAGTGCTACTCTAAAGTCACTTTCTTCGCTAGCAGGGGACCATACTACCTTAGGATCCGAAAAATTCACCCGCTCAAATCGACATCCTTCACAGTCTTCTTTGAGGTAAAGCTCAAGTCCTAGCGTATCCGTTTTGAAAATAATCGCTTGATCATCTTTAAGGACGGCATTGATCAAAACATTTGGAGATACAATATCCCCATCCATGATATAAACCCCATCAAAATTGACATCCAAAAGTGAAGTCGAAGAGACTCCCTGAACGATAAAATAGGTTCCCAAATCAAGCTGATTATTTCTAAATGTCTGCTCGGGCTGAATTCTTGGGTTGGCAAAAATCTCAATTTCATTTTCTCCTTCTTTACCCAAAGAGGTAAAAGGTATACTGAAATCCAAGGTCTCTCCGGCTTTGACGGGAGCAAATTTCTTAGAGAAATTTTCTACTCGGCGCGTTTTAAGATTTCTCAAAGTCCAATCCACCTGAATCGAATCCCTAAAATCATGAATAGAAACATTCTTGAATTGTAAATCTAATTTACCTTCCTGCCCCTCAAAGAGGTTGACGACACTTTCTGTAGATTTCACTAAAAGGGCACCTTCTGGTACTCCGGTATAATTTACCTGCCAAAAGTTAAGATCCGAAGGAGCAGTAGCCAAAGGGTCATTCATAGAATAGCGTAGCCTCAAATAGGGATATTCCTGAGAATTGATAAAGGACAAATCGACACCGGAGCTCACCTCATTGTCCAGCAGGAGTGCTTCTTCACCATTTTCTTTGATTCCGAAAATATCAAATCGGGTATTGCCTTCTTCCTCTATCCAAGGCCTTTCATTGACTCTTTGGAAAAAGGTCTGCCAAGATGAAGCAGGACCGATTCTAGGAGTGATGATTACTCCATCCGTGATGTATCCTTCAAGGTCTGTATGGAAAGACAGCGTCTGCTGTGCGGGTTCTACTTCGAGATTAGGATTACCCACGATCTCCAATGCCTCACCTGGACGCATTCCTTTGCGTCCGTAGAGAATGTAAGGGTCTCCCGTTTTCAATGCTCTTAAGGTCACTTCACTTGCCCCAAACTGCTTCAACGATTCAAAAGCTCGATCTGGCCAAGCGTCAAAGGTCACGTTACCTACCGAAAAAATCACCACAAAATCACCCTCGGGCACATTAGCAGTGTAATCCTGAAGCATGGTCTGTCCCGGTGCGGTGATCCAGGTATTCTGAATACTCTGTATCAACTGAGGGGTACGTCCGCATGATCGCCCATCCAAAATATCAAATCCCGGGACAGGAATAGGCAAATACGGCTGTAGCGTAGCCTGCTGAAATGTCACCAAGCCCAATGATCCGTTGGGGCAAAGTCGACTGTTAGCATTATTTACATTATCGATAATCTGAGGTATTTGATTCAAATAGAACTGAGTATTTCTGAAGGATAGGGTATCCACAGCAGCTCCTACCGTAAAGACCTCCACTCCCAGCTTTTGATCCACAAACTTCAGCTGTCTACTACGATCATCCACTATCAAATTATTCAGCTGATTTTCGGTCACTTGAGCAAAAGTCCTCTGAGTCCACCCTTCGGAAGACTGATTAATATAAGAGAAACTTGAGCTGGTCCAATTGTCCGTTTCACCCGGTCTTGGTTCTTGGTATTTGGACCTCCAATAGTAGGTCAGTGAATCAGTCCCCGAAAGTAACTGAACTGGCCACTCCACGATCCCTCTTGTAGCAATTCTTAATTCTTTTTTAAAGGCAGAGCTGTAGTCCGCTGCGGTATCCAGCTGCAAAATCACTGTACGCTCCTGTTCGTTTTTACCTGGCAGCTGAATGCTTAGATCCAATTCTTTAGAATTTACAATTCCATACTCCTGAGGGTATAGATGAAGTGTACCACTGAGTGAGATGAATTGGGTAATCGAAATCTGATTATTACTAAAATTCATTTCATCCACCGTCTGATTTCTATTCACACTGATGGAGAAGGTATTTTCTCCCGCCGAATTCACATTTACATTAGGGATTGCGAACTGAAGGGTGTCCAATCGAGCTACATAGGGGATCGCCACAGGATCGTAGGAAATCAGGGTACCATCAGGTAGAATCCGCTCCACTTGATAGCTAATGGAGTCTGTATCCACTATCCCTAGATTCCGGAGAGTAAAGGTTAATTTAAGACTGTCTGAAAGAGAGGACAGAGGATCATCGTCAAAACTATCCACTGAAGCTTCCAGCGCATCTAGGCTATAGTCCGCCTTATTTGCAGGAAAAATCCTGACAGCAGGATCCCCCATCAGGATCATCTGCTCCATGTGGGAGAAGTTGAGCGGGCTAGTTCCATACCGTCGAATAAAAAACTGCTCGGCATCCATTTTGATCTCGCCCAGAGTGCGGTAAATTTTTGATGAATCAGAGAAGGCCATACGATAGAAAGCGTCCGAATACCTTCTCAAGTAGACATCCACCCCAATTGCAGAGTTAGCCATAATGGCTGCCGCTCCCTTTTCCGGAGTCATTACCCAGTCTTCTCCCTGAGTATAGCCTGTGCCAAAAGCACTGCCATAGTCACAGCCATTGAATAGCATGACCGGATACTTTCCTTTGTTTTGATAATTGATCGTTGGGTCAGAGGCAAAGCCAATATCAATATCCAGAATAGTGGGTGAACCATGCCCGAAGAAAGTCACCAAGGAACGCCCTTCTCTCAGGTCCCCCGTGATGTCAATGACTTCGACGACACTATTGGATCGCTTTCTATAAGTGGTGACATTGCCTCCCAGGTACAGACCTTCCGCGATATCCTTAAATCCATTGAGGAAATTGAAGTACCTATCCAGCTCAAACTCAGACACACCTCCTCCTAAGTGAATCAGTTCCTTTTGCCAAGGTCCTTCCAATCCCACCTGATCTTTTTCTATGGCCTTGTTCATGTAATCCACCAATTCTTGTGAATTTTTGGCCACAATTCTCCCTATAGCCATACCCGGAGCATCGGGAAATGCAGGGTCAAGCCCTTCCACATACGCATTGTCAGAGAAAGGAAAGCCTCCTACGGGTACCAGTCGCTGAAAACTAAAGACTGATGGATTCTTCCTATAAAAATAAGTCACTCCTCCCACTCTGCTGGTAGAATAAATCGCCAAATCTCTACCCATCAAGAGCAGATGCGTCGGCTTATGGATGGGGTAATAGGTTCTGAGAAATTGATACAATGCCACCGAGGAGGGCTCACCATAGCCAAAATGATCATACAAATCTTCCATACGAATACTCAAGGTATCGTAGCCACCTCCCAAAGGAGAAGCCCGATGTGCAGCATACGCTTGCATGGGATTGGGATATTCCTCTGTAGCTTCTTCTAGGGCTTTGTGACCGATAAGAATGTAATTAGCCTTTTGAGCAAGTAGATTTCTAAAACGCATCTTTTCCAGACTCTCTACCACCTTAACTTGCTCTTCATTTTGGATAAAAATCGAACTGGGCTGTGTAGGGACGCTACCCTGAAAGGTGAGGTTACCGGCAGCTTGATTGAGGGAAATTCGGATTGGATTTTGAATAGAACTGATGTCTAACGCTTCATAAGCACCTGAAACTTGTGGAATCACTACCCTTTGATTTCCTTCAGGAAAATTCATCAACTCTTGTGTGAAATCACCTGAGGATACATTTTTTTGATAGGTAATTTTCACATACGCAATCGAAACATTGTCCGCTGATCCCGGACCGTTTGGATTGATTCCGATAGACACCGAACCAGTAGCATTAAAATCTGACATGGCCATAGGAAAGCTGAAAACCTGCGAATTGAAACTAGTGAGTGAAGCCACTCCTACCTCACGTTGATTTGAAGCAGTAGCCCCAGCCAATATTCTCACCGCATGCTCATCAGCAGAGCGACCAACTAGTCCCACCTCTACAGCCGCTTCTCCACTACCCGGCAATGCCCCCAAATTTTCAAAAACTACTTGACTGGTAGCGCCTTTGGTGACCACTCCGCTCATCCAACCCTGCGCATAGTCAAATCTCGAAAGTCTAAAGCCCAAGGTGTAGGAAATCCCTAATGAATATTGATCTGAAAAAATTCGAATCTGCTCAGAACCTACTGAAGAGGAAACTGGCAAACTAGCGGCAGGGCTAGGTCGAGTAGCCATTCTTTTGCCGTTGACGCCAGGAGAGACCGTGAGAAAAAAGGCCGTAGTATCTGTAAATGTGTTGTATTGGGGATTGGGAACCTGACCTATTTTACGATAAAGCACCGAGTCCATGGTGGCATCATTGCGAAGGCCATAAAAAAGAATGTAATCCTCAGGATCAAACTGCCCATTTTCCTGCCCTGCCACATGAATGGCTACTTCCTGTCCCCTATGAAAAACTTGGATAGCAGCAGGATTGACAGTAGATAGATTCAATCCAGAGTTTGCCAAGCTTTGGCCAGATATTCTATAGATCCCATCCTCTGCTGTTTTTATTTTATAATAATCTTGGTCATAAGTATACCAAACCTGCTGCTGCGCCATCAAAAGCACCACAGGAAGCATCATCCCAAAAAGAGTAGCGATCCACTTTCTCACTGGCCCCAACCTTTAAATTTTCTAAAATCCTCTTCCAATTTTTCTAAACTGACACGTACGCTAAATATATGAGAATAGGGTGTATCTGAAACGTTACCAATATCCGACAAAGCATAATCCAATTGAAAACGATCATTGAGTCGAACACCCAAGCCTGCACTCGGCATAAAATTCATGGAGCGCTCTCCTTGAAAATCCCGCACATATTGAAAAGTACTCGCTCCAGCCCGAAGAAACACTTGATTTTTAAATCCTACCTCCATCCCAAATCTGGGATCAATACTAATCAAGTCCGAGGCGATCACGGTATTTCTTCTCCCGTCAAAGGTCATATCCAAATCGAGCACGGTCAAAAGGGAAAAGGTACTTCCCAAATTCCAGTCATATGCCAAACTTCCGATTGCCCTTGGCAAAGTCAACTCTACAGAATTGACCGGAACTTCATTATTAGTGTTGGCATAGATGTCTCTGACCATATCCGCATTATGAGACCAGGCATTGAAAGTTGTGGTGATGTCTCTAAGCATCAGTCCCACGGTCAGTTTTTTCTGCACATACATGGCTCCCACATCCAATCCAAAGCCCCATGCCTGGGCGAATTTCCCCACGTTTCTATGAATGATTTTGGCGTTGGCTCCTACTTTCAATTTATCTGATATATCCCTCGCATAGCTTAGCAGGAGAGCGTAATCCGCCGCATTGAAAAACTGGATATTATTATAATTCAAGGCTCCGTTGGCATCGTATAAAAATCTCGTGTCCGGAATATCATCTACACCGAAGCGAATAAGCGAAACTGCAACCTGACTTTCCGACTTGATTGGAGTAGTAAAGCCCAGGTAATCGTACTGGGCTATACCCGCAAAATACTCTGCATGCATCAGGGTAGCGTCGTATTTATGCGTGACTCCCATCAGACCAGCTGGATTCCAATAAGCCGCAGTCACATCTCTACTGGCGGAGGCCTGGGCTCCCCCCATACCTAAGGCTCTAGCCCCGACACCGATGCTCAAAAATTCATTGGAATACTTAGGAGTCAAATCCTGTGCGGGGCTCAAATGAATGACTGAGCTCCACATTAGGACTGTCGCAAAAAGAAGAAATAAAGGTTTCCGGCAGGAATTCATAGTTCCAAAATAAAGCAATTTCGCTTTCGAAGATCGAACTTACTAAAAAAATCTATTGAAAAAAGCATAAGTGTACGCCCTCGGACATTTCTCTGTTCACATTTTCAACATATTTTTTGGTCTGGAAGCTTGAGCACTGGAGTTGATAATTTTCCTGAAAAAAATCTAAAAAATCTAAAAACAGGCTTTACTCGTCAAAAAGAGGCTTTTTCAAGCTCCTCTTTGCAAAAAGACCTACATTTAATACAAGGAATCAGGTATAACAAGGTACTGAATAAAAGATTGGTATCATTTTTCATTATATGAGCTACGAGAAATAGAAAATCTCTTAAATCTAATCACCTGAACATGAATGTCGCTAACACACAAATTCAAATGCGAAAGGGAATCTTGGAGTATTGTGTACTCCATATTATTTCCCGAGGTGAAGTTTATACTTCTGACCTGATCGAAGAGCTCACACAAGCTGAACTGATCGTCGTCGAGGGAACACTCTACCCACTTCTCAATCGTCTCAAATCCGCAGTTTTAGTAGAATATCGATGGGTAGAATCTGAATCTGGACCTCCACGAAAATATTACTCCATCACCGCCGAAGGAAAAAAATTCCTCCTCACCCTGGAAGAAACCTGGCAGTCACTCGTCCAATCCACCCATTTGATCACTCAAACTCCCTCAGAGACCACCACCGACCCTTCTTCGCAGGAGTCCAATAGCCCTGACGAAAAAGAATAAATTGACACACACATGAAAAAGACCATAAGCATCAACATCAGTGGGATTCTTTTCCACATAGAGGAAGACGGGTACGACACACTACGTAAGTATCTCGATGCAATCAACAGGCACTTTTCTTCCTATAAGGATAATCATGAAATCATCTCCGATATAGAAACCCGTATCGCTGAGATCTTTCTGAGCAATCTCAAAAATAACAAGCAAGTCATCACTGCCGAAAATGTAGACAAACTCATCGAGAAAATGGGGACAATCGCAGATTTCGCATCAATCAGTGAGGCCGATCCTGAGGATCTCGAGGAGCAGGCACAAAGCAAGGATGACTTTTACAAGTATGTGACCCCTCCCAATCAAGAAAACCGTGGATACAAAAAGCTGATGCGGATAGAGCCTAAGAAAATCTTGGGGGGAGTCTGTGCCGGTATTGCACATTACTTTGCAATTGATCCGCTTTGGCCGAGACTTATTGCACTGCTTCTCCTCTTCAGCGGCCAATTCAACAAAACCTTTATCGGAAATGATTTTTGGATTTTTGATGAATTCCGCTTCCATCTTTCTTTTGGCCTTTTCACCGTCATCGCCTACATCGTACTGTGGGTGATCCTTCCTGTCTCCTACGATATAGAAGAAGACAAAAACATCAAGAAGCTCTATCGAAACCCAGATGACAAGGCCTTGGGAGGTGTGGCGAGCGGTTTGGCAGCTTATTTCGGTATCGAGGTGATCTGGACGAGACTGGCTTTTGTGATCTTGACACTTGCCGGAGGATCAGGAGTGCTGCTTTATCTTATTTTATGGATTATTACTCCTGTGGCGATGTCCATCACCGAGCGCATCCGGATGAAAGGTGGCGAAATCACACTTGACAATATTGATTCTACCTTAAAAGAGAATCAAAACCCACTCCCCCCGAAACCTGAATCCACCGGACGGAAAATCCTGATGGCACCTTTCCGGGTATTGGGTCAAGTAATCGAGGCAGTCGGAAATGCACTCGGTCCATTGGGTAAATTGCTGTTGAATATTCTTCGTGTACTATTCGGCCTATTTGTCTTCTTCCTTGGCTTGGTGTTGACTATCGCTCCGCTGATTTCCATTGCAGTTTACTTTGGGATTTTCAATAGTGAAGACTATCGAATATTACTTGATAACTTCCCTCTTGAAATCTTCTCAAATCTGGTTCCCCTTTGGCTGATAATCGGAGCTTCCTTTATCATCATCATACCGGGAATCATCCTTCTCTTGCTAGGACTTAGCGTCTTGGCACAGAAGAATTTGATCGGTGGTAGATTTGGATTGGTAGCCTTGGGCCTTTGGCTTCTTTGCATGGGAGTCTCTGCCTTTCAGATTCCTAAAATAGTGGCTCAGTTTAAGCAAGAAAATCGTCATATTGTCGAAGAGGTACTACCGGTATCAGAAGGCATCATGGTGCTAAAGCTCAATCCTATTTCGGAGGAAGCCACCTTCAATCATGTCAAACTGCGCTTACTCGGAACGGAGGATTCCTTGGTGTCTATCGAGAAAAAATTCTTCTCCAGAGGGAGAACCAAGTCGGAGGCACTTGAAAACGCCAAAAAACTTGCCTATGAGGTAGAACTTGCGGATTCTGTGGTGCTATTTAACGAAGGCTTCGGACTGCAAAATACAGATATGTTTAGAGCACAAGAACTTGAGGTTATAATGCATATCCCCTATGATAGACCCTTTATCATGGAAAGGTCCCTGCTCGAGATCATTCGGGGCACGATTTACACCAACGGATATAGAAATTCCGACATTTCTCAGCGAAGTATCTGGGTATTTAATCAAAATGGTCTTCTCTGCCTGACCTGTCCTCCCCCTGCGGACTCTGAAGAGGAAGAAAATGAGCTTTCTGAAAATCAACCTCTTACTGAAGAAGAGCGAATAGACAGCCTCTCGAGAGCAAAGTTTAAGGAGCTGTTTGATTAGAGAGATGAGTAAAACTTATCCAAGAGGTGTCCGAAAGGATGCCTCTTTTTTTGTATCTTCTGCCATCAAACACAATACTAATGGATGTTACTGTAAAATTTTTGGGAGGTGCAGGCAGTGTCACTGGGTCTAAGTACCTGATCGATATAGGTGAATTTGAATTTCTGGTTGACTGCGGATTATTTCAGGGCCGCCGGGAGCTTCGGGAGCGAAATTGGGACAAGTTTCCAATGCCCGCAGATCAAATGGAGGCCGTGCTCCTTACCCACGCACATTTGGATCATATCGGCTACTTGCCAAGACTGGTCAAACAGGGATTTAGAGGGCCGATCTACTGTACCGAAGCCACTGCCGAACTGGCTAAAATCTTACTCTTAGACTCGGGGAAACTTCAAGAAGAAGAAGCCGAATACGCTAGAAAAAAGGGCTTTTCTCGTCACGATGATCCCCAGCCTCTCTATGGAATTGAAGATGCTGAAGCGGTTTTCCCCCTACTGGAGCCTCGGCCTTTTGAAATTCCTTTCGACATTCATCCCAACATCACCGTTACCTATTATCATGCCGGGCATATTTTAGGCGCTGCCATCACCAAGATCAAAATCAAAGGAGAGCAGCAAGAGAAAAAACTGGTCTTTTCAGGAGATTTGGGCAGGTATCACGATCCTTTGCTCTATCCACCCACCCGCATCCCAAGAGCAGATATCCTATGGATAGAGTCTACCTATGGGGATCGTAAGGCCTCTCCTATGAATCCCGAACTGGAATTGGGACTAGCCATCCGAGAGACATTTGATCGGGGAGGATTGGTTATCATTCCATCCTTTGCTGTAGGTCGAACCCAACTTGTATTATACTACCTTTTCCAGTTGATGAAAAAGGGAAAAATCCCAAAAATCCCGATTTACCTGGATTCACCGATGGCTATAGAAGCCACCAACCTATACAATGATTTTCATCAAGATCACCAACTGAGTGCTTCTTTGGAAGAAAAAGGAAACCACCCTTTCAATCATGATCAGCTTCACTACTACCGCAAGCAGGAACAATCCCGGGCTCTCAACGAATTCAGGGGAAATGCTATCATAGTATCAGCTAGTGGCATGGCCACAGGAGGAAGGGTTCTTCATCACCTATTTCATCATTTGCCTCATGAGCGAAATGGAGTAGTCTTTGTAGGTTTCCAAGCTGAAGGGACTCGAGGCCGTAGGTTGGTTGAGGGAGAAAAATACATCACCATTTATGGAAATCAGGTTCCTGTAAACGCCAAAGTCTATCAAATAGACGGGCTCTCCGCCCATGCCGATCAAGATGAACTATTGGAGTGGGCAGAGGGATTTTGTGAATCACCCAAAATGACATTTATAATCCACGGTGAAGAAAACAGTGCAGCAGCATTGGCCGAAAAATTAGAAAATGAATTGGGATGGAAAAGTATCATCCCCAACTACCTCGAATCAGTCGTCCTCTTTGAAGGAATCTAAAAAAATCAATGGGCATGAAACGGTTTTTGTCGGTTGTTTTTCTCCTACTTCTCCTTTTGGGCCTAATCTCTCAATGTAGATCTATGAAAAATAAAGGTCAGGGTATTAAAGGAAACGTCACCTGGGTAGAGGGCAATCAAATGCCTACTATCAGTGAGGATATTCAATCCAGTCCACAAAAAGACGATGGCACTGCTGTCAAAAGAACAATCCTTATCTACCCATTGACACCATTGGCAGACGCTACCATGGAAAACAGCCTGTTTACCTCCGTTCGAGGAAAACCAATCGCCCAAGTAGAATCGGATGAGAAAGGCTACTTCGAAATAGAACTGGCCCCAGGCACCTATTCTCTGTTTACCCAAGAAGAAAATGGCCTCTTTGCCAATACCTTCGACTTGAATGGAAACATCCAACCCATCTCAGTAGAAAGGGGAGTATGGACTAGTACCACTATTTCCATTAATTACAAAGCAGCGTATTAATTAAGGATGAGGGAGAATACCAACTTAAACCATCTCCGCATCCCAATTTTTATTTTTTGGATAGACGGAACTTTGCCAGTAGCCTATTTAGAAGTCAAATGAAATAGTAAATGCTAATTCTTGGGTTTCTTCTGTCTCCCGTCTTCGGTCTCCCAGCCCCCAAATCAAGGGAATATTCGTCTACTGGCAGAGTAGCGTATGTCAGATTTTATTTTATTGATTTTCAATATTTTATATTTTTTTTCACTTTTTTTAGCTTACCATGCAACGTTTTTTAACAAAGCGACATCTACCTATTTGAAAGCATAAAACGGAATGTTCACCAGAACCGACTTTTCTACTGAATCAGGATTAATCAAGGGCTGCCTCAAGGGTGATCGTAGCGCTCAGCGGCACTTGTATGATACCTACTCAGGGAAATTTCTAGCCATCTGCCTACGCTATCTCAAGGATAGAGAACATGCCGAAGATGTCATGATAGAGAGCTTTATGAAAATCTTCGAAAAACTAACTCAGTTTCAGCATAAAGGGAGCTTCGAAGGATGGATGAAACGAATCGTGGTCACTCAGGCCCTCATGACACTGAGAAGTAATCGACACCTGATGATGGAAGTCAGTGTAAATGAGGAAAGCCAACTGGAAGATCATCACTACGAACTGACGCACTTAGAAGCTGCGGATCTGATGGACTTGGTAAAAAACCTTCCTATAGGTTATAGGACCGTTTTTAACCTTTACGTGCTTGAGGGCTATTCGCATCAGGAAATCGGAGAAATGCTGGGAATCTCCGAAAGCACCTCAAAATCCCAGTTGAATAGGGCGAGAAACACCCTGAAAGAAAAAATCAATGCCCAAAACCTCAAAGAAAGGAGAATCAATGGCTAATGAATCAAAAAAAATAGACCGTATTTTTCAGCAACAGCTGAAAGATCATGAGGAGAAACCTAGTACGCTAGCTTGGGAAAGGTTGGAAAAACAACTCCCTCAATCCTCACGAAAAGGTCTCGGATATACCTGGGCTGCTGCCGCAGCTATAGTGATTCTATTCACCACAGGAGTACTCTTCTGGAATTCAAATCAATCTATTTCAAACGAAGGAATCATAGCCTCAAAAGAGACTACACTTCCGGTGGAAAAAGAAAAAACTACAAAAACCAACGAAGTCTTAGCCTCTACAAATGAAGAAATAGCCATAAACGAAAAGCAACCCAATACAGAAGAAAAGTCAGCAGCAGTTGAATCCACTTCAAGGTCCCAAGCCAAAGAGGACGGACGTAACTCTGTTCCGAAAACCATCTCCGCTACAGAACTCATTGCCAGCGTGGAAAATCAAGAAGAAGAAGATCAAAATCCGGCTAGCAAAAGAGAACCAATGCAAGCCCTGATCGCTGAAAAACCTCTTCCGGAAATGGACCTACCACCAACGGGAGCTCTAGCCCAACTCACTCTGCCAGAAGCAGAAGAGTTAGAGGAGGAACCTGCCTACACCTTGACGATTCGATCTGATGGACTTAAAGAAAACAAAGGCCTCATCGCCAATCTAGGCAAGACAGTGAATCAAATAGAAGGTATCAAAGAAAAGGTAGATCTCTTTGCTGAGCTACAAGATGCCAAAAACAATCTATTTGCCTCACTTACTTCCAAAAAAGAGCGAACAAGCGAAAACCCTTAAAAAATCACCTACCACCTAAGTGAACAAAAAATGAAAAAATACCTGCTATTATTCTGCCTGATGGCATTGGTACAAGTTGCCTTTGCCTACGAATTACCGACTGATTCAATCCATCTAGCCAACAAGGACTCCGTGATCGTGGAATTTGGAAAGTCCGGAAGGATAGTCATCATCGTCGAGAACAAAGAAGATTTCGAAAAACTCAAAATGATGAATATCAATCAAATCATCTCTACACTGGACCTGGAGGAAAATGAAAACACCGGTGAATTGACCATCGTCGAGATCAAAAAGAAAGATGGCACCTCCAAGGAGATTGTGAGGGTTAGAGAGGAAGGAGCAGAAACAGAGGTCAATATTGGAAAAATGCGGGTCTATGTGGATGAGAGCGGAACGAATACCCGTGTAAAAATCGAAACAGGGGAAAGGAAATACAAGGATCCAGCATTTCGTACCTTTTTCAATACCGACATCGGCATCTCTAATTACCTGACTCCGGAGGGAAGTTTTCCCACCTCTGACAACCCCTATGCCGTCAAAGGCTGGGGAAGTTGGAACATCGGCCTCAATTGGGTGGCCGCACAGCGGATATCAAAAGGATTGTATTGGAACTTCGGCTTGGGATTTCAGTGGTACAATTTCAAGTTTGAGAACCGCGACTTTCAAGCAATTCGAGGAGCGGGGGGAATTGATTTCACCCAAAGAGATGACGTGAATGGGTTTAAAAGTAAAATCTCCGCATCCTATATCACCGCAATGACCCTTCTAGAACTGGACTTTGGCAAAATGAATGACAAAGGCCGAAGAGGTTTGCGAATCGCCGCAGGTCCTTATGTAGGTTATCGATTGGGAGGCCAATCCAAATACGTTTATCGCGAACTAGGCGGCTCAGGCCGTAAGAAGGAAAAACAAAACACAGGTCTCTATCTCAACAATTTCCGCTATGGAGTGAGAGGGGAAGTAGGCGTAGGAAGAGTCACTTTCTTCACCACCTATGACATCAACGAGCTCTTCCAGGAAGGAAAGGGTCCTGCTCTCAACCCCATTACCTTTGGAATTGTCTTTTAAAACAAAGGGAGGTCTCGGCCTCCTAAAATCCTAACTAGAAACTAAACCAATATTACGCATGAAAAGATTTTCACTGATCCTATTCATTTTAGTATTCGCATCTCAGTGGGTAATGGCACAAGAGAAGAAAGTCGTAAAAACCAATGAATTCAAACTTCTGGGACTCAACTGGTACACTGAAAAATACGAAGACGGTACCAAGTCCTGGGCTTTCACATCTCCTGATGAGCCTAAGCCGGAGTTTACTCCTAAATCAACCAAGTACTACAGTAACCTAGAAACCGATCTAGGTATCAATATCTGGGCACCTAGCGATAATATCCCACGGGTCAAACCATGGGGAAGCTGGAATGTAGGACTCAACTACACCGGTACCTACCGAGCCAGTCAAAACTTCCACCTTAAAACAGGACTTGGCGTTTCTTGGTACAATTTCAAGTTGGAAGACCGCAACACCTTCATCGACCGGACCCCTGATGGCCTAGAATTTACTCAGTTTACCGATGGAATAGGAACCAAATCCAAGATTTCGGCTTCCTTTGCCAACTTAACACTTGTACCCACCTTCCTCACCAATGATGGAAATGTGCGAATAGGGGTCGGAGGATTTGCAGGACTTCGGATAGGTGGACGAGGCAAGTTTGTCTATGATAATCCCGAAGGCAACAAGGAAAAACTATTTACCAAGTCAAACATGTACGTGAATAATTTTCGCTATGGACTTCGGGCAGAAATCGGTGTTGGCGAACTTGACCTCTATTTCAATTATGACGCAAATTCACTTTTCGAGACAGGAAAAGGTCCCGACGTGAATGCCTTTAGCTTTGGACTTATCTTTAAATAATTAGCAGCATGAAGAATCTTTTGAAAATTACCCCCCTTTTGGCACTGTTCCTATTCATTGGGACACTAAGTCAGGCACAAAACATCCTAGTCGACGTAGACAAAGATTATCCTGGTATCAAAACCATCGAAGTCAGCGGAGGCTGGCTGGATGTGAGTTATACCGGAGGCGCAGATGTGGTGAATGTAGAGGCTTTTCTACAGTCCAATGATGAGAAGCAGGATATTGTCTTTGTGACCCTTGGTGACGTGCTTAAAATCTCCTACGAAAGAAAATCAGGAAATTTCTCCTGGAATGATCGGACCAAAGGATACATCAAAATCACTGGCCCCGAGGAGATTAAAATTCAAATCAAAAATAGCTCTGGAAGCCTTTCTGTGCAGAATGTGGCACAAAACCTCACAAAGCTCAGCGTGAGTTCCGGTAAAATCACCGCTCAAAATATCAGTGGAGATCTGGACGTAAGGGCTACCTCTGGCAATATAGATGTAGAGCAAGTCAATGGCAGTGTCGCTGCTTACCTAACCTCAGGTAGGGCCAATATTATGGGACTGGAAGGTGATTTGTCCTACGAGTCCACTAGTGGCGACCTTAATGCCGAAAATATTGCCGGTGCAGTCAAAGTGAAACTAACCTCTGGAAATGCGAAACTTCAAAATATCGGAGAACTCGGTAACCTCCGATTCACATCGGGTAATATCCGTGCCGAGAATGCTGGTCTGGGACCGAATACAGCTTTCAGTGGTTCTTCAGGAAACTTTAGAGTCAAGACACCATCCAATTTAAAGGATTTTAATTTTGATCTGAGAGCTTCCTCTGGTAATCTGAAAGTAGGGACTATTTCCACCGGTAAAAATCTCGAAATTGACAATAGCTCCTCCAAAACGATCAAAGGAAATATTACCTCCGGATCGATCATTATCGAGAATTAAATTTTCTTTCTAAAAAGTAAAAAGCCCCAGTGACTAGAATGGAACTGGGGCTTTTTTGGGTAAATTCATTAATCTATTTCCAAACGGGAAGCTTTTCTTACCACTTCTGAATCTTCTTTATTCAATCGATACAACCTTTTGATCCGATCAGGAGTGGGCTTTGCCAAAGAAAAGAAAATCAAGGCCACAGCAAAAGTCACCACGTAAATTTCATTTTGGTAAAAAAGTAAACCCAAAGCACTCAGGAGAGCTACTACAAACAAAAAATAAAATCTCACTCTAGTAGATCGAATGTAAATGGCTACTTTTTTAAAAAGATCTTCTGTCACTTTTCCCTCTTTAATATCTCTATGAAATTTAAAATATTGAGTAATCAATAAACCGATATTTAGGCCTACCAAGAGCCCATTAAAGAAGTCCGGTAGCACAGGTAAATCCCAATTCAAACTTCCTGAATTAAAATATAAGTATACCATACCAAATACCGGAAGAGAGATAATCATCAAGACTAGCACCAACTGCTCTAGGCGACGGTAGGATTTTTGGATTTCTTCGAAAGTCAAAACTTTTTATTTATTCGATGTTGATTTGAATATCATCTGAAGCCGCTCTTGATGAGCAGCAAAGGATGTATCCTTCCTCTATTTCATTTTTACTCAATCCCGCATCCTCGTCCATTTTCACTTGCCCCTGAGTCAGTTTTCCTCTACAAGCTGTACAGAGGCCGCTTTGACAGCTGTAGGGCATATTTAGTCCTTGCTCCAATCCTGCTTCCAAAATGGTCTTATCAGGACTCACTGAGACCATATGCTCCTCACCTTCTAGCGTGATTTTTACATCCCGAGTGAGAAGCCCTTTGGTCGCTCCAGCTTTGGCTTCAGCCTTGGCTTGCTCTGCCGCTGCCGAATAAAAGCTTTCCTCATAAACTCTTTTCTCATCCACGCCAAGCTCATTCAAGACCTCTTTGGCTGTATTCATGATGCCATCGGGACCACAGAGAAAATAAATCTCCTCGTATCGCTTCTCGTACTCTGCCATGCTTACGAGACTATGAAAAGAATCCTTGTTCAACCTTCCCTTGAACCCAGTCCATGACTCAGAAGGCTGACTGAGATTATGCTTGACTTTGAATCGATCCGGATTAGCCTTCTCCAGCATATCCAGTTGATTTTTGAAAATAATCTGATCCTCGCTGCGGCTGCAGTAGATCAACGTGACAATAGAGTTGGGTTCATTGACTAATACTGACTTGAGAAGTCCCATAATCGGTGTGATCCCACTTCCACCTGCGACCATGATGTAGTGTCGTTGATTTTTGGAGTGAAAATCAATGGTGAAATTACCCATCGGGGGCAGTACATTGATCGTTTTTCCGGGAAAAATCTTCTCATTGAGAAAATTGGAAAACAAGCCTCCAGTCACCCGTTTAATCGAAATTCCCGGAAAGGGGTCCACGTAGGGAGAGGTACAAAGGCTGTAAGACCTTCGCTCTTCCTTTCCGTCAAAATCCATTACCAAGGTCAAAAACTGCCCCGGCTTATAGTCCATGATGGGTTCAGGCTGCTCAAAATAAATACTCACCGTATCGGGAGTTTCTCTTACCACTTCACGTACCTTCAATGGGAGAAAAGCACCTTTTTTTACTTCCTCCTTTTTCTTCTTAAATAGATTGAACATTCGAAATTGAGATTCTTAATTCGGATACAAAATTAAACGCTCAAGGATATAAACCCGATTAATCCTGAGAAATTCAGAAAGAAAACTCAAAAAGTAGAAAGTAAGTTTGCCCGAGCTTCATTATTATTCTTGCGAGAGGGCATTTTTAGAGGCTTTGCCCTAAATTGCAACATCAATTAAAAACCCGCTGAGCCTTTCGGCAAAACTATACACCCATGGAATTGAATGCATTGAATGCTATCAGCCCGATAGATGGCCGATACGAGAGCAAAACCCTCCCATTAAGAGCTTATTTTTCAGAGTTTGCCCTGATCAAATATCGGGTACATGTAGAAGTAGAATATTTCATCGCACTCTGCGAATTGCCTTTACCCCAACTTAAGCAGTTTGATACAGACCTCTTTGCTGCACTTCGAAATATCGTTAAAAGTTTCAGTCAAGAAGATGCCGAATGGATCAAAGAAACCGAAAAAACCACCAATCACGATGTGAAAGCAGTGGAGTATTTTTTAAAGGAAAAATTTGATGAACTCAGTCAGCAGGATTACAAAGAGTTTATCCATTTTGGACTCACCTCCCAGGACATCAACAATACGGCTACTCCGCTGATGCTGAAAGAGGGTTTGGAAAAAGTAATTTTGCCCGGGCTGAATGAAGTCATGCAAAAACTAAAAGCCCAAGCAGAGGAGTGGAATGCTATTCCTATGCTGGCAAAAACCCACGGGCAGCCCGCCTCCCCGACCCGATTGGGCAAGGAAATCCAAGTCTTTATTACCCGATTGGAAAAGCAGCTGGAGCTCTTGGATCAGGTTCCATTTTCAGCCAAATTTGGTGGTGCTACAGGGAATATGAATGCACATCTGGTGGCTTACCCCGACAAACCTTGGAATGATTTTGCCAATCATTTCGTATCGCAATACTTAGGCTTAACGCGATCTTTTCCCACTACACAGATTGAGCACTACGACAATTTGGCGGCTATTTTTGATGGTTTAAAGCGGATAAACACCATTCTTTTGGACCTTTCGAAAGATGTGTGGCAATACGTCGCCATGAACTATTTCAAGCAAAAAATCAAAGCCGGTGAGGTGGGGTCTTCCGCTATGCCGCATAAGGTCAATCCCATAGATTTTGAAAACGCCGAAGGAAACTTAGGTATAGCGAACGCACTTTTAGAGCATTTGGCTTCCAAGCTTCCGATTTCGAGACTTCAGCGGGATTTGACAGACAGTACAGTACTACGGGCTATCGGTGTTCCTCTCGCCCATATGTTGATTTCATTTGAATCACTCAAAAAAGGCTTGGGTAAATTGGAGCTAAACCGAGCGGCAATCCAAGCAGATCTAGAAGATAACTGGGCCGTCGTGGCTGAGGCCATTCAAACGGTTTTGAGAAGAGAAGGCTTTCCAAAGCCTTATGAAGCCTTAAAAGATTTGACACGGACTAATACCAAAATCACCGAAAAGTCAATCGCTGAATTTATCGATGGATTGGATGTATCGGATGAAGTTAAGGCAGAGTTGAAGGTCATTACTCCGTTTAATTACACAGGGATTTGAAGGCTGAAATAGTAGGCACTGGCAGTTTTCAGTGAGCAATATCATTTCTTCGCCGCTGTATGTGTCCTCACTCACAGCAAAAGGTTGATACAAATAAGCGAGTGAAGACACACTCGCTTGGTCGAAATAAATGTCTTTATCTGGCCGCTACGCCGTTGTGAGTAGCTTGTCCGCCGTTGTGAGTGTCTTCACTCACAACATTTTAATGGCAACTGATTAAAACACTCACATAAGCAAAAGAATAGTCAAATTTCAAGCGAGTGGAGACACTCGCTTGGGCGAAGTAAAGCTATCTCGGCCGTTGTGAGTGTCCTCACTCACAACTCTGCATATATCCAAATCAGATCCTCTCTCTTATATGCAAAAGAAATCCAAACCTGTCTTTTCCCGTTTCATAAAATTCAAATGAAGAATAGGGATATTCCACTGGGTTATCGACAAGCATCCACTTTTGAGAACAGGGATTTTTATGGATATAGTCTAATTTCTGATAAACAATCTCATTTGTGTAAACTTCAACAGGTAAGGAATCTCTTTGCCAAAAAATATGACTCCTATTTGCATCATTAACTCTAAATTTACTCAATAGGTATAGATCTTCTTTTTTTAAAATCTCCAGAAATCTGTGTCCTGTAAATTTCAAAAAACTTGAATGAGGAGATTCCTTTCCGTTTTCCTTTCTCAATTCCCACAAAATATGAATATGGTTCGGCATTATTACAAAACCATAAACTTCAATGAGATTTTTGGCGCTTAAGAAATATAAACTCTCTAAAATTATTTCCTTTAGACCTTTCATCTCTAAAAGTGGAAACCAACCTTTTATAGTTGCTGTGAAAAAGTAAATTTTACCAAAATCCATCTGATTAAATTCTAGAAACTTATTATTTGGAGAAAAATTTACTTTTAAACATGATTATCCGTAATAACACCAGTAGCCTTATTTCCTTTGCTTATTAGGTTGGAAGACCGATGACGGAAGACCGAAGTTCCCTGAAATTGAACTTCCAGCCTTGTTTTAGGCCGTTCAATCTTCTTACTGGTAAGAAAGCGGATATACATACTTTTAAAAATAACAAAAGGCTATCACAAATCAAGCGAGTGGAAACATTCGCTTGGGCAGTTTCTCCTTCTGAAACGTGAGTGGAGACACTCACGTAGGCATGTTGTAGCCGTTGTGAGTAGCTTGTCTGGAATGATCTCTAATCTCCGCCCTTGTGATTAGCTTGTCCGCCGTTGTGAGTGTCTTCACTCACAACATTTTAATGGCAACTGATTAAAACACTCACATAAGCAAAAGAATAGTCAAATTTCAAGCGAGTGGAGACACTCGCTTGGGCAGCAGAAGACACTCGCTTGGACTAAGACAATCTGCCACTGAGAATATCATTTACAGCTTAACTTTTGGGTAAAAAAATCTCAGCCATCATGCACCTAGCACTTCCACCACCCAATTTTTCGATAGTTGGGATCTGAGGACTGATGATGGTTGTGTATTTTTCGATTTGTTGAATTTGCCCCACATTCAGTGAATCGTAAGCCGTCTGAGACATAACGGTAAATTTCTCCCCTCCATCATTACTTACCTCAAGCATATTTCCGGCAAAGTTAAATTTCTGCTTGGCCGTTATTGGAATCACTTTTTTTCCGGCCTTGGATAATGCCTCCTGCACCTGTCTCCGCTCGGCAGATTTTCGAATACTTTCCAGACAGACCACTGCCAAATCTCGTCCTATATGCATCATTACATTGGTATGATAGATCGGAGTCCATTCTCCCTCGATCTCCTGCTGCGCATCAAAACCAATCAACTCATAAGCTAATAAATCAGCCAAGTATTTCAGAGGAACAGGATGTGTACGAAGAGAATAGCCTGCAAAAATCAACTTTTGATCATGATCCATCACCATGCTTCCCGTACCTTCAAGAAACTGCTCATCCTCTTCAAAAAAACTCAAATCTATGATTTCATTCACCGAAAAACCCAAGCCCATCAGCTGTTCGATCAAATCTTTGCGCCGCTCGAGACGCCGATTAGGGGAATACATCGGATAGAGAATAAGTTTGCCATCAGGATGGGTACTGAACCAATTATTGGGGAAAACAGCATCTGTTTTGACAGGATCTGACGTATCATCCACCACAATCACATTGACCCCCTGATCTCTTAGCAAAGCCACGAAACCATCAAATTCCCGTAACACTAGCTCTTGAATCTCCGCATGAGTTCGGGAATCGGTCTTTTGATAAAAATTGTTTTCGGCAGTCTCTGGATTAAACCCAAAATTAGCCGGACGAACCATCAAGATATGTGAGGTGGTTTGCATGTTTTAATCGTTAGCTTGATAGCGATACAAAACCGGAAAAACATTAAAACGCTTTTCGCTTATCGTATAAAAAACCTTTCCACTCGGGTCAAAAGCAATGGCCTCACCTTGTGGTTCGGGCACATAAGGCAATTGCTTGGGAGTGGCTTGCAAGGCCTCCACCACTGACTGCCCCTTTTCTCTTTTCCAGTAGTAAATCGCAAAGTAATTTTTGATCAAAATCTGACTGCCATCACTCGAGATATCTGCTGCCGTGGAGCTCGAGAAGAAGAATTTATGGTATTCTGTAAGCTCTGTCTTTTCATCCGACAAGAAGGCCTTTTGCGAAAAACCATAGAGGGTATTTTCTTTATCTCGCTTGGAAACAATAAAGAGCTCACCATCAACAGGATCGACAAACAATGACTCTGCATCTCTAGCTCCACCAGGGTAAACCAATCTCGCAACCTCTGGCTTTACTTCTATCTTTTCTTTCAGATTTGCAGGCTCTGGAAACCGATAAACCCTCACCTCATTATGAACCGCCAGATTATCTCCGATCTCAGCCACATAAATATAGGTCTTCCCTTCCGGACCAGGACCTATAGCAATATCCTCCCAGTCCCGATTTTTTACCCCAAGTAAGGTGATTTCACCCAATTCATTTCCCTTCTCATCCAAAAAGTAAACAATGGGCTCTCCCCCACTATCCGTATGGGTGTACCAGATGTTGGGATGCTTTCTGGAGAAGACCATTCCGCTCATCTCCTCCAACTCAGGATTAGAGATCGTCTTGATCGCCTCACCTGCTGAGAAAATAGAATCTATTTTGGCCTGGCCTTGGGAAAAAGCCTCAACCTGTAAAAGGACAAATGCAAAAAAGAAGAGTAAGCGCTGCATAACTTTTATTTTTAGCTAAATTAAGCCAATTGTCCCACAAAGGAGCAATAAAATGATGGATAAGCCTAAAATGTGAAGAAATGGATAGCCTATTAAAAAAGATGAATTTCAAAGAAGGAATGAAGATACAAATCTGGAATTTACCTGCCGAACTTCAAGACTTATCCTCCACTTGGAGAAAATCCGGAATGTTGGCAGCTGATTCGGAGAAGCCTGATTTTTTACTGGCTTTTGTGCAGTCGGAGCAAGAGATCAATGAATTATTCCCCTTACTTCAAAAAATGAGTGATGAGGATGAGTTACTCTGGATGGCTTATCCCAAGGGAAGTTCTAAAAAATACAAAGTCAAAATTAATCGGGACTCGGGATGGGGCATTGCCGGAAAGTATGATTTTGAGGTGGTCAGGCAGATCGCCATCGACGAAGACTGGTCAGCTCTTCGCTTTCGAAGACTGAAATTCATCAAAACCCTCAATCGTAAATTCAGCACCAAGGACCAATAAAATACTTTGGTGACTAAAGTTCCCAAAACAAAAGTGGCAATCCACTTCTTTAGAGGTAAATATTCCTCAACAGATTGATACAGCGTTTCTTCAAAAGCCAAATCAAGATTTTTGACAAGCTCGATGGGCAGTGGGAAAGCCCACGGGTCAACAAAGTCATCAGCAACCTGGTGGTCCTCTTTTTCATATTGGGACTATTGGTGGGCTTGATGAATTACCTGAACATAAAGACCCCACTCAATTCAGTTTCTCCTTTTTTTGCGATCGAACTCGCCTTCAATGTGCTTTTGATCTTCGAGATTTTGGGACTGATATTTCTGATTCCCCGGTCTGTTGCAGACTCGGTGGGCAAGCAGTTTGAGATTATCTCACTGCTTTTGCTTCGGGATGCTTTCAAGGAGTTTGGTCACTATTTGGGTGATTTAAAATGGGAAATTGATTTTTTATGGGAATTAGCCCCCATCGTATCGGATGCTTTTGGAGCAATTTTGCTGTTTTTGATTACTGGGATATTTTACCGAAATCAGCGTCATGTGCGGATTACGGGAAATTATGAGGAGCAGAGCGGCTTTATCAGCATCAAAAAGTTGATTTCGATCTATCTGGCTTTGAGTTTTATGGGCTTAGGCATCTATGATTTATTTACAGCCTATCAGACCAATCATTTCAATAATAGTCTGGAGTTGTTTTACACGCTTCTGATTTTTGCAGATGTGTTTATCTTGCTGTTTTCGTTGCGTTACAATTCCAAATACCTCAATCTCTTTCGCTATTCCACCTTTGCATTGGCAACCATATTTTTAAGGCTGACCCTCTCAGCCCCGGCTTATTTCAATGTACTCTTGGCCTTGATTGCGAGCTTGATGGTACTGGGAGTAACCTACATTTACAATGGAATGCTAAAGAAAACAGTAGAAAGCACCTAGGTACAAAAAATTAAGTAGCTGAATGTGAAACCAAAACCGCGAATAGCATAAATCTTTCCATATTTTTTTAGCGGCATACTTGGAAAAAATCACTTAGCCTTCTACATTTGCATCACGTTATCCGAAAGGTATGGCGCTATAAATAAAATTCCTCCTTAGCTCAGCTGGTTAGAGCACATGACTGTTAATCATGGGGTCCTTGGTTCGAGCCCAAGAGGGGGAGCGAAAGCCACTCAGAAATGGGTGGCTTTTTTAGTTTAATTTAAAGACCTAATTTACTTTAAATCTTCTAAGTCTTGTGGTTAAAATCCCGCATATGATGGAGGCGCAAAAGCCTTGCATAAATACCGTGCTTTTTGCATTTTACGACATGACTTTTTTCATCTACGTACTCTATTCCCAATCTATCAACAGGTTTTATGTTGGACATTCGGAGGATCCTTTCAGAAGACTTACTGAACATAATTTTGGAAAACACTTCAAATCTACTACCCATGGAAGACCTTGGATCCTTAAAGCAGTTTTTGAAGTAAAAGGAGAAAGAGGTGATGCGTTGAAAATTGAAAAGTTTATTAAAAAACAAAAATCCCGAGCTCTGATTGAAAAATTGATAGATTCTAATTTCACACCTCAGGACTTTTTAGCTCAGCTGGTTAGAGTCCCGCATGTGCGGGATTAATCATGGGGTCCTTGGTTCGAGCCCAAGAGGGGGAGCTAATGAGAAAAAGAGGTCAGAAACGACCTCTTTTTTTTTTATGTCCCTTTATATTAATTTGAGGAGGTTTTTTTATGGTTGCAAGTTTTTAAAAACGTGAAATTTAAGCTAATGAATCAATCTTGATTACGCTTATAAGAAATAGTTGGTTGCACATCATTTGGGTCAATCTCCACGATTTCACCATTTCTCACGACAACTAATGGACTATTCTTCGCTTTTTTGAATTCCACTAGCTTGCGATAAGCTTCTTCAAGCCCTTTAACTATTTTGTCTCTTTCCTCTTTTAGTTGCTCTTTAGTCTCCATAATATTTTTGTTTTAAACCTTCCCACAATTCTTTGTTATTAATTGTGACGTCATTAACCCCTCCTTCTGCCACTATTTCATAAGTGTCTCCAGAATTATTTACAAATAACCAGTTATCCACTTTGGGCAGAAATAATCTGAAAAAATTCTCAAGACCACTTTTATATCTTCTCCTGATAACATCTTCAGGTATATGATGTCCGCCCTCTTTTACTCGCCTTGCTACCCTTGAAACAGCCAAGTCATCGGAATCTAACCAAAAAAACAAACAGGTTACTTGATAATTTAATTCTTTTGCTCTTTCAACAAATTGCACATAACTCCTTGTAGAAAGCGTCGTTTCAAAAGCAAAATTTTCTCCTGACTCTAATAACTTTTTGATTCTTTTCAGCATATATCTTCCCGCTTCAATACCAGCTTTCTCTGGTTGGAAAGGAGAGATTCCTTTTGCAATTTCATCTGCATTCACAAACTCTTTACAGTCCAGGATTTCAGGCAAAATGGTATAGGAAGCAGTAGTTTTACCCGCTCCATTACAACCTGCTATGATGTAAAGTTTCTTCATTCAATACAAATATACACTTTACTATCTAATCATCATTTTACCCAATCCATGAAGATAATATTGGTGAGAATACTTCTTACAACCTGAGTGAAAGTATTACTTAGTCAACTCTTTCATTACTTCTTTTAAAACCAAAAATACCCTCCTCCGGTTTCAACTATCGTTGATAGGGGGAGCCAAAACAGAAGAGGCTGTCTCAAAAATAGATAGTTTAAAGGCTAGTCGATTTCTCGGCTAGCCTTTCCTGTTTAACTCAAATGTTGTAATTTGAGGTGTGCAAAAACAAGACTTAAATGTAGGCTTTAAAGACTACAATCCCAACCAGCTAATGTTTCTTCCACCAAGTTTGGAAGAACTTATTCCGTTAAACCATCCCGGACGAACCGTCAACCAGATTATTGACCAGATTGATCTTAGTTCTGTTTATAATCGGTTCTCTGAAAATGGGGCTAGTAGTTACCATCCCAAACTGTTGTTGAAAGTTCTGGTATACG
>NZ_FNAC01000082.1 GCF_900101705.1 Algoriphagus faecimaris | reverse complement strand
TTTCATGCGTTTTAGGGTTGTGATTGATTGAGATAGAGGAGGAAATACGCTTCGCGAAATACACCTTCGGTGAAATACGCCATGGGCGAAATACAGGCCTATCGGTCTGAAATAGGGTCTAAACGTTGGACGAAATACGGCTTTGCCGAAATAGACTCCTCGTATCTCGGAGCGAAATATGCGCTCCTTCGTCGCGAGAAATACGAACCATAGTAGAATCTTCTATTTCAGCCCGCTGGCGGGCTTTATTTCCATAGTATTTTTACCGTGCTTCCACCGTATTTCAATAAGTAAGAACAATAGTCTCCCAGCCTGACTCCGTATAAGTCAAGCAATCAATGGATTAAGAAATAATTGAATGGATAAGCGAAAATCCTCTGCAGCGGAATGGGCTTATCATTTTTGTCAAATGGAATGAAATAGGGCCGCTTTTAGCGTCTGAAACACTTAGAAACAAAGGCCTATCGGCCTGAAATAGGGTCGAAACATCTGACGAAATACGGCTTTGCCAAAATAGGCTCCTCGTATCTCGGAGCGAAATATGCGCTCCTTCGTCGCCCGAAATACAGACCATAGCAGATCCTTCTATTTCAGCCAGCTTGCTGGCTATATTTCAACTGTATTTCAATAGTATTTCCACATTATTTCCATCCCGATGACGGATTACGTCGCCCCCTGATCATGAGTGGAAGTCCCCACGGGTGATACAAGACCCTCGGGGAGCAATAAGGGAGAATAAAAATAGGTTTAAGTTGGGTTCTTGATTAGGTTTTTGAAGAGCTGTTTGGGGGTAAGATTTACCCAGGCAGGTTTGTTAGATTGAAATGATGCTTCCATGGCAATGGTTTAAGTTGGAAGACCGATGGTTCGACTGAGCTCACCACAGGCGACGGGAGACCCCGCCACGGCGGGCAAGCGAAGGGTCTATGACCAAAGTACTTGTGATACAGATCTTATCTATCTGCGCATAGAAATAGAATTTCCACCATGCCCGAAAGGGCAGCAATGCTAGCAATAGGTTTTTGAGAAATCGTCGCCCGCTGACTCTGAGTGGTATGTCCGTCTTTACGGAGCTGTCAGCGAGTAAAAGTGTTAAGTTTTAAATCAGATCGGTTTTTTCGGCTTACGGGGATAGAGCCAGTCAGAGGCTATGATCCCGGAGGTGCCTAAACCCGTGACCCAGGTACAAGATGGTACAGGCAGAGATTCTTTCCGGAAAATTCGTCCCGGGAAGCGCATTACTCCAGAAAAAATCAAGGTCTGTTCCATGATACTTGGGTTTATAATTATAGTCCCCAAAAAAAAGCCATTGGAGTGGGCCCTCTTTCTTGCAGAAACTGAGGTACGGCCAAGCACCCTAGAAATGAGCAAGCGAGTAGCCCACGCCAATGGCGTGAGCATTCTCACCTTTGTCTCATTTCTTTAATTGAAAATTGGCCGTTTTCAGTTTCGAGACTCAAGTGCGAATACTAATGGAATCAGATATTCCACAAATATTGAGATTTCTCATTCGAAATCCGATTATAAATATATGAAAAAATGATTGATGTTGGATAATTAACCAACATTTTTTTCAGACTTTTCAATGATTTTCAATTTCATAAACTAAATTTTCAATGGAATTGGAAAAAAAAGAAGAATTGATAAACAAGCTTGGTCAAAAATTAAAAGAATTAAAAACCGAAAGCAATCTGAGCTATAGGAAATTAGCTCAAAGATGCAATTTAGATCACGCTGATATCAAAAAGTATGAGAAGGGTGTGGATTTACGATTCTTAACTATTGTCGAATTAGCAAAAGCATACGGAGTACATCCCAAGGAAATTTTTGATATCGACTATGAAATTGATTTTAAAAAAATCTAACTAATTAATAATATAGGAATACCCAATCTAAGTAGGATTCCTGAAATATTACAAAATCAAAAAATTGGAATAGTCCGTGGCAGAGGTATGTGATAAGTAAGGTGGGGGAGAGTGTGGTTTGATGATCGGTTAGTTTGACTTGATTATCTTTTTACAAACACCTATTCGCTTTCTGCAATACCACACTTATTAATCATTTATTCTTCCCAAACAACACTTAAAACTGTATTATACTTTGGTGTAACAATGCAATATTCGTAAAAATTGAAATATTTATCATTTTCCCAGGGTTTAAGCTCAAACCACGTAGACTTCCAAACCTTCTGTTTACTTTCCTTTTTTGAATAGATTTTCCCCTGCTTGAAAAATTCGGATGCTACTGAATCATCAGGTGTCGTTAGACCATTTCTGTCTTTAATGAAATGATCATATGGGTCTGGTCGTTTCCAATATTTCACGGTATTACCATAACTGTAAATCAAACAAATTGGATGATTTCCGTATTCAAAATATCGATAAGCCACCGACGTAATACTAGTCTTAAAATAATCTGCCAAATACCGAAGGAGCTCCGGCCCAAATTCATATTCATCAGATATTTTTCTAAATAAAGCCTTTGGCATTAACAATTCAGAAGCAAATTCATTTGCCTCAGTTTCCTGATGGCCAGATTTAAAGTACTCAAGAGTGGCATCATTGTCATTGTGAATTAAAAAGTGATCCTTATGCATTCTTAGATGACCAATTTCATGTCCAATTGTAAATCTGCGTTTGCCTTCATACTCTATCCCTGAATTGATGGTAATTATCGTTTTACGATTGCCAAATACAATTCTACCATCAGCGCTAGACATTGGTTTTTCAATCACAGTTGCTCCCAAACCAGTAGCAACAAGTTCAATGGGAATATTTGAAACATCAAATAATCCATGTTCACTCATAAACTTCTTAGCCGCTTTTTGACCAGAGGACATTATTGATCTTCCATGTTATCTAAATCTTCTAAGAGCTTAGTAAGATCAATATCTCCTAAGATCTCTCTTAAATCATCATCCGACCATTTTTCAAGATTTCTGAATTGAAATGACACTTTTCTCTCTGAAAAAATATCTTTCAAAATCTTACCGGTCAGGATCGCATTCCGTTCCGTTGATTCCTTAATTTTGTCTTTCAACTTCTTCAAAAGAGATTGGTCAAGTCTCTTATTGGCCTTTGCTTTGGCCAAAAATATCGCTTTTCTAAATTCATTAGCACCTTGAAGACTAAGCTCATCAGTATCAATCTTAAGCTCAGCCAAAAATTCTTTTGCAGTATCAAAATCTTCGATAATTACATTCGCTGAGAGTTTATCGAAGTTCCTGAAAATAGATGTGTTCGCCTTCCTATTCATTAGTCAATAGTTTCTGTCTAAGCTTATTTAATCGTGGTTTTAAACGTCTCCAAGCATTATGGAAATCGGATTCACTGATTCCCAAATCCTCTCTAATTGCCTTAGGTTTTACAACACCATCGGCCATGCATTCAAAGATCATCAGCTCTTCATCGGATGATCCCTCGGTTTCTAAAAATGCGTAGGCTTCCTGTCTTAACTCTTCATAAATCATTATGTCTTCTGGGCTTCCATCCTCAGAGCTATTAATAATTTCTTCGGTCGGTTCTTCCTTAGATTTGGACTTATTGAAGGAGTTATTAAGATAGCTATCAATCACACTTACTAAGAAATCCTTGAAAGTTTTGTATCCATCAGTGTTCCAATTTCTGGTACCCTCTACCAATACTAGGGAAAGTACCTCACTAAGTTTTTCTTCTGAAATCTTCAGCAGTTCATCCTTGTTGCCTTTTATACCATACCTATTGATCAACCTATTGATGCAATGAGCTACAAGAATTACCCAAAGCTGATTCCAGTCCTCTTTTTGAGCCACTTTCTGAAGCTCTTCCATAGATATGATGTGTGTAGCTGATTCCACCTTTCGTTTATAGATGCTGAAGATTTAAAAAAAAATACAATTCACATTGTAAATTTTTTCTTCCTATCAGCATTAGTTTATAGAGCCCAGTATTTGGTTAGTCAATAATTAGAAACTATTGAAAATAGCAATAATATGGCAAAGAACAAACCTTATGGAGATAACGCTAGAAAAGGGGCAGTGAAAGATCGGTCCCAAGTCCAAAATCCCAAAACTAAGATATGGACTAAAAGAGATAAAAAATCCGGAAAATTTTTGGATGGAAAAAAGGGTGGTACACCATTTAAAGGAGTGAGAAAGGAGAAGTAACAAAATGGAAAAAGAACGATTAAAGTATTGCATCGATAGATTTGATGCTTTCTATGATACCATCAATAACAAGAGTTCAGTTTTCTTAGGGCTAAGCACTTTTATGGTAGGGGGGTTACTGGCTGGATATCTACCTATTTTAGACCTTATTGATCTAACTCCTGCTTTACCGATTCTATATCTCACCACCGTGGGGATTGGTTTAATTACGATGATAGTTCTGGTATTTGCATCCATGCCTTATACAGGAAAAAATAGTGAATCGCAATACTTCTTTGGATCAATTTCGGGTATGCCCGCACACCAATTTTATTCTAAATCTTTGAATTGTAGTGAGCATACCCCAATTGTTAGGACAGAATTCATTTGACTTCAAGTATACAGAGGCCGGTTGAGTTTTCCATATTTCCACGCCTGAAAATCCCTTTTTAGATTTTCAGAAGAGTGTGGGAATGTGGTAAACTCGTTTCACGCCACCTGCTCAATCATGGAATATGCTTCTGCAGGAATTCTGTTGTCCAGACTGCTGTGCCTTCTACGGTGATTGTAATAATCCATGTATTCTGCCAGCTGTGCATAGAGATCCAATCCGTCCTGTGGTGGGTTGAGATAAATCTTTTCGTACTTGATGGTTCTCCAGAACCGTTCGATAA
>NZ_FNAC01000003.1 GCF_900101705.1 Algoriphagus faecimaris | reverse complement strand
ACAGGCACTTACATAAGCTGTTGAGCGAATGGACTTTGGACACCACCCCATAGAGCATAAACACCAGCTGCTTCCAGGTATCCATGGTCTTATAATACCGATCTGACTGAAAAGTGTTCGTTGCTTGGTCAACGATCTCCCGGGGAATAAAAGAAAGTAACTGACTGATGATCGGATGACCTGATAGTTTTGTATGTTGCACTGGGTTGGTTGTAGTGTGGTAACCGCAACATCCCATTTAAAGCGGAATTAACCTAATCGGTGGTTCCGCTTTTTCAGTTTTGTACTATTCCAAGAAAGCTAACTTACATTGGTAATTTTACTCGGATGACAGTAATTGGAAATCATCGTTTGTGTAGCTTGATCCATTTTCATGAGTTTGTATTTATCCAACAAGAAAATTGAAGTTAGCAAAATCTTAAAAAAGTTTAAACTTCATAAAGCCAAGAAAAAATCAAATCATATGCTAGAATGAGCGATGTCTACCCCTCCACAAACCAAACAACACCATAAGACAAAGCGACAGCATAGCGAAAGTGAGGGTAATAAGAAAAAAATTAACGATAATTTCAGCGGCATCCGAACCCCGATTTCCTCCCGCGGCCACAGTCAAATTCTCACCTGCGTCCCATAGGGCTGCCAGTAAGATCCCCAGCCAATTGGCAAAGGTCCCGTAGATAGCTAGCCAAAAGGCAACTGTCATCCATTTTTTGGATAGGTTTATCCTTGACCAAATCAAACCTAAAACCACTAAAAACAAACCATTCATGATGCCTTCTAGATGGCTGGAAAGTCCCATGCGCGGATTGGCCAGCAATGGGAGGATTAAACCAACCAATAGACCCAGAAAAAACAGGGAAATCCCCAGAAAAATTAATCTATCCGACTGACGTAAGGAAAGGTGAGAACTAGACATGATATTTTGGGTTAATTAAATCTATTAGATATCCAACCCCTCTTGCCTAGATCAAAAACTCAATTTTTGGATGACCTAGAACCTTTCTCCATAATTAGAATGATTTCAATTTAATGAATATCAATAACTTATAGAAATTATAGATTCAATTTTTACTCTCCTTGAAAGGAAATTAGCCGAATGATCCCATTACCTACTTTGCCTTGATCTCAATAGTCCCGCCATAGGGCTTTACTTCATAAAGCACAAAGGCCCCTTGCTCATCTTGACTTTTTCTCCCTTCTACGCTTACCTCTCCCTGAGTCACCTGCACTTCAGCCCAGCTTTCAGGAATATAGGTTTTTAGTGTCAACGGTACCTGATACATCTCTGGATCTAAGTCAGAAATCAAATTCAAACTAATTTGATCTCCGTTGAATTCGCTTTCAATTCGAGCGCTTTTTCGCTCACGTAAGTATTTGGTCACTTCTCTGAAAGGCGCTATCCAAGCCTGACTCTCCTGCGATTTCATATAAGAAAAGTAGTCCACTAATTCCTGTCTGGTTTTTGGCTCCCAGCCTAGATTTTCTACCCCATGAAATACCAAAACCAACCAAGTATTGTCATGGCTCTTCAGTGTGTCCACCCAGCTTTTCATTAGATTGAGATCGGTACGGGTAATAGGCCCTCTTTGCCACTGCACATATTCTTTTTCTGACTCGCCAGGTGTCATTTGGCTTCCTCTATTGATTTCCTCCAGCCATTCTTCCGGCATTCGGTTTCTCAAAGATGGATAGATTTCATGAGCTATTTCCATGACTCGCTCGTCTTCCGTACCATAAGGGCCTTCGGCGCTAAAAGTGGATTCGGGTCCGATATATTTCAACAAATCAGCTTTGCTCTGCTCCAGTTCATAGCGCATATTGACTTCATCTAAGACCGCTAGCCTCGGATGTGTCACTGTATGAGAGGCTATTTCGTGACCTTGAGCAGCGTAGGACTTATATTGTGTCCAGGTAGTGGTGTCTTCCACATTGTTATGAAAAACCACATCATCGGTATCTCTTATCGTTCCTTTTCGGATCTTTTCATATCCCTCATCGATCAGCTCATAAGCTTCCTCTATTTTACCCTGCTCAAATAATGAACCTGCTCTTGCATGGTAATCTTCAGCTTCACTAGTTCCGGTAAATGCAATCAGGGAAGCTCTTTCAAAGAAATTATCCGAGTCGGTGGGAATAGCAGCAGTTTCATTGATTATTTCTTGCGGCTCTCTTCCGATAAATTTTCCTTCTCCGGAACCCTCCACTTTGCCTGTGATAATGTAAAAGGTAGAGTTCATTTCCAGGCTATCTAAAATCGGTTTTGCGATGGTAAACTGATTCACGATTCCATCATCAAAAGTGATGGAAATGGCCCCACTTTTATTTCCCTGCCATTTGGTAATTTCCGTTTGTCCTATCAGCGGATCTTTGGGACTGCAAGAAAAACCAAAATAGGAAATGAGAATTAGAGAAAGTAGTTTCTTCATAATGGGTGAATTATTTGAAGCTTCAATATCAAAAATATTCATCCAAAAGTAGAAACCGCTGATCAAGTATATTTTACCTAGTGATTTTTATTCAATCTGTATATCCGCTTTCTTTCCAGTAAGAAGATTGAACGGCTAAAACAAGGCTGGAAGTTCAATTTCAGGGAACTTCGGTCTTCCGTCATCGGTCTTCCAACCCTAAAAGCAAAGGAAATAAGGCTACTGGTATTATTACGGATAATCATGTTATTCAATAATTTTTTTTGAAAATCTGTCTGAATCGGCTGTTAGCCTTGATTAACCGACAGCAAACGACTACTATCGGATACTGTCGACTGTCCACCGACTCTTCCCCTACTGTCTGCCCAACTTTGGATCATCAAGTTTTCGAAATCAGAAAACAAAATTCATTTCCAAACCATAAATACTAATTACTATGAATGCTTTAAGAAACAGAGTTCAACTCATCGGACACCTAGGGGGAAAAATCGAGATCAAAACCCTGGATTCAGGCAAAAAGGTAGGACGTGTAAGTATTGCCACTAATGAAACCTACAAAAACAAAAATGGAGAAAAAGTCACCGAAACCACCTGGCACAATCTAGTGCTATGGGACAAAGAAGCAGAAATCGTGGACAAGTACACCGACAAAGGTTCTGAAGTCGGTATTGAAGGGAGACTGACCAACCGAGACTATACCGATAAAGATGGCGTAAAGCGATACATCACCGAGGTAGTCGTCTCCGAAGTGCTTTTGCTTGGAAAAAAAGGAGATTGAATTGTCCACAAATTCAACTCAGTAAACCCTTCCCATTCAGTTTGGGAAGGGTTTAGTTTTTTGTTTTTTACAACAGGGAAAAGGCTCCTTTTACCAGTATTTTCTTTTCCTGATCAATAGCCGAAAGAGGTTTTACTTGTATCATACCATCTTGCTCAGTACCCAACTCGACTTCAATTGCCTCAAGTTCAAAACCACGATCATTCTCTTCACTCAATACAAGAATATAGTTCTTCTCACCTTGCTCTACTACAGCGGTAGAAGGAAGCATTTGACCCTCTTGGGGATCAAGTTGGAGTTTTGCTTCCAGGTACATCCCCGGCACGAGAGAGCGCTCTATTTCAGGGTCCAATACATGGGCATGAACCATAAGCTGCCTCTCTTGATTGACGGATTGACCGATCACGTAGATTTCAGCTTCAAAAGATGTTTCTCTACTATCCGGACTGCTGATTCTTACTTTTTGCCCCATCCTAAGTTTCATCGCATCTTTTTCAAATACGATCAATTCCACATGCATATGGCTTCTGCTCAAAAGAGAAAGTGCTCGTCCTGAAGCCGGTAAGAAAGCACCAGGCACTACGAATATTTCCTCCACGAAGCCCGAAATCGGAGAAGTAACAGGCGCTTTGGAGCGGATGGTTTCAGGAGTCAATTTCTCTGTATCGATATTGATCATTCCCAGTTGCTGTTTAAGGCTAGCCACTTTCGCTCTGGCAGATTCATAGTCCGCTTGGGCTTTCAATAAGCTTTTCTGCGCTGCAATCTGCTCGGCATACAAGGTCTCCTGACGCTCATATTCAGCTTTCAAAAAAGCCAGTTGACTTTTGGTCTCCAAGTAGTCTTGTTGAATTCTGACAAATTCCGGGTTTTCCAAATAGAATAAAACCTGACCTCTATTCACCGCCTGTCCCTCTATCAGAGTAAGGCCTGATACATATCCTCCGAAATAGGCGGAAATATCCTGCATTCCTTCTACAGGCACTCTAACCATTCCCTGCAGGGATAGCTCCTCAGAAAAAATCCTAGTCTCCAATTGCCCCCATTCCATTTTCATGGTCTGAAACTGCTCCTTGGTCAAAAAGACGGATTGTTCCTCTTCCGAGGCTTCGGAAACCTGAATGGCATCCGATTCTTTTTGGTTTTGACCACAAGAAGACCATGACAAAATACCAAGGAGTAAACTGTAGGAAAGTAGGGACTGTATGATTCTGGATTTCATCAGAAGGTAAGATAAGTTAATTCTAAAATGGTTTGCTGCTGCTGCCACTTACTTTGAAGGTATTGCAGAGTGATATTTCGTGCATTTTCTATCAACTGCACATATTGGAGAAAATCAATTTCACCTTCTCTAAAAGATCGGGTGGCCTGAGTTTGAAGTTGGGTAGAAAGTTCCTCCCCCTCTTGCTGATAATAATCCAGGACGCGTTGGCTTTGCTCTAGTTTTTGGTAAAGCTCATTTTGTCTACTATCCAAATTCAACTCAAAGGCAGCAGCTTCAAAGTCAACTTGCTCTTCTCTAAACCTTCCAGCTTGAACCTTGGCTTTCTGTGCACCAAAAAACAAAGGAATCCCTATACCTGCTTGAAATCCGGGATAGACTTCTGCATTAGGCCCTGGATTGGTCCCTCTGAACAACTCCAAATTAAGGTCTGGAAGCAATTTCCGCCGCTCTTGCTTAGTCATCATCTCGACTTCCAACTTTCTCGCTTCAAACCAACGGGAATAGGGATGTGGGTTCAACTCGTCGGGAAAGTCCAGTTTTGGGTCTGAATGATCAAGAATCAACTCATCCTGCCAGTTCAGCAGTTCCTTTAGGCGGACTAGTGCAATTTGATAATTTTGATCAGCCTCAGATTTTCTCAATTGAATTTCCCGAAGTTTGCTCTCGGCAGTCAGTTTTTCTAGGAGGTTGCTTTCTCCCAATTCAAACTTTCTGGAAGCTGCTTTAGAAAAAGCCCCATACAAACTGTCAAGATAGCTGAAGTTTTGCGTAGAAGAGTTCCAATAAAGTGCCTCTACAAAAGCCAGACTGACCTCTTTTTCCAACTGTCTCTCCGCAAGTAGAAAATCCGACTCGGCTTTTTGAGCTTGAGCATCCAATACCTGCCGATTGGCACTGTATAAAGAAGGAAAAGCAATACTCTGACGCACTCCCGCCACTCTATTATAGATACCATTTTCGGCGATATCATTTCGATCAAAACCATAGAAAACCTGTGTTTTCTCAATATCCAATCCTGATTTTCTGAGTGACTCGGCTGCTCTGACGGATTTCTCTACAGATTGAATTTGGAGATTTCTGGACTTTGCGATTTGTATGGCTTCAGGTAACTTGATTTGGTCAGACTGAGAAAAAGCAGGAAGGCCTACTAGCATCAAAAGCATAGAAAAGACAAGTGCTTTTTTTCCAATCCCATCAGAGGGACTATCTGCTTTATGAAAACGCACATACAAAACCGGTAAAACTACCAAGGTCAAGAGCGTGGCAGAAACTAAACCTCCGATTACTACAGTAGCCAAAGGGCGCTGTACTTCTGCCCCGGCGGAGGCGGAAAGTGCCATAGGCAAAAAGCCTAAAGCATCTGTGGAAGCTGTCAAAAATACTGGTCGAAGTCGATCCTTTGCCCCTGCTTTGACCAGATCTTTGACAGAGTTGAATCGCCCCTTCATCGAATTAAAATACTCCAGCAGTACGATTCCATTCAGGACAGCAATTCCAAACAAGGCAATGAAACCTATTCCGGCAGAAATACTGAAAGGCATATCCCTAAACCAAAGCATAAATACTCCGCCAATTGCAGAAAAAGGAATGGCTGTGTAAATGAGTAGGGCGTCTTTGATGGAAGAAAATGCAAAATAAAGCATCACAAAAATCAAAAATAAAGCTACTGGTACGGCAATCAACAAACGGTTTCGAGCTTGCTGTAAGTTTTCGAATTGACCTCCATAATCTACTCTGTAACCTTCGGGAAGATCGACTCGGTTATTTATGACTTCACGGATATCATCTACAACGGATTGGAGATCGCGGTTTCTCACATTGACACTCACGACGATTCGTCGCTGCGTATTATCTCTGGAAATTTTTGCTGGTCCTTTGGTATAAGATATTTGAGCCAGTTCCGAGAAAGGAACTACGCCTCCTGTAGGAAGTAAAACGGAAGTAGATTCTAGGCTTTTTAGATCTTTTCTGAAATCCTGATCATAACGAACCACGAGATCAAACTGCTTTTCCCCCTCAAAAACCGTCCCTGCTGCCTGTCCTGCAAATCCCATGGTGACGATTTCATTAAGGTCAGAGATATTGAGTCCATATTTCGCAATTTTTGCACGATCATACTCAATTTTCATTTGGGGCAAGCCATCTACCTTTTCTAAAATAATATCAGCAGCACCTTCTACTCCTTGAATTGCCGACTCTACTTCCTCCCCCAATCTCAACAAAACATCCAAGTCCTCCCCATATACCTTGATCGCTAAATCTGCCCTGACTCCGGTAATCAATTCATTGAATCGCATTTCAATAGGCTGAGTAAATTCATAATCCAAACCAGGGATGACCGTCAAGGCCTCTTTAAATTTATCTGCCAATTCATCTTTGGTGTCAACCGTCCAATCAGATGGAGGGTGAAGTGTGACGATGACGTCACTTTCCTCCATAGACATAGGATCGGTGGGAATCTCTGCCGCTCCTATTCTCGTCACCACTTGCTTGACCTCTGGAAATCCCAATAAAATCTTCTCCATTTCAGTGATGGTCTCCACCGTACTGGTCAGTGAGGTTCCTGTTTTTAAGACGGGCTGAATCACAAAATCCCCCTCATCCAATGTAGGAACAAACTCCGATCCCATCGTGGTAAATAAGCCAATAGCAGCAACAAGAAGAGCAGCAGCCCCCAACAAGACCATTCGGGTATGAGCTAATGCCCAATCGATAGTAGGCTCATAAAACCTGTTGAGAAAGGAAATGATCCTGACAGAAATATTTTTTGGTCCTTGAGGTGCTGCTTTTAGAAATAGTGAAGAAGCAACTGGCACATAGGTCAAACCTAAAATCATTGCACCTACTAAGGCAAAACTAAAGACCTCTGCCATCGGTCGGAACATCTTGCCTTCTACGCCCGAAAGCGAAAGAATGGGAATAAAGACGATAATGATGATAATCTGTCCGAAAATAGCCGAATGCATCATTTTACTACTGCCCTCAAATGCTATTTTATCTTTTTCTTCCCGCTTTTCTGAGGTAGAAAGTTTACTAAATAGCTCACCCGATTTGGTAAATCTAAAAGCGATGTATTCGACTATAATAACCGCTCCATCTATGATGATCCCAAAATCAATAGCACCCATACTCATCAAGTTGGCATCGACATCAAAGATGAACATCATCGATAGCGCAAAAAGCAAACTTAGGGGAATCACTGAAGCGACCACGAGTCCTGACCGCATGTTGCCCAATAATAGAACCACTACAAAAATTACAATCAAGCAACCCAAAATCAGGTTTTCAGAAATAGTACTTGTTGTCCTGCCTATCAATTCGGATCGATCTAAAAATCCATTGATGTAAACGCCTTCAGGAAGTGTTTTTTGTGTTTCAGCAATTCGATCCTTTACCCGATCTATGGTTCGCTTAGAATCAGCTCCCTTCAGCATCATGATCTGACCTAGAACTTTTTCTCCTTCTCCATTTGCCGTGATCGCTCCAAAACGATTGGCTGCTCCAAAACCTACTTTAGCAATATCCCGAACGTAAATGGGATTGCCAGATCTTGTCTCAACCACTATATTTTCAATATCCTCCAAGCTCTCAGTCAAACCTTCACCTCGGATGAAGTAGCTTTGATTACTCTTTTCTATATAGCCGCCACCTGCTACGGAGTTATTTTGCTGCAGTGCCTGAAAGACCGTTTTGATATCCAATCCCATAGCCCTCATTCGCTCAGGGTTGATCGCAACTTCATACTGCTTTAAAAAACCTCCCCAGGTATTGACTTCGACCACTCCCGAAATTCCTGCCAACTGTCTTCTTACTACCCAATCTTGTATGGTTCTAAGGTCGGTAATGGAATATTGATCCTCGTACCCAGGCTCTACATCGATAATGTATTGGTAGATCTCTCCCAAACCTGTGGAAATCGGTCCCATAAAGGGTGTACCAAAGCCTTCCGGTATTCGTTCTTCGGCAATTTTGATGCGTTCCGCAATCAACTGCCGAGGCAAATAAGTCCCTAGATCGTCTTCAAAAACGATGGTCACTACCGAAAGCCCAAATTTGGAAATAGATCGGATTTCCTTCACCCCCGGAAGATTGGCCATCTCCAATTCGACGGGATAGGTGAGGTATTTCTCCACATCCTCAGTGGCTAGATTCCTGGAAGTTGTGATTACCTGAACTTGATTGTTGGTCACATCTGGAACTGCACCGATTTTGATATTCATCAGTGCATATACTCCAAATCCAACCCAAATCAAGATAAAAATCCCAATAATCAGTTTATTAGAAATACTCCATTGGATAATCCGGTCAAGCATAAGGTCTCGTGGTTATCCCACAAAAGTCCGAAATGGGAATTAAAGACAGCTTAGGAACATCTTAAGATTCCCTTAAGATATTCGCGGAAAAAGAATAGTAAATTCACTTCCCTTGCCCAATTCACTCCTGACTGACACCTCTAAACCACCCTCATCTGCTAACTTGCGTACTATTGCCAAGCCCAAACCCGTACCCGGTTTACCGGATTCCAAGGCACTCTGCTGTCTGAAAAATGGGTCAAAAATCTTGGTTAAATTCTCAGGTAAAATCCCTTCGCCTTGATCTATGACCTGAACTATGGCTCGCCCATCGAGATAGCCCACCTTAAGCCGGACAGGGCACTCCTGAGGAGAATATTTGAAGGCATTAGCCAGTAGATTTCTAAGAATCATTCGAAGAGACTTCTCATTACACATGATAAAAATGGGAGCACTTACTGCTGATTCAAAACGGATAGTTCTTCCTTTTTCCTTGGCTTGTTCATCCGCGATTTCTTCACAGAGCGTAATCAACTCAACTTCCTCCTTGACCATATTTGTTCCGCTTTCGGTTCGTGCCAAAGCTAGTAACTGATTGATAATATCACTCATACGGTCGATGGACTGCAGGGCACTTTGGATTTTCAGCTCATACTCTTCTGTACTTCGAGGCTTTCGGATCAATACTTCCAAGGTTCCTCGAAGGACCGCCAGTGGAGTCCGGAGTTCATGAGAGGCATCTGAAGTGAATTGCTTCTCTCTGATTATCGCCTGCTCCAGTCTGCTCAGTAGACCATTAATTGACTGTGTCAATTGCCCTATTTCATCGTTTGGCCCATTTTGAGGGATTCGTTCATTGAGATTAGACTGAGTGATTTGATTGGCTTTTCTTATAATCTGACGCAAAGGGTCGATGCTCTGATCTGCATGATACCTCATAGTCAGAAAGAGAGAAATCAAAATCAATGGATAAAGAATGAGGAGTACATTCCTTAGGTTTGACAGTGTCTTTCTAGCATCTGTAAAAGATTTAGCCACTAATAAATACCCTTCCTTAACTCCTTGATTGATCAGAGGAATCTGCATTTGTCGCAGTTCCCTTGAGCCTGCCTTGACCGTCCATGCCTCACCGCTTCCAGCCCTTTCAGGATAAAAGCTCAGGTGATTATTCTGAAGATTGGGAGAGCGATCCATACTTTCACCCTCCGTATCTACAATCTCAATAAAGATGGGGTTGATTTGAAGCTGACTGTGCTCTTGCTCCTGCCATTCGTTCTTATGAACAAAACGAATCTCACCATTGACCAAAAAAATCTGATTCTTGTGCTTGTCTGTTTCCAGCTGCAAGTCTCGATCGATAGTATTGACTACAGTAATATGAACCACCAAATAAATAATAGCAAATACCCCCAAGATAATGAGTGCCGTCACACCCGTCAGCCTACGGGCAATCCGCTCCTTGTATGAAAGATTCATAGTTCCTTAGCCATATAGCCTACCCCTCTTATTGTCTGTATGTAGTCTTCTTCCTTTTTTAGACCCAATTTCTTTCGTAATGAATTAATAAACACATCGATTACTCCGGTATTGTATTCGAAGTGAATATCCCAGACTGATTCGATGATACGAGTTCTTCGACAAACTTTGTTTTTATTCCTAATGAGGTATTCGAGCAGTGCAAATTCCTTTTGCGTGAGCATGATCTCTTCTTGCCCTTTGACCACCCGAAAACCTTGAGGATATAATTTGATAGTACCCAATTCGAGAACTTCGGTTGGAGTCCCTTTTTTACGAAGCTGTACCCGAATTCTTTCCAGAAGTTCTCCAAAATGAAAGGGCTTTTTGATATAGTCATTGGCTCCGGACTGCAAGCCAAAAACAGTCTCGTCCACTGTATCTTTTGCAGTAAGAAAAATAATCGGCGTCTCTGGAAAATCTTGCCGAAACTGTCGGGTAAGTTCTATTCCACTCATACCTGGAAGCATCCAATCCAGCAATAAAAGATCGTACACACCAGACATAGCCAGTTCAAACCCTGTCTTTCCATTTTCGGCTACATCCACCACAAAGGACTCTTCCTCCAGTCCTTGTTTGAGAAAGCTAGAGATACCCACCTCATCTTCTACGATTAAAATTCTCATGGATTAAAGTAAACTTTTCTCCGCGAGAGCTAAAAAAAATAAAGCTTAATTTCTTCTTATTTTTTGCTTCAAAGCATTTTCAATTCACAAAATCCATAAAAAATAGGCCATGCCCTTGTTTAAAAAGCACAACCCTTTGATCAGCAATCTATTTTTTTGACATTAGGTCACATACTTTGTGGTTCTATCGGCTGTGGGACTCTATTGTCTACAGGAGGAATACTTTGCAAATATTCGAATAAGGCCGCGATATCCTCATCCTTGATCCCAACATAATTCTGCCAAGGCATTGGGGGAAGCAGCATACGGTTGGTTCGAATTCCTTTGGATTTACCCTCTCTCAAAGCAATGGTAAATTGCTCCAAGGTCCAGTTCCCTAGACCTGTTTCATGGGGAGTGAGATTAGCTGCAAAAGAAAGCCCCCAAGGTCCTGCTGCTCCAGTCAAATCTGGATACATCATCCCAAAACCTTCTTTGATCAGCGGGTCTTCAAATTTTAAGATTGGTCTGTCAGCTGGAAAACCTGATAGGGCAAGTTCCGGAATAATCTCAGGACCCCTTTCACCCATTTTTTTGGGCGAATGACAGTCATTGCAACCCATAATTTCTATCAGATACTTTCCTCTTTCTAAAAGCTCTTGGTGAGAATCCACCTGGGCTTCAGCAATAGGCTCCAATTCCTCTCCCTCCTCTTGATTTTGACAAGAGAAATAAAAAAAGCTCGATATGATGAGCACTGTAGAGGAAAATAATCTTCTTTCATAAGACATGGCTGATTGATTTAGTTTGAAATTATTATCAAGCTAAATCAATTCTAAACAGCTCAGACTTCTCTGAGATAAAGTGATGAAAATAAGGGTTAAAGTGTCAAAAAAGATAAAACAAGGAATAAATCACAGCCTCAAAAACAACCTAAAGGCTGCCCAAAGCCAATATCCCGACAAATTCCGGAAAGCTATCACTCTCAAAGTATGGTTAGCCTTCTACAAGAAGGAATATGATCAGGCCATTTCAGCCACCTTCTTTTCTAATTTTTGTTTTTTGACAGGTCTTTTTTTCTTCTTTCGTTTATTCCACCAGATCAAGGTCCCTGATATAGGTAACGAAGTAGCGATCAAGCAGGCGACAAACCATAAAAACTTGGAAAAAGTCCCGAAAATCTCGCCTGTATGTAGGCTTTTGACCGAGCGACCGATCTTCTGCCTGACCGGCATATCTGAGAATAGCTTAGCTTCCACAACTGAAAAATCCTTTTGATCTAAAGTGATTTGATCCGCTCCCGAGCGAGCAAAAAAGCCTGTTCTGTATTTACTAAAACCGATAGGAGTCTGATCATCGTTTGGCAAGGAAATCCTCCAATTACCCGAATAGTCTAGCTGCTCATTCGCTTTAGTGAGCGCTTGATCCAGAGAAAAGTCCAAAGCCGGACCAGGAGTGTTCATGGGTTCTTCTGATTTTTCCTCCACCTTGGCACTAGGGGCTTGGTAGGTATCCCAAGTCTTTTGCCATCCCTCTCTATACCACTCAAAAGACCAAAACAGTCCCGTAGCAGACATGATAAAAAGTGCTATCAAGGAATAAAAAGCCAATGTATTGTGCAGGTCATGATTAACTCTTTTCCAATTACCGGACCATTTTACTTTTAATCCCTGTTTCCAAGTTTTGGCTTTTTGTGGTACCCAAATCACGATCCCCGTAATCACTCCCAACAAAAACAGTGAGGTGGCTATCCCATTGATCAATCGACCCAACTCACGATTGCCCATACTCTCGAGGATTGGTTCTTCTATTCTGTCGATCAAGAGCCAGCGATGAAGAGAAAACTGGGTTCTCATAAATTCTTCTGCTGCAGTTTGCTCAGTATTATCAGCCAAAATTTCTCCTGAGTAGGGATTCACAAAATAAGTAGTTCCTCTACCCTTTTCTCCCTCTTTCAACAGCGTCATCTGTACAGATCGATCTGAGTCTCCGTATACGAAAAGCCCCGTGACTTCCCCTCCGAGTCTCTGCTGTAGTCCATTTTTCAATTCATCCAAAGATTTCCGCTCTCCTTCTACTTCCACAAAATACCTCTCCGAATCAGCCCATTCTTTGATTTCTGTATTGTACACGTAGATCGTACCACTGAGACAAACAGCAATTACAATCAGGCCAGAAGCTAGCCCAGCATACAAATGGATCTTATCAAAAACTTTCCGGATGGGTTTCCAAAGGGAAGAAGGAGTTGCCATACTGTCTTTATTTAGATTTGGTCAAAATTAAGACAAAAGATTTTTATTATTAAGATTAATTCTAAAAAAAATATTCCTACTTAGATTTCTTTGAAAAGGAAAGGCAAAATATCCACAGATCCCTTTCGACTTCCTATCTTCAAATTCAAATTGCCCAAAAATGAAAAATAAAACCCTCACCCTAATTCTTGTTTCTTGTTGGACCTTGCTCCTTTTGTCTTGCGGGGAAAATCAACCAGACGTTCGCCTCAATCAACCCGAAGAACTCAAAAAGTTATTAGACGCACATGGTGACTGGCAGAAATGGCTCCAATCCAAAGGCATGTCTTACACCCTGTTTCATGAAAGTAATCTACAGCAGGAAAACCACTTTTTTAATTTAACGGACCGCAAGGCTCGGATCGATGCGGCTGGATTTCAAGTGGGAAATGACGGTCAAGGAATCTGGGTCAGTCCCAATCGCCAAGCTTTTGGAGGGCAGTCGGTTGACTATTACCACAACTTGTATTTCTTCTTCTACAGTATGCCTTACATCCTTACGGATACGAGTCTCAGCGTATCCAAAAGCACCGACAGACTATTCAATGGGAAAAATTATGAACGGCTGGAAGTGAAGTCTTCTGAAAAGGGCTATCGTGGGCCTGCCAATAGTTATGAGGTACTGATTGATCCAGAGACAGGAAGATTAGAATGGGTCCTCTATCAGGTAACATTCTTCAATCCCGCTAACCCTATCATGAGCGGAATGAAATACGAGGACTACAGAGAAACCGAGGGTATGATTTTCCCAAGACTGATTACGGGATACCTCATCGAAGGGGATACTGCTTTACAGGTTCGCAACCAAGTCAGCATAGCCGGGCTGGTTTTGACAGAGGATGAATTGGAAAATAGTATCTTTGAAATGCCTGAAAAAGCGGCAGTAAGAGCGAACTAAATTCACGCCTAGATCAACTTCATATCCACATGAGTTTCTAATGCAGAATCAGAGACCCCTCCAAAAGTTCCCTGAACGGGCAAGGTGCGCTCAGGATCTGCATGACACGCCAAAGGAATGTATCGATGATCCGTCAGCAAGCCCAAGCTTGGGTCCAAACCTATCCAACCTGCACCCGGAAGGAAAACCTCCATCCATGCGTGAAGTTCGTGACCATCCTCAAGATCGGGGTTAAAAGCATAGCCACTTACAAACCGACAAGCCAAGCCTAGAATTCTAAGTAGCTCCATCTGCATCAGGGATAAGTCTCTACAGGAGCCTTTTCCTTGAGAAAAAGTAAAACCCGCCTGCCAAATATTTTGCTCATGGCGGATTTCATGCGACCAATTTTGATAAATCTCCTGCGTCAAATTGACCAAAAAATCAATCAAACCAGTTGATTTCTCTTTGATTGGCATGAGATAATTCAAAAAGGAGTCATTGGAGTAATTGCTCTTGTATGCTTGCACAAAAAGCTCATGCCCCTCGTAGTGAAAAAGAAACTGTGGATGATTCCAAGCTTTGTCCTCAAATCCCTTGTCAATTATAAAAGCAAAAGGATTATGAGGAATAAGCTCAAAAAGCCATTCTGTAGTAATTTTCAAGTGATTAGTTGGTTCAGAAAACCAAGCTTGCTTGTACCAGGTCCCCAATGCATCCTGACGATAATTTTGTCCATCTGGAGAAGGGTGTATGGTAAAGCTTTCTTCTAAGACGCGGAAATAAGGCCTAAACTGCGGCTGTAGAAACAGCTGATGCATTCCAAGTGTCACCTCAGAGCTGTAATCATACCTCGAAAGATGACTGACTTGAACTCTCATAATTTAATGGTCTTGACTGTAAATAGGACTGTCCTCGAAAGCACTACTGAGCACCTCTGAAGGGAGGTCAGCAATAGCACTTTTTAGACGTTCATTCCAAAAAGTAGAAATGTGTTCCAATTCCTTTTCTCCAAATCGCTTTTCCTTGATCAGGTATTCATCATTTTTCAGTATGACGGTATCGATGGGAAAATCCACATCATTGGCGGAGATCCGTGTCGCATCAAAAGATAAAAAGGCACATTTCAAGGCGTATTCTAGTGAATCATCAAACTGAAGCGATCGCTTCAAAACAGGGTTTCCAAAACCTGAATTGCCGATAATGACAAAGGGCGTTCCTCTTCGGATTTCGATCCAGTTGCCTTGGGGATATAACAAGTAGAGTTTAGGCTCTGAGTCTTCATTCAATTGTCCTCCGATAATGGAAAAAAGATTAAAATTTAATCCGGCTTCTTCTAGATGTACTTTGTCTTCTTTGGCGACTATCTTGACTTGATTTCCAAATTCATTTACTGCTTGGTAGAGCTTAGAAAAAGAATCGTCCTGCTGTTCGATGACTTCAGAAAAATAGGTGATCGCTTTGTCCCGGACCGATCGAAGCCCGGAGGTCATGATGAAGAAAGAGTGCTTTTGCTTATTTACCACATAGACTTTTTTGGAAGTTGTGGTTTCGCTACCGGAAGTAATTCTGGTATCTGAGAGGCCTATAAGGCCATTTTTGGTTTTAATACCTAAACAGAAGGTCATGCTTGTGATTGAGATTGTGAGACGTGATTATCCTTGATCCGGAAGTAATTCACATCAATGAGATCGGAAATATGGTTGATTTTTAGCTGAAGTTTATCTAAATATTCATGAAGACCCACAGCAATGATATCCTCTACCTCCGAATACTCCAATCGGGAGCGTAGTTCTCCCATCGCTTTTTCGGCAGAATTATTAAATCCATCTGAGCTACTTCCTGAGATACAGTGCAAGCATCGTTCCGCTTCTTTGATACAAAAGTAAATAGATCTGGGAAAATATTTATTGAGCATCAGAAACTCTACTACACCTGAAGGATCTATATTTCCATATAGCCTTCGATAGGTATTGAATCCAGTCACCGACTTCAGCAGCGCCATCCAGTGGAGAAAATCCATCGGAGTCCCTACCTCATATACCGAGGGAAGCAAAATATGGTATTTCACATCGAGAATTCTCGAGGTTTTATCGGCACGCTCCAACAGCTGTCCCAACTGCCTAAAATACCAACCCTCCGTACGTGCCACAGTGGCATCCGCCAGTCCGTAAAGCAGAAGTATTTGATTTTTGACCTGCTCGTAAAACTGCCTAGGATCTTCTTTTTTCCAAATCTTCTTATCTAGGCCAGCCTGCATCATGTAGTACAGTTCATTTGCTTTTTCCCAGGTTTCTTTGCTTAGATTTTCTCTGATAATCCTCGCATTTTCCCTTGCATTGGTCACAGCCGAAAGCATGGAATTGGAGTTCTCAGGATCAAAAGTCAAAAAATACATGACCTGATCTCTTTCAAAATCATTGTATTTTTTCTGGTACAATTCTAAATCCCCTGTAGCCATGACCAAAGGCTCCCATTGTTCCTTTAAGCCTGCCGGAAGATCCTGCATCAGATTAAAATTAACATCAATAAATCGGGCATAGTTTTCGGCTCTTTCCAGATACCTACCTAGCCAATAGATATGACTCGCTACTCTACTTAGCATGTTTGTTTTGATTAGTTATACAATACCCAGGTATCTTTACTACCCCCACCTTGGGAGCTATTCACGACCAAAGATCCTTTTTTCAGAGCCACTCTAGTGAGCGCACCGGGAATCACCTCTATTTCATCTCCATATAAAATATAAGGTCTCAAATCTACGTGTCGGGCATCTATTCCTTTGTCCGTAAGACAAGGAACCGTAGAAAGAGAAAGGGTGGGTTGGGCGATATAATTCTTGGGATTATCCTTTATGAGCTGACGAAATTTATCATGCTCTTCTTTCGTGGATTTGGGCCCGATCAGCATCCCATAGCCTCCTGCTGCATTGGTTTCTTTGACCACCAGCTCCTCAATATGATCTAGGACATACTTCCGATCCTCTTCCTCTCTACAGAGGTAAGTCGGTACATTATTCAAAATGGGATCTTCGTCCAGGTAATATTTAATAATTCTCGGAACATAGGCATAAACTGCCTTATCATCAGCTACCCCCGTCCCAGGAGCATTGGCAAAGGCGATATTTCCTGCCTTATATGCTTCAAAAATCCCAGGTATTCCAAGCATAGACTCAGGATTAAAGGTCAAAGGATCTAGGAAGGAATCGTCAATTCGACGGTAAAGGACATCGATCTGCTCCAAGCCTTTTGTAGTCTGCATATAGACGACCTTATCTTTGACTATGAGATCTACGCCGTTTACTAGCTCCACTCCCATCTGAAGAGCCAGATAGGAATGCTCAAAATAGGCCGAATTGTAAATGCCAGGTGTCAATACACCTACCACAGGTTTAGGTTTGTCTGATAAAAACTGAAGCATCTTAAGCAACTTAGCCGGATAATCCGAGACAGGCATTACCCCCTCATCATTAAATAGCTGAGGGTAAGCTCTTTTGATGATTTCGCGACTTTCAAGCATATAAGAGACTCCTGAAGGGCACCTGAGATTGTCTTCTAGAATGTAATATTCACCGTTTTTATCCCGAATCAAGTCTGTACCGGTGATATGACACCAGATGCCTTTGGGAGGTGTGAGCCCCATACAGGGCTTCAGAAAATCTGAAGAGCCTAAAATAAGCTCCGATGGGACAATTCCATCCTTTAAGATTTTTTGATCATTGTAGATATCCTGCAAAAACAAATTCAGGGCGTGAATCCGCTGCTTCAAACCAGCTTCTAGTTTTTTCCACTCCGAATTGGAAATAATCCTAGGAACTATGTCTAGGTGAAGGATTTTTTCCAAGCCTTGATTATCATGATATACATTGAAGGTCATTCCCATCGCCTTTTGGGCTTTGTTGGCAGAATGCTGCAATTGATTCATTTTTTTTGGCGAAGCCTTATTTAGATACTGAAAATACTCCTCGTAGTGTGGTCTGATTTTACCTTCTGAGTCAAACATTTCATCAAAATGCTCGTCACTTTTATACCCTTCTGTCTTCATGTTTTTTATTTAAAAACCAACCATAAGATAAAAAAATAACCTTGAAATCAAATTTTTAAGATGAAATTAGGCTAATACGCTTAATTTTTAGGGCAATTCCTTAAATGTGCTTTTTTACTTATTGTTAAATGGTTCTGCGGATAAGTTTATTGTCTTTTTTTCCTCAAATCGATATGATATCAAAATTTAATCGCGCTATTAAGGAGAAATGGTATTTTTGACTTATGGTAAAGCGTATACTGAATATACAAGATGCAGCTTGGGTGCAGCGAGTCACGGTTTGGAGGCAGGTCAAAGATGTCCTTTTTATTGGTATCGGTGTGGTGATGGCTAGTATAGGGCTCAAAGGATTTCTGCTACCGAATGGTTTTTTTGATGGCGGAGCTATGGGAGTTTCTCTTCTCCTTGAGATGGTCACTCCCTTGGACCTTTCGATTTTAATTCTTTTGGTCAACCTACCCTTTATCTATCTAGGCTACAGGCAAGTATCGCTTCGATTTGCTATCAAAAGTACCGTGGCAATTTTAGGACTTGCTCTTTTAGTTCATTACATAGAGTTACCCACTATCACCGCAGATAAGTTGCTAATTGCAGTTTTTGGAGGCTTTTTCTTAGGCAGTGGTATCGGCTTTTCGATACGAGGAGGTGCGGTGATCGACGGTACAGAAGTCCTGGCGATTCAAGTATCTCGTCGGTCTAGTTTGACTGTAGGTGATTTTATTACAGTATTTAATGTTTTTCTCTTTATCGTGGCAGCCTTGATTGTCAACTTGGAGACAGCGATGTATTCTATGCTCACTTATTTTTCCGCATCTAGGACGGTAGATTTCATTATCAATGGAGTGGAAGAATACCTAGGAGTCATGATTGTATCCAATCACTCCGATGAGATTAAAGATAAAATCACCTATGACCTTGGTAGGGGAGTGACGGCCTTCAAAGCAGACGGGGGTTTTGGTGAAAAGGCTAAAAATCCGGATCGCCATGTTTTGTTTTGCGTAGTGACTCGACTAGAAGTCACCCGTGTGCTGACCGAAATCGAGAAAATTGACCCCAAAGCCTTTGTGATTCAATACCCGATCAAAGACACCAAAGGAGGAATGATCAAAAAAAGACCGCTACACTAGCGGTCCAAGATTCGATTGATTGAGGGGATTTATCTCTTTGTAGGAAAGGCTTATTTCCCTTCCTGCAAAATTGATTTGATCGTCTGCACCAACACTTCAAACTCACTAAACTCAGTAGGCTTGCTACAAAATATTTTAGGGTCATATTTATTAGCCTTCCGCTTATCTTCCATATTAGAAGAGGTTGATAAAATCATAACAGGGAGATCAACAGTAATTGGATTACCTCGGATTTCTCTCAATACCTCGAAACCATTTTTGACAGGAAGGTTAATATCCAAAATCACCAAATCAGGCAAATCTTCTCTGGAAAGATCCTGCAGAAGATCAATCGCTTCTTTACCCGTTCTCGCTATTTTTATCTCAAAGGGAAAATCCGCTTCTTCCAGAGCCTCTGAGGTCAACAAAACGTCCCCCTCATTATCCTCCACCAAAAGTAATTGATAGGTTTTCATATTAAGGTAATTTTTTAGGAAGTGTAAAATAAAAGGCAGTACCCTCACCTACCGTAGATTCCAACCATATTTTTCCTCCAAAATTTTCAATGATTTTTTTTACTACTGACAGTCCTATACCCGTCCCTGCGTGAATATTTTTTAAATGAAGCCTTTGGAAAATAACAAATATCTTATCAAAACTGTCTTTGGGAATTCCTATACCATTATCACGAACCGAAAACTCATAAACTTCTCCGCGCGAAACACATTCAATTTCAATTTCTACTGGCACATTAGGTCGACCGTATTTAAGCGCATTATTGATGAGGTTGGTAAAAATTTGAAGTATGGGAGTCCGGTAGTTTTTTAACTTGGGCAGCTTTCCTATACTAATGGAGGCATTTTTTGATTGAACAAGCTTTCGCTGCATCTTGATCGCCTCATCTACTACTTCGGCTAGCTGAAAGGTTTCTTTTTGCTCCAAATGACTACCTACTCTAGAAAACTCCAAAAGATCCAAAATTACCTGTCGCATCCGCTTGGCACCATCTACGGCAAAATGAATGTATTCCAAGGCTTTTTCATCGAGATTATCTTTGTATTTGCGCTCCAACAGGGAGAGAAATGAAGAGATCATCCGCAGGGGCTCCTGCAAATCATGAGAGGCCACGTAGGCGAATTGCTCCAGCTCGGCATTGGATAGGGCCAACTCATGGGCTCGAGCTTCTAATTTTTCATTGAGGGATTTAAGAGAATTTTCAAATACCTTCCTATCAGAAATATCCGAAATAGCTCCTATTATCCTATTAGCCTCTCCCTTACTATTCCGGATGATTATCGCTCGATCAATCACATCGGCATACCTACCATCCGCTCTAGCAAAACGGTATTCATTTTGAATTTTTTCCTGATTGGGGTTTTGAATATGCTGATTGAGAGTAGTTTTGACTCGCTCCTGATCCTCAGGATGAATAGCAGATTCCCAGTTTTCGAAATTCAAATTCTCCTGCTGATGATCAATACCAAATAATTTTTTGAAGCCTTCGCCCCAGTATAAAGTATCTTTTGATATATCCCAATCCCATATCGCATCCTGAGTGGCCTGAGTGACTTTTTCAAAGCGTTCATTGGATTGACGGATCAGATCTTCTGCTAGCTTTCTAAGCGTGATATCCTTTAAATAAATAGAAATCCCCATGGAAGAAGGATAGACATTAAGCTCATACCATCGCTGCTCCTTGAAAAAATACTCCTCCATCTGTACAGGATCGTTAGTACCCATCAAATCAAGGAAGGTTTGATGAATCCGAGTTTGGGTCAACTCCGGGAATGCGTCCCAAACATTGGTACCCAATACTTTTTCTCGTTTATGCTTGAAAATATCCTCAGCCTGCTTGTTCCAATAGGTAATATTCCAATCCTTATCTACAGATAAGAAGGCATCACCAATACTCTCCAAGATCCTATTTTTCTCTTCTAAAGCTGATTGTAATTCTAGTTTAGCCTTTTTCAGAGGAGTAATATCCTGAATGGTACCAAAGACTCTTATCAACTTTTGATTTCTAAACTCTGCCTGCCCTTGAGTTCGTATCCAGATTTCATTTCCTTTGGCAGTGATGATAGGAAGTTCCAAATCATAGGGAACACCTTCTGTCATGCATCGGGTAAAATGATCGGTGATCACAGGAATGGCTTCCTTTTTATAAAACTTGATGCCATTTTCGATCAAGGGCACATAGTCCGGCTCCACCTCATGAATTTCTTTGGTAATCGGGCTCCAATATTGAGCGTCCTTGATGGCATCCCAATCCCAAAATCCAATTCGAGCCATTTTATTGGCACTTTCTAAAAGGGACTGAAGCTCTTGCTCTTCGGAGATGTCTTTGGCCATCAGGTAGACCAACTCTTCCTCTAGGTAGACAGTACTACTCCATTCCAGCCAAACCTCCTCTCCATTTTTGGTGCTTAGTCTACTTTGAAATTGTTTGGTGGCTTTTTCTTTGATGATTTCATCCCAGATAGCCTGGAATTTATTTTTCTCATTTTCTGGAAAATACTCAACAAGACTACTTTTAATTAATTCTTCCTTACTAAAACCCGTTAGTCGGACCATCCCCTCGTTGATGTTTTTCAGCTTTCCATCAAAACCTAGAACACAAATTATTGTCTGAGTTGAATCGAAAAGTTGAAGCAACTCCTCTTCGATTTTTTTACGCCGAATTTGAGCTCCTAGATCCTCTGAAATAGACTCTAGGATAGTCAGTGTAATCTTGGATATTTTGGCTGGATCATCCGATGCAAAAGAAACCACTCCAATCAGCTCCCCATTGACTTTCAGAGGTGTGGAAAACACGGCCCGAATACCTGATTTAAGTGCGTTCTCTCTTCTCTTTCCTTGCACTCCTGAGAGATCCGGAAGATAAATCGACTCCTCCTTTTGCCATACCGCACCGGGGATTCCTTCTCCTATTTCATAACTATGCCAGGCAGTCTCTCTTTCATAGTATCTTTTGCCCAAGGAAGAGTTATATGCTTTTGCCATCAGATTGATCCTAGTGCGGTCCTCATTGATGAGCCAAATTTCTCCTAAATCGAACCCACCAAATTTGACCAAATAATCGATGGTGTTATACAGTGACCCTTTGAATCGCTCCTCATTCCCAAAAAAGCGCACTGAATCAGCGATGATTTCTTTTGTGGTTTCTTCAATTTTCTGCTTTGTGACATCCCGTTGGATAGAAATCCAATGCGTATACAATCCATTTTCGTCTGACACAGGACTGATCGAAAAGTTTACCCAAAACTCATCTCCATTCTTTTTATAATTAATGGTTGTAGTATTACAACTTTCCCAGTTCGTAATTGCCAAACGAAGCTTATCGAGCTCAGATTGATTTGTTTTTTTACCCTGTAAAATCCTAGGTGTCTTTCCGATAATCTCATGAGGCTGATAGCCCGTCATTTGAGTAAAGGCCTCATTGACAAAAATCACCTTAGGCCCTGGATAATTGGAAGGGTATGCCTCCGTAATTAAAACTGCATCGGAGGTATTAGTGACTACACTTTCCATCAGTAAGAGTCGCTGCTCCTCCATCCGCTGTTTGGTCACATCATTAATCGCACCTACAAAACGGATCGCCTTGCCCCATTTGTCACGGCTGATAAACCCACGTTCATTGACATAAATCACTTGCCCGTCAGCTCTTATCATCCTGTAAGAAAGATAAATCCGATCTCTTCTTTCATCGATAACCGACTGCCATACCTGCTCCAAAATTTTATTTCTATCCTCCTCAACAACCTTACTCTCCCAATCTTCAATAGAATAAATCTCATCAGAAAGTTTATAACCCAAAACCTTCTCGAAACTTCCTCCCCAGAAAAGTCGATCATCTTGCACGTACCAATCATAGAAAATATCGTTGGTAGCCAAATTCACAAAGTTATAGCGCTCATTGCTGAGAATAAGTGCTTGAGAATTTGCGTCTTTTTCCATCACCACTCCGAGAAGGGAAGTGAATCTTTGCAAGTATTCCAAATCCCGATCATCCGCGGTGACAATCTGTTTGAATAGCACCGTAAATAGGGCCATTACTTTTTTATTGGAATCAAAAATCGGCTGTACCCAACAGGTACGGATTCCAAATTCATTTAAAAATGTTTTAAAATTTGCACTAATCTGATGCTTATTGATTGCTGAAACCTGACCTTCACCTGATAAAACCGCCTTTCCAAAAGGCCCAAGTTGGGCCAGGGAAGAAGGCTCGTCCAAAAAGCTAAAATCTCGCTGAGCAAAAGAAGGGGCTGCAAAAGGTCTTAATTTTACATTTTTTACTTTGATGACAGCCATTCTCCTATCCACTCCAATGTACTCTAGGCCTTGAAGGAAGTTGGTGAGAATTTCCTGAACTGGCTGGGTCCCCGCCATCGATTCTTCCAAAAGTTTTATTTCCAGCTCCTCCAATCGATCTCCAATAACCTGATTGGTCTGATCTATCGCCAAACCGATCATAGTCTCTTGTCCCAAAAATTTAGCTTCTTTACAAGTAAACTCCACATAAAGAAGCTTTCCATGCTTGGTAAAGTGCTTCAGTGGACGTTCACGAAGCAATTGATTTTCTTCTACATTTTCTATTTTTTGAGAAAATCGCTCAAATTCTTTAGTATCAAAAAGCTGATCTATCTTTAGTTTCAAAAATTCTTCTCTACTGTATCCATACTGATCACAGGCTTGATCATTTACCTCGACAATCTCAAAAGTCCCTTTTTTAAATACCCATTTGGGTATCGGACTCAGATCAAATACTGTTCGATACTTTTCTTCAGACTCCAGAAGCTTCTTCTCTGCCTGGACTTTCTCCGTGATATCATGTACCGTAATAAAAGAGGACCTCCGGCCTTTAAAATAAATCATCTGACCGTTGATTTCAACGTCAATCAGTCGTCTGTCCTTGGTAAAATGCCTGGATGTACCGTGAAAACTATTATCCCCATAATTGGAGTAGCCTTTCAATCCTTTTTTTAATTTCTGAATGCGAGGAATATCCTCCGGGGGACGGAGATCCATCACTGACATTCCGAAAAATTCTTCCCGGGTATAACCATAAAGCTTCAGTGCTCTTTGATTACAATCGAGTACTTCATCGGTCTCCAAATCCCACACATAGATACAGGCAGGATTATTTTCAAAAAGGTATTTGTATCGGCTCTCTGACTCCTTTAGGCTTTCTTCAATTTTGATCAAATCAGAAACCTCTGAGCTCGTAACTATAATCCCATGAATGTCGGGATCATCAAGCATATTGGTCCCAATTGACTGCAGCCATAGATAGGTACCATCCTTTCGCCGGATTCGATAGGGACTTGCCGTGACTTTATTTTCTGAAAAAATTCGATGAAACTCCTCTTTAATCCGCGCCAAATCATCAGGATGAACCAAGTCAAAAGCCAAAAAACCCTTCAATTCATCGATCTGATAACCCATCATATTCGTATAAGAGGGGCTATTATATAGGTAATGTCCTTCAGGATCCAAAACTGCAATCATTTCTACACCTTGATTGAGCATTTTTTCCATCCGGGAAAGTTCTGATCCCAAGTGGTGTATTTCAAAAATTAAGCTAACCGAATTTGGCTCTCCTTCATGACTAAAGCCTAGATTTGCAGCTACTAAAATCGATTTATTGTAAGTTTGACCGTCTAGAAAAACTGACTGCTTCCAGTGTCCATGAGTCAAAATAACTTGCCAGACTTGATCGCTGATCAGTGCTTTCCCTCCACTTTTCAGATCTTTAATAGTTCCAAATTTAAAAGAATCAGGCAATCCCAAGGTACTGGAAAAAATCTTCCATGAATCCGTCACCTTGAGAAGCTTTCCCTTCAAGTCAAATACCAAGAGGCCATAATTCTGATAATCAGGAGCGTTCCGGTATTCGTTAGAGTCATTGTCCCCATACCAATCAGCACTTTGCTTACTCATGATTTTTAATTAAATCCACACTATAATCTTAACTCCATCTATGTACCTTTCAATATAAATCAAAAAATAGTATCTACTCTTAAAATTTTACTACTTTTTCAAAGTGAAATAAACAGTACTTCCTCTCCCAACTTCAGACTCTAACCATATTTCACCTTTATGCTGATTGACTACCTTTTTGCAAATCGCCAAGCCCATACCCGAACCTTTATATTCCTGATTGGTATGTAATCTTCGGAATAATTTAAACACCTCTTTTTGGTATTCTTCTTTAATTCCGATGCCATTATCACTAATGCTAAATTTCCAAAAAGAACCTTTATCCTCACCTACAATTTTGATCAATGGCAATTCACCTATTTTTTGGTATTTCAATGCATTGCCGATGAGATTCTGAAACAAAAGCTTCATCGGTACCCGCTTTGCCCTAATTTTAGGAAGTTCTGAAAAATAAATTTTCGCACTTTTTCCCTCAATCAAATCAGTGTATAAGTTTAGTACCTCTTGAATCAATTCCTGGGTATTTATTTCTTCTTTTCCGGTCAGTTCATCACCCACTCTACTGTATTCTAGCAGATCGTCAATCAGCAAACCCATACGCCCCACAGCATCTAGCATAAAACCAATGTATTGCTGGCCCTTTTCATCCAACTTTCCCGCATAATGGCGTTGAAGTAACTGGCCAAAGCTCTTTACCATCCGGAGGGGTTCTTTCAAATCGTGGGAGGCGATGGAGGTAAATTGCTCAAGCTCTTCATTATTCCGAATCAGTGCATTCCTAGCATCTACTATATCTTGAATCAGCCTGCCTTCCGCGATCAAGGCTATCACCTCATGGGATTCCCCAAAGACAGGTTTCAGATTAAACAAAATAGTGGATGGCGTACGGTCTCTCCCCCACACCTCTACCTCATACTGAATAAACTCGCCTGCTGCAGCCTTTTTGATACTTTTCTTAAGTTTCTTCTGGGTGCTAGGAGAAATCTGCCACCAATAACAGTCCCAGAAGTTTTTACCTATGACATCCTCCGGTTTCAGTCCAGCAAAGTTTAATGCCGTTTGATTGGCCTCATAGACCAGACCCTCAGTATTTAAAAAACCGATAAACTGAAAGGTAGAATTGAATATACCTCGAAAAAGACTCTCTTTCTCAGCAAGTAGTTCCACAGCCTCTTTTTCCTTAGTAATATCCTGAATTTGGGCGATGTAATAGCGAAATGACCCATCTTCATTCCATACTGCCGAACCGCTCAAATTGATCCAAAGGATACGGCCTGATTGAGTGATGTAGCGTTTTTCGATCTGATAGGAATCAATTTCCTTTCCATACAATTTTCTAACCTTCTCCAGGTCTTTCTCCAAGTCATCCGGGTGGGTGATGTCTTGAAAAGTAAGCTTCTGCAGTTCCTCCTGACTGTATTCCAATAGCTTACAAAGACTATTGTTTGCTATGATCCATCTTCCTTCTTGATCTACCAAAGCCATGCCGATAGCCGCGAATTTAAAAGTCCTGCCAAATTCAGAATTCAAATCAATGACTATCTTCTTACCATCGAGGTACTTTATTACAGAAGGCTCATTTTTTTTATTCATAGCTGTCCATCTTAGTATATTCCTATCCTTTAATATCCCCGAAAGTTCTGAATAGCCTTGGAAAAAAACATGAACCAAAGGACGATATCTATCTTTTGCTGAAAAAATTTAGAAAAAGCACCGATAACCCACTTTATTAAAAGTTCTGTATCTTTTGCTTATAAGAAATTTTGAAAGAAGGGTGATATTTTATAATGGGAGAAATGTAATCAAAAAAATTATTTGTTGTATATGACTTTTATCACAAAACTTTAATTGGTGAAATAAAAATAAAAAGACCGATTGGCATCGGAAATAAAGATGGAATTATGTAACAAAAAAAAAGCCCACCTAGATTATCCGGTAGGCTTTGAAAAGTTTCATATAATTCTGATTCTTTACACTTAGGATATAGTAGAACCATTCGCGGTCACTTCGTGAGGCTGAAGAAGTTTGAGTTTACCATCCTTATCTTCAGCCATCAAAATCATCCCCTCCGAATCTATCCCCATCATTTTTCTCGGAGCAAGATTAATCAGCATGACTACTTGCTTTCCGATTAGAAATTCAGGTTCAAAATGCTCAGAAACCCCACTCAAAACCGTGCGCTGACCTACTCCGGCATCGACCTTAAGCTTGAGTAATTTCTTGGATTTAGGCATTTTCTCCGCTTCTAAAATAGTCACTATTCTCATATCCAATTTAGCAAAATCATCATAAGTGATGAGCTCTTTCATCGGAGTCACCGGTGCATTGGCTGCTTCATTCATCTTTTTCGAGTTTTGAAGTTTTTCTAATTGATTATCTACTACATGATCCTCTATTTTTTCAAAAAGAAGACCCATTTGACCTATCGTTTTACCTTCAGGCAGCAAATCTCGCTGCCCGGCTTCCTGCCATTTACTATCTTTCATCTGAAAGAGATCAAACAACTTCTGTGAAGTAAAAGGCAAAAAGGGCTCAGAAACAATAGCTAAACTGGCCGCAATGTTCAGCGCAATATTCATAATTGTTGCGGTTCTTACCTCATCGGTTTTGATGGTTTTCCAAGGTTCGGTATCAGCTAAGTATTTATTACCTAATCGGGCCAAATCCATCATCAGACCTAGCGCTTCTCTGAATCTGTATCGCTCGATAGAAGAGGCTACTTTAGCAGGAAATTCGGCTAAAGCCTTCAAAACCTCCTCATCGTATCCAGTCAACTCACCCTTTTGAGGTATCTGCCCCTGATAATATTTATGAGTCAGGACTACTGCTCTATTGACAAAATTCCCATAGATGGCCACCAGCTCAGAGTTATTTCTGGACTGGAAATCCTTCCAACTAAAATCATTATCCTTGGTTTCCGGAGCGTTGGCCGTCAGCACATAGCGTAGAACATCCTGTTTTCCGGGAAATTCCTCCAAGTATTCGTGAAGCCATACGGCCCAATTTCGAGAAGTAGAAATTTTTTCTCCCTCCAAATTCAAAAATTCATTGGCGGGAACATTATCGGGAAGCACGTAGCCTCCATGAGTTTTAAGGATGGCGGGGAAGATAATGCAGTGAAAAACAATATTGTCTTTTCCGATGAAATGCACAAGCTTGGTATCCTCACTTTTCCAATATGGCTCCCAATCTTTCCCATTTTGCTGGGCCCACTCTTTGGTCGAAGAAATATAACCTATCGGTGCATCAAACCAAACGTAGAGTACTTTACCCTCAGCATCTTGAAGAGGTACCTGAATTCCCCAATCCAAATCCCTAGTCATCGAGCGCGCCTGAAGTCCATCCCCTGCTTCTAACCAAGAGCGGCACTGACCAAGTACATTGTTTTTCCAATCCTCAGCATGATCTTCCAAGATCCATTTCTTCAAAAAACTTTGGTAACGGGCCAAATCCAAAAACCAATGTTTGGTCTCTTTCAATATCGGCGTACGTCCACTGAGTTTTGAGCGGGGATGGATCAGCTCGGAAGGGCTGAGTGAGGAGCCGCATTTTTCACACTGATCTCCATAGGCATGCTCAAATCCACACTTGGGGCAGGTTCCCTCAATGTATCGATCTGCCAAAAATTGTCCTGCCTCTTCATCAAAGTACTGTTCGTTGCTTTGCTCCAGAAACTCCCCTTTTTGGTACAAATCAGTAAAAAAACCTTGGGCTGTCTCATGGTGAATCGGGGCAGAAGTCCGCGAATAATGATCAAAGCTAATCCCAAACTGCTCAAAGCTTTTCTTCATCAACTGATGGTAATGATCCACCACTTCCTGTGGGGTCTTACCTTCTTTTCGGGCTTTGATTGTGATGGCTACACCGTGCTCATCAGATCCGCAGACGTAGAGGACATCTTTTTCTTTGGATCGGAGAAATCGTACGTAAATATCCGAAGGCACGTAGCATCCCGCCAAGTGACCGATGTGCAAGGGTCCATTGGCATAGGGCAAGGCGGAAGTAACAGTATATCTATTGAATTTTTTGCTCATAATGGGCAGGAAGTATTTTTCGGGAAAATAAGAGGGGCAAAGATAAGGAAATCAAAAGAAGCTAGCTCGATGCATTGGCAAATTCATTGCGGGCCTCTTCGGTAAGAATCCCCTCATAGATAATCGATATCGCCTGATCATAAATATCCGAAGCCGGGATATCCAAACCTCTCTGAAGAATAGTTGGAAATTGAGACCGGTAGTTTGGGTCCAAAAGGGATTGAACAGCAGCAGCATACATCATGACCACTAAACTGACGTTGAGATTAGGCTTGATCAGCCCTAGTTCTACTCCTTCTTCGATAAGCTTTTGGAAGCGGAGATAGGCGGATTCATTGATGTAATTTCGAAGGTCCTCCCATATTTCGGGAGCCATTACTTTCAAATCTTCAAACAACTCCGGACTGATAGGGGCCAAGTGCGTAGCCACAATCGAAAGGGTAGATTTTAATTTTAAAGGATAGCTGATGTAGCGGTTGTCCAAGATCGCTTCCGTTTTGGCAGTGAGTTTGGTTTTGAGCTTTTCAAATGACGCCGAAAGCAATTCTATTTTTCCAGGATAATAATTGTAAAGGGTTTTTTTGCTCATCCCCAACTCTTTGGCAATTTCTTCCATCGTGGTTTTGCGGTAACCTTTTTTTAAAAAATACCCAAAAGCGACATCGAGGATTTTACTTTCTAAACTTGCCTTAGCAGCCATTTCAGTTTTTTTGTCAAAGATAGCCATTCAAAAGTAACAGCCTAAGCCAAATTGAGTTGTAAATCCAGGACTTGCGAAGCCAAAATCCTTGGGTATTTTTACCCTCTAATTCTTTCAAATCTATCCATCATGACGCCACAGGAAGCCGCTGCTCGAATCGATCAACTCACCCGAGAAATCAATCACCACAATCATCTTTATTATCAAGAGGATAGAATAGAGATTTCCGATTTTGAATTTGATCAGTTACTTGAGGAGCTGATCCGTCTGGAAAATCAATTCCCTGAATTACTCAGCTCCGATAGTCCAAGTCAGCGAGTTGGAGGCACCATTACCAAAGAATTTAAGACCGTTGCCCACGAGTACAAAATGCTCTCCCTTGGCAATACCTACACGTTGGAGGAATTGATGGCCTTTGACGAGCGGATAGTGAAAGGCCTGGGAACTACGGCTTACGAGTATTTCTGTGAGATGAAATTTGACGGTGTAGCGATCAGCTTAGTGTATGAAGGAGGAAAATTGGTTCGGGCCGTCACCAGAGGTGATGGCAGCAAAGGCGATGATGTCACAGCCAACGTACGAACGATACGAAATATTCCTCTTTCAATCGAGGGTAATGAGATACCTGACAAGTTTGAAGTCCGAGGGGAAATCTTCCTTCCTCATCGGGAGTTTGAAAAAATCAATGCCGAACGAGCTGAAAAAGGAGAGACACTGCTGGCCAATCCCCGCAATGCTGCATCCGGAACCATCAAAATGCAGGACAGTGCAGTAGTGGCCAAAAGACGACTCAATTGCTACTTCTATCAATTACTAGGCGAGGAGCTCAGCGTAAACACTCATTCGGAGGCGATTCATCTTATTGAAAAATGGGGCTTCAACGTATCCCCTACTTATCAAAAGGCCGCTACGATACAGGATGTGATTCAGTACATTGAAGAATGGAGAGAAAAACGCCATCAACTTCCTCTAGATACCGATGGAGTAGTGCTCAAAATCAATGATTACGATCAGCGTGAGGAACTGGGATTTACCGCAAAAAATCCCCGGTGGGCGATTGCGTATAAGTATAAAGCTGAAAGTGCCGAGACCGAACTTCTATCCATCACCTATCAAGTCGGCCGCACAGGAGCGATTACTCCCGTGGCCAATTTAGCTCCCGTCAGTCTCGCCGGTACTACAGTGAAGCGAGCTTCCTTACATAATGCTAACGAAATCGAGCGGCTCGGTATACACGAAGGAGATTTTGTTTTTGTGGAGAAAGGAGGAGAAATCATCCCCAAAATCACTGCTGTCAATAGTGCCAAACGAAAAGAAAATGCGGCTGCAATCACTTACATCGATACCTGTCCAGAATGCGGTAGTACTCTTGAGCGAAAAGAAGGGGAAGCCAAGCATTTCTGCCCTAATGCCAACTCTTGCCCGCCACAAGTTTTGGGAAGAATCGAGCACTTTGTACACAAGCGGGCCATGGACATTGACTCCATGGGAACAGAACGAATCCGGGCTTTAATTGATCAGAAATTCATTCAAAACTATGCTGACATCTACGATCTGGAATCTAAAGAAAAAGATCTTCTAGGCCTTGAAATGAATCAGGATCAATATGAAAAAGAAGGTAGTGGTCTCCTCTATATTTCATTGGAAAAAGCCCTATTTGCCCTCACGGAAGGTATTTCCTTCAAACAAATCCAAGAATTCCTTCTCCAAACTGCTGAGTTCCCACTGCTTGATACCCTAAAGCGATTTCAGGATCAAATCCGACAATGGAGAAAAAAGGTACCTTCCAACGTAGGAATGGTAGACTACCTGATCAATTCCATAAAAGATCACGCAGAGCTTCCTAAACTGGAAGATTATGTACCTGTAGCTTTGGTTTTGGAGATTTTTCTGGGACGGAGAATTGCCTTTGAGCAAATTTTAGAAGCCAGCAAAAAGGAAGGCACAGTACATGGCATGCTCCTGAGACTGAACCTTGATCTACCCGACGAAATCCGCGATCGAATCAAAAAACTCAAAGCCAATACCTTTCAAGAAGGGGTCATTTCCAATATGCTTGAAGGAATCAGAGCTTCCAAAAGCCAGCCTTTTGAAAAGGTTCTTTTTGCTCTGGGCATCCGAAATATCGGAGAAAATACCGCTCAATTACTGGCTAGACATTTTGGGAGCATTCAAAAACTACAAGAGGCAAGCGCTGAACAATTATTGGAAATCAATGGCGTAGGCGAGACTTTGGTCCAAAGTGTTCAAGAGTTCTTTGCCGAAGAGAACAATCTCCAAATCATTGAAAAATTGGAAAAGCAAGGCCTTAATTTTGAAATTGATCAAAGCAACCAACAGCCACAAAGTCAAGCTTTGGCCGGTAAGAAAATTTTAGCCTCCGGCAAACTCGAACATTTCAAGCGCGATGAAATTGTAGATTTTGTCCAATCCCACGGAGGGCAATACCTTTCCTCAGTTTCTAAAAATCTTGACTTCATCATAGAGGGAGAAGGCATGGGGCCCAGCAAAAAGGAAAAAGCCCAGAAATTAGGCGTAAAGATGATCTCAGAAGAAGAATTTTTAAAAATGGTCAATCAATCTGACCTTTAGGTAAAAGGTAAAGCTTAGAGGCAAGCTAAAAGTCAAAAATCAAGATTCAGGAAACTAAATCCCTTTCCCAGCTCTTTACTATACAAGTCACAAATTTCAAAAGGTTGGGAAAATCGGATATTATTTCCCTAAATGGCTTCGTATTACAATGAATTTCTTCCAACGGAGAGGAAAAAACACCTCCCATCACGAGAAGCTTTTCTTTCTCTTTTTGCGATCCGAGATTTGATTGCGAAAAAATTTACATCACCTGACTTTCCGATAGGAAGGTCTTATCTTTGAGTCTTCAATTTAATATTACAATGAATTCATTTGCAGGCACTGGTGTGGCACTTGTCACACCTTTTCATGATGATTACAGTATTGATTTCGAATCCCTAAATAAACTGATCGATTTCACTCTAGCTGGTGGAGTAGATTATCTGGTGGTTTTAGGGACCACTGGAGAATCTGCCACCCTTTCACCAGGAGAGAAGAAAATAGTGCTTCAAGCCTGCATTGACCATAATAAAGGAAGAGTCCCTCTAGTTTACGGTCTCGGCGGTAATAATACGCAGGCGGTTTTGGATGAAATAGCCCAGACAGATTTTAGTGGAGTCGATGCTATCTTATCTGTCAGTCCTTACTACAACAAGCCAAGCCAATCCGGAATCATAGCACACTATAAAATTATAGCTGATGCCTCACCGGTCCCAGTCATTCTGTATAATGTCCCGGGTAGAACCATGTCCAATATGACTGCAGAGGCTACTTTGGCACTAGCGGAGCATCCCAATATCATAGGAATGAAGGAGGCAAGTGGAAGTCTCGAGCAGTGCATGCAGATAGCGGCAAACAAACCCGATGATTTTTTATTGATTTCGGGAGATGATTTATTGAGCAAAGCGATACTGAGTATTGGTGGAGTAGGAGTAATTTCTGTCTTGGCCAACGCGCTGCCGTCCACTTTCAGAGACCTTTGTCATGGCACCGAATCTGCAAGTCTCAAAGCAGCTTTTTCGCTCTTGCCAATCAATGATCTGATGTATAAGGAAGGAAACCCCGTAGGTATCAAAAATTTACTTTCGCATTTAGGGATTTGCGGAGATCAGGTACGACTTCCAATGTTAAGGGCGAGTATTGACCTCAACTTAAAGATTCAAGAAATTTACAAAACACTAGTCTAAGCCGTGCAAAACGCCTATTCCATATCCCAATTGGGCGAATTGATCAAGTTTACCCTAGAAAATGAGCTTGAGCCTACTTATTGGGTGATAGGAGAAATCGCAGATTTCAGACAGGCACCGCAGGGGCATGCCTATTTCGAACTGGCAGAAAAACAAGGCAATCAAGTGGTGGCCAAAATGAGATCCAACTGCTGGCAGTTTACCTTTCGGGGAATTGCCGCTCGATTTGAAAGTATCACGGGAGCAGGACTGAAAAACGGTATGAAAGTCTTGGCACAGGTACAGGCCACTTTCCACCCTATTTATGGCTTTAGCTTAAATATCAAAGACATAGACGCCTCTTTTTCGCTTGGTGAAAGAGCTCGTGTGCGACAGGAAACGATCGATCGATTGACAAGAGAAGGCCTTTTACGAATCAATGCCAGTCTTCCCTTTCCTCAGGTAATCCAGCGAATCGCTATCATTTCCAGCCCTACCGCTGCTGGATATGGGGACTTTATCAATCAATTAGAAAACAATCCTGCAGGCTACAAAATCTATCACCGGCTCTATCCAGCTCCCATGCAGGGAAATGAAGCTGTCAGTGGGATCATAAAGGCTCTCGAGAAAATAGAAACTGATAAGAGTGAGTTGGATTACGAGGCGATTATCCTGATTAGAGGAGGTGGTGCACAGCTGGACTTGGACTGCTTTGATGATTATCGACTAGCTGCTAAAATCGCACAGACTTCTTTACCAGTATTGACAGGCATCGGCCATGAGCGTGATGAAACAGTGGCAGACCTCGTAGCACACACTCGACTCAAAACCCCTACAGCCGTTGCTGAGTTTTTGCTTTCAGCATTTCGGATTTACGAAGAAAATATCAGTATGCTAATGAATAGAATTGACCGCCTGAGTAGGCAGCGGTTACAAGTAGCTGCTGACCAGCTTTCGCAGACCAATCATCGACTTAAAAGTGCTGTGCAATCCAAATTGAGCCTTGAGGCTGAAAAATTAAACTCACGGCATCAACGCATCGCTTTAAGTGTAAAAAACAACCTTAGTAATCAGCAGAGAAAACTAGATCAAATCACGCAGGAACTCGAAAGAGGAATACTTATTTTTATGAAAAACACTAGTTCAAAACTAGATTTTATAGAAAAGCAACTGCAACAGTTAAACCCCAAGTCCATTTTGGAAAGAGGCTATACCAGAAGCGAATTGGATGGAAAGCCAGTTCATCTGACCAATCCCCAGATCAATGACGAACTCCTCACATACAGTCAAAGCCAAAAAATAAAAAGTAAAATCACAGCTATCGATAAGCCATGAATGAATTGAATTATACTACAGCCATGCAGCGACTTGAGTTGATCGTCGCCCAGTTGGAGGAAGGAAAAAAAAGCGTAGATGAACTTTCCGAATTAGTCAAAGAGGCCTCTGATTTGGTCAAACTTTGCCGTACGAAGTTAAAAGCCACTGAAGAGGACATTCAAAAAGCCTTTGAAGACTCCTGAGAATCAATTAAACTAAAGAGGATTTTACCAGGTTCCTTCTACTTTAAACCGAGTTAATCAAGCTCATTGGCATACTTGTTGTCATTTTTTGATTAACAGTTTACAGCATTAATGCTGAATATTATGAAAAATACCTTCCCGATTTTGCTCCTAGTCAGTGCACTTCTTTTAAGTACTAGTGCCAGCGCACAGAATTTTTACAAAGAACGCATTTCAAGAGATCATCTTATCAGCTTGGGCATTGGACCTTCTTTTGCCTACATGGATAATGGTGGTCAGTATCGCTCTTGGAATTTTGAAATTAAGCCGTCTGTATCTGTCGCGATGACCAAGCGAATGAGTAAATTGCTCGACTTGAGAGCTACCACGGGAATTCAGTGGATCCAAAGTGGCGGGAGTCCGGGCCAAGTGCTCCAAGATGCGTGGACTGCTAATAATGCTTCCTTCACGGCTACAGGATCTGCGATCTATCTCGACATCATGCCCAGTATCAACTTGATTCCATTTTCAAACCACATGCATCGTTCTCGATTTAACCTGTACGGTGGACTAGGACTGGGAATTATGCAAGTGAATACAGAGCAGACAAAGTCATTTAGCTCTGAAGAAAACCCGAGTAAAAATAATCTGACTACAGGTTATGTGCCGATCAGAGCAGGGCTAAGCTACAGAATCGGTCCCTACTTAGATATCGCTGGAGAAGGTACCATGCTGTTGACTTTTACGGATAATTTGGATGGAAACATTGGATTCAACCGTTTTGGAGATCATATGGCCCAAGCCCAACTAGTGATAAGAAAATACCTTTCCCCTAAAATCAAGGAGTAAAAAATCCCCTAGCAGTTACTAGGGGATTTTTTTTGAAAACTCCAACTATTCAAGACTCTACCTTCTTTGGGAGCGTTTCTAAAAACTTTCGCTCTATACTTACTAGCATATTTTGATAAATTCCTGGGATTCTAATGACAAAGTAATCCTTATTACCTTTTTCTATACATTCCCCTTCCATATTCATCAAAGGCCCACCGATCACCTTTACTTGCTCTCCAGGTTCGATTTCAGAGCCATCAGTTTCTACTGCTACTCCTGTTTCGACGATTCTTTTGATCGTGTCCAAGTCTTCTTCTCTCACAGTAGCATGTTGTCCGCTGAAGTGAACAAATTTGACTGAACCGGGAACTTGCAGGCATTCCCAAAGTTGATTTCGCTTGGTTTTTACAAAAACATACCCGTTAAAAAGTGGTCTTTCAACCTTTTTTTTGCGATCGGACCACTGTCTGAGTTCTGTCACCAAAGGCAAATACACTTCCCATCCTTCCTCTTTGAGTCTTTTCGCCACTTTCTTCTCTGATCTTGAGGCTGTGTACATCACAAACCATTTCAATTCACTCATACTCATTTTTACATTTGGGACTTCAAATTTACAAATCCTAGACCATAAAAGGGGGATTTGTCACATTATCCTCAACTGATTAGTATAAACCCTTAAATCCTAGCTTGATAAGTATATAACTGGTAATACCTTCCTTTCTTTGCGATCAAATCTTCATGTTTGCCTTGCTCTACGATTTTCCCCTGCTCGATGACAAGGATTTGATCCGCTTGCCTGATAGTACTCAATCTGTGGGCTATCACAAAGGTGGTCCTACCCTTCATGAGTTCCTTTAAACTAGCTTGAATGAGGGTCTCTGACTCTGTGTCAAGGTTAGAAGTAGCCTCATCCAAAATCAAAATCCTAGGATCAGCCAAAATAGCTCTCGCTATGGCAATTCGCTGACGCTGACCTCCTGAGAGCTTTACTCCTCGCTCGCCGATTAAAGTATCTAATCCATCCTCGAATCGATCAGTAAATTCTTGAACATGTGCTGCTCTGACAGCCTGATCGAGCTGCTCTTCTGATGCTTCCGGTCTTGGAAAAAGAATGTTTTCCCTGATGGTACCTTCAAACAGAAAATCATCCTGCAACACCACACCCAATTGAGACCGGAAAGAGTCCAAAGTGACTTTTTGCAAATCGACTCCATCTAAAGTGATTTGACCAAAGTCGGGATTCAGAAATGTGGCGGCTAAGCCGGCAATCGTTGTTTTACCTGATCCAGAAGTCCCCACCAAAGCAGTTACTGATCCAGCCGGTGCTTCGAAACTTACCTCTCGGATCACGTCTTTTCCTGACTCATAGGCAAAGGATACTTGATCAAACCTAATCTCTCCTTTCAACTCAGTCATCTCTATAGTTCGCTCACGATCATCAGATTCCAGCGGAGTATTCATGATCTCTTCTGTTCTATCCAGTCCAGCAAAAGCCTCTGTCAATTGGGACCCAATATTAGACATCTGTACAATAGGAGCTATCATAAATCCCAAGTAGAGGGTAAATGCAAGAAAATCACCAAAGGTCATTTCACCCTCCATGATCATCCAGCCACCCATCCCCATGATTCCTGCTGATGCCAATCCCAGCAACAAGGTACCTGCAGAGGTTACAAAAGAGGTGGCCGTTAGACTGGATTTGACATTTTGAAAGAGTAGGTCGACCCCTTCTTCAAAAGTTCTGATTTCTTGTTGCTCGGCATTGAATCCTTTGATGACACGAATACCTCCGAGAGTTTCCGTTAATCTACCGGTTACCTGTGCATTGATTTTACCTCGTTCTCTAAAAATCGGTCTTATTTTTCCGAAAGCCTTCAGAGAAACCAGCCCAAAAACCGCCACAGGAACTAAGACATACAAGGTCATCATAGGACTGATGCTGATCAGAAGGATCAGCGAAATGATAGCAGTAATAATCCCTCCTATCATCTGTGCAAAGCCTGTCCCAACCAAATTTCGGACTCCTTCTACATCGGTCATAATCCTGGATACCAGCTCACCCGTTTTGGTATTATCAAAAAACCGAATCGGTAATTTAATAATATGACTCTGTACCCTTGACCGAAGCTTGGCAATTAGATTTTGAGCTTCCACAGACAATATCTGAGTCAGCGCATAGGAGGTCACAGATTGGATGACAATGGCCAATACTACTGCGAAAATCAACCATTTCAGTAAATCCAAATCATTGGAAGGAATCACATCGTCGACTAGATATTTACTTGCTCCTGGCAAAACCAAGCCTGAAAGTCTACTGATAATAATCAAAAACAATCCCAATAAGAGTTGCTTTCTCCTAGGCCAAATGATGGTTTGAAAGACCTGCCCAATGGTGACTTTCCGTTCTTTTTTCTTTTCCATAGATTACAAAGAGAGTGAACCCCAAATCGAACGCAGGGGTTCATTTAGTCAGTAAAGGTGAAACTTTTCTCTTTTGACAAAAAAAAACCTGCCAGTGAAAACTGACAGGTCAATAAGTTTATAAGAACGAGATTACTTCGTTTTCGGTAAGACGTTTGATATCAGAGACACCTTTTCGATCGGCTCTGATGCATTGGAGTAGATTCTTACTACCGAATTTTGCTTACCCATTTTACCTGCAGAATTGAAAGAGACTTCAATTTTTGCACTTGCACCGGGAGCAACAGGCTCTTTTGGCCAGCTTGGCACTGTACATCCACAGGTAGCCGCTACATTTGAAATCACCAAGGGAGCTGTACCTGTATTGGTTAATTCAAAGGTGTGTGAAACCTTATCACCTTGCTTCAAGTCTCCAAAATCTATAGACTTCTCCTTAAATGAGATTACGGGGCCATTTTCTGATTGGGCAAAAGCCTGTGTCGAAAACAACAAGACAAATACGCTAAAGATTAATCCTAATTTTTTCATGGTTTTATCAATTACTGGTTTCAAATATTCACTATTTTCATTCAAGTTCAAATTTTTACAACTCAAATCCTCTCTTCCTATCGAAAATACCTTGCCAAAGGTACCTTTTGACTCGTGTTAAATTTTCCTAAGTAGTGTTTCATAGGGACAATTTAAACAAAAAACTGAGGTGAAAAATTCAATAAATAAAGTTCCTCAGAAGACCTGGTAATAGCAGTGTATAGCCATCGAACGAAATCTTTATCTAACTGCTCATCCGATAGATAGCCTTGATCTACAAAAACCGCTTGCCATTGCCCGCCTTGAGCTTTATGACAAGTAAGTGCATAGGCAAACTTCACCTGAAGTGCATTGAGGTAAGGATCTTTTCGTATGAGTTCCAGTCGCTCGGACTTCTTTTCGATATCCGCATAGTCTTCCGAAACTTGCTCGTAGAGTTGCCTGTATTGCTCTCTTGTGAGCGAAGGGCTTGCTGAATACAAAGTGTCAAGGAGGACTTTGGCTTCGAAATGAGGCTCTTCAGGATAATCTAACAGACGTAATTCAAGCGATGCAAATCGAAAACCATACATTTCCTCAAAGTTTCGGATTTTCATCACCTCTACCATATCCCCATTGGCCAAAAAATTCACTTTCTCCGAATCTGCCATGTAGGTGTAGTTATTTTTGACAATCATCAAAAGGTCCCCTCCTGAGATTTCATCTTCAAAAAAATGAATCACCCTTCTGATGTAAAGATTATACTGAACTGCTGCTTTATTGGACCTAGTGATGATCACGGTATTATCTGTACCATATTTATCATAGGCATAGCGTAGACCATCCTCCAGACGCTCTCCAGTCATTTTATAAATATCCTTAAAGCCTGCTGTTTTGAATCGGATAGTAGTGACTTCTTGGAGAAGAATCTCTCGAAGGGAAGTAGCATTCTGTAATATACCCGAAGCCAAACGCTGTCGCATCACCTCTGTCAGCTCAACTTGTTCTGCTTGAAGCCTAAAATGACGGAGTAAATAACCCGACTCCAAGGCAGGGCTATACTCACTTCCCACTGGAGGCAACTGCGCTGTATCACCTACAAAAATCAATCGATTATTTTCACCGCCGAACACAAATTGAATCACGTCTCCCAATAAGTTTCCCGACATCCCGCCGTCATCAGCCAGCATGGAGGATTCATCAATGATAAAGACTGTATTCTTGTAATAATTCTTTTGCAAGACAAATGTACCTCCAAGCGTTCCGGGATCGCCTTTAGGCTTATAAATGATTTTGTGAATAGTGTAAGCACCACGACCGCTGTAATTACTCATCACCTTAGCTGCTCTTCCGGTAGGCGCCAATAGCAAAGAACGTAAGTCCAGTTTGGGAAGAGCTTGAACTAAGGCAGAAATGACCGAAGTTTTCCCCGTACCCGCATAGCCTCTGAGGACAAAAGTGGGCTTTTCGGCAGGATCAAGGTCCAAGAAGTGATTCATCCGTTCAAAAAATTGTGCCTGCCCTGCCGTTGCTTGAAAAGGGAAAAAATTTTCCATCAAAACAGATGGCTTCAATTTGGTCTTTCTATCTTTACCCATAGCAACGAAAGTACATGACCCAAGACAAAATCGGTAAACAAATTGCCACAAAATTCGGAAACCGCTTAAGAACTCGAGTCAACGGTGTACTGATAGAGGCTGAAAAGATCCTAATGATCAATCATCAAATGAGTGATCAGCAGGATTTTTGGTCAGTTCCGGGAGGAGGCATGAAATATGGCAGCAGTGCTCATGCCAATCTTCAAAGAGAATATTTGGAGGAAACTGGGCTCGAAATAGAAGTAGGTGATTTCCTTTTTGTTCATGAATTTCTAGAACCTCCACTTCATGCGGTTGAGCTGTTCTTTGAGGTAAAACTGAAAGGAGGCAGTCTCCACTTGGGCACAGATCCAGAATTGGAGAAAGAAAACCAAATATTAAAAGAATTGACATGGATGTCCTTGGAAGAGCTCCGTTCATTGCCAAATGCGTCAGTTCATCAAATCTTTTGGACAATAAAATCCTTTCAAGACTTAGGATTGTGGAAAGGATATTTTAATTTTGAAAATAAATACCTAAAATAGCACGTTTTAAAAACCTTCAACCTTACCCAGATTTATAAAATTTCAACAAAATGAACCTAACCAAAGTATTATCCTTTGTTTTCTTTCTGGTGGCTTTAGGCCTTGGCTACCTTCTATGGAAAGGCGTAGATGACGTAGTAGAAGAAGAAAAGCGAATTGCCCTTATTGAAAGCGCCATCATCGAAAAACTTCAAATGCTTAGAGATGCTCAGTTGGCTTATGAAGCTTCCAACCGTAAATATGCTGACAACTGGGATTCTTTAAAGAATTTCATCCAAGAAGGCCAAATCTGGTTGATCGAGCGAAGTGAAACTACCAAGCTTCTCGATTACGGAAAAGAAGAGACCACTGTAACCTTTGACACCTTGGGCTCAGTAGCTGTGATAGATTCACTATTCAATGAAAGAAAATATCCTGATTTTGATCTTGAGCGATTAGCAGTTGTACCGGGTTCAGGAGGTAAAATGTTCGAATTCTTTGCTGATAAAATAGAGCGAAACTCTTATGAAATCAACGTGTTTGAGATCAGAGATCCCGCCCCTATCAATCCTGAAAGAAGATTAAACAACAACGAAAAAGCGCTAAAAGTAGGATCTAGAACAGATGCCTCCACAGAAGGTAACTGGAGATAATTTCATCCCTGCTTTGGAAAACCTACTTAAAGTATTTAAAAGTGATAAGTTTGATGTAGAAGATACATCGAGCTTATCACTTTTTTTATACCCTGATTCCTTGGTCATATTTGCCAAGGATAAGAATCAGGCCAATATTGGCGTTCACTTTTATCCTGATTTTTTATTAAATCAACTGGATGAGCTTATCACCACAGATCAATTGATGAAGCTAGACGTTCCATGTAAAATCTATCTTCATCGAAAAGAATTTAGCTTAGTTCCTGGAGTACTTTTTTCTACGGGTAATGAGGCAAACTTTCTACGTTTTTCTACTGAACTACCCCAAGCGTCTTTCTATTTCAATACCCCTTTGGACAGTAATAATTTACAGGTAGTTTCTTTGGTAGAGGAGAAACTCAAAAGACATTTGCAGGCTAGATTTAGTGAGCTCAGCTTTCATCATGGATCAGTCTCTTTTCTTTCCTATTTGTTCAAGGAGCGCTTCAACCTTATCGGTCAGGAAATCCTAATTAATATTATCGGAAATCAGTTTTATGCCGCAGCATTCACCGATCAAGAGCTCAATGCCTTCAATATCTTCGACCTCGATGATAAAGAAGATCTTTTAAAATACGCGCTTATCCTTATTAAGCAGCTCAACTATGATCGAAATCATGTAAGAATAACGCTTTACGGCGTTCCTCCAAAATCTGAAATTACGGAGGATTGGGGAAAAACTTATTTTCATAATTTTCGAATTCTGACTCCCCATGCTAATCAAAATTATTCGCATGGATTTAAGCATTTAAAAGATTTAGGGCTTTTGGAAATCTACTGGCAATTTGATTAAGGCTATCCTCGGGTAACCATGATTTTATCAACAGATCGGTTTAGGTAAGCCAAGGGTAAAAAAGAGAATTGGAGAATGCCTCCGGCTTCAAATAGCCGATAGCGATGAAGCTGATAAATAAACAACTCATGAAATCGAGCACGACGCAAACGACACACAGGGGCATGCCCCGATGCAACGCGGAAAATGTGCGAGATTCTCCCGAGATGTTCGGGACAAGTTTTGACCAATAAAAATCAATGACAGAGACATGAAGAAAACTGCAATTTTCCCAGGCTCATTTGATCCCTACACGATGGGGCATCACGATATCGTAATGAGAAGTCTAGAGATTTTTGATGAGGTGATCATCGGTATCGGCTACAATTCCACTAAAAAGAATCGTTATTTTGACATCGATCTGATGGTCAAAAAGATCAACTCCGTCTATTCCAGTGAACCAAGAGTCAAGGTAATTGTCTACAATGAATTGACTTCCACTTTAGCCAAAACCCACGAGGCAGGATTCTTAGTGAGAGGATTGAGAAATACCACAGACTTCGAATACGAAAACACCATCAGCCAAATGAATCGCTACCTCAATGAGGATCTGGAGACTGTATTTTTGATTACTTCTCCTCAATACGCAGCTATCAGCTCCACCGTGATCCGGGAGGTACATCGATACGGAGGAAATGTCAGCGAATTTCTACCTTATGAAATCTAGAATTGCTTTAAAAATTGCTTGAAGAGCCAGCGCATAGAAGGATAAGAATTAATCAGGGCTATTTTGGCTTCCGCTTCTCTAAACCAACGGATATCGTCTATTCCTTCCTCTTTTTGTGGTTTCATTCCTTCATCAGAAAGACAGCTCATCGTATACCAATAGGTCTTTTTCAAGATACTCTTTCGATTGTGCGTATAGGTATGCCAAGTATTACAAATGGGCTTACCTAACTTGACCTTGATGGCGCATTCTTCTTCTACCTCTCGAAGGGCACATTGTTCGGGCGTTTCGCCCTTGTCAAATTTCCCCTTGGGAAAATCCCACTTCCCTAAACGGTAAATCAATAGAATTTGAGACTTTTTGGTCACAACTCCTCCTGCCGCTTTGATGATTGAAAATCGACTTTTGACAAATTGCTTCAGTGCCGACTTATCTTTAGAGATAAGCGTAATCGAATCCAAATCTCTGAGCTTTCGTGTTCGAAGCTGGTAAAGTATTTTAATAATCAGATCATGAGAAGGTTCGTGAAAAATCACATCATCCTTCCAAAGTCCAATGACCGGAAGCACATCCGATTCGTGAAAAGTAGCATCATAATTTTTTGCCGGATTGAGGTCTTCATAGCTAAGAAGGTCTAACGGCTTATCATTGACAAAGATTCTCATTAGGGAATCGGATAGGTTGGGTTTTGCCAAAAATGCATAAAAAATTCCCTTGCACCAACCTCCTCCCAACATATTCGCTTATTTTTGAAGTATGGAAATTTTAGATCAAAGTGTAGCTGCAGAGGTAGCTGACCAATTACTTGAAATACAAGCCATTCGCTTACAGCCTCAAAAACCTTTCACCTGGGCATCAGGATGGAAATCGCCCATCTATTGTGACAATCGCCTGTCTCTTTCTTTTCCAAAAGTCCGGAATCTAATCAAGGATAATTTAGTAAAAAGCATTCAGCACTTCTTTCCGGAAGTAGAAGCGATCGCAGGAGTAGCCACTGCGGGGATACCACAAGGCGCTCTGTTGGCAAATGAACTCGACCTCCCCTTTGTCTATGTCCGATCCAAACCCAAAGGTCACGGCATGGAAAACATGATAGAGGGAAAAGTCAGTCCTGGTCAAAAAGTCGTTGTGGTCGAAGACTTGATCTCCACAGGCGGCAGTTCGCTCAAAGCTGTCGAAGACCTCCGAAATGCTGGAGTTGACGTACTCGGAATGGTGGCAATTTTTAGCTACGGATTTTCTATCGCTGATCAAAATTTCGAATCTGCTAAAGTCAAGTTAATCGTCCTATCGCATTACGAAGCGCTGCTTCCCCAAGCACTGGAGCGAAATTATATTGATGAAAATGTGTTGGAATCTCTGACTCAATGGAGAAGAGATCCTGCCAATTGGGGGAAATAAGCTTTCGCTACTTCATTTACTTTAAGCCTCTTTTGAGGCTTTTTTAGGCTTTTTCAAATAGTCCAATCGAACCACCAACCCAATCTTTGTCCTTATTAAACTTTACCCCAATCATCTCTCCTCTACTTAATCTTACCAAATTCCCTAGGAGCGTGGGCCTTTCCTCTCCTTCTGGCCAAAGTGCTAAGAGACGCACCTCCACTTTTACCTTGCCATCTGGAGATTGAATCACGGGTAGGTAATTGACTTTTTTTTGGAGAATAAAAAGCTCTTTTTCTTTCACTGCCAGAATATCTTCTTTGGTTACATTGAAAACTACTCCTGCACCCGAAAAGGAAAATAGCGGTTTCAGGACATAGTTTTCCAAATCATCAGGAATAGCTTCTAATTCGCTAAGCAATTTGGAATCAATAAAGTAAGGACCTTTGAGGTGGGGTAGAATAAATTTTGAAATCCTCGTGTACCAATTGGGATGTCCTGCCCACTCTACTTCTAGTGAATCCGTAAAACTGAAATCCAACTCTAAATCTTTGCGACTTTCCAACTCATCAAAAATCACACGGTTGTAAATCCGCTTGATTTGAATTTCCTGGCCCTCAGCATCGATATAAAAAAGTCTCCTGTGTTTTTTTCGAATTGCTGTCACACAGCAAATCGGAATTCCAAGATCTTTATGGCAATAATAAAAGTCAATCTTGGTGTTTTGTTTCTCAGGCTCGATTTCCAAAAGCACTACTTCTTGAGGAGAATGACCATTTAAGACAACCTTTGAAAGCAAGTCTAAATAGCCCGACTCATCCAAGCCATTTAGGTAAGGTGTAAAATCAGCTAGAAAAGGATAAGCTGACTGAAATTTCCTGAATAGATGCAGTTGGAAATTAAAAATAGACGGAAAGCCCTGCACCTCAATCAGCTTGGGTATAAGCTTCCCCTCTTCTTCGCAAATCCCAAAATCAATAGCCAAAAACTGAGTATGATCATCCTCATCAGGCACCTCAGTATTGAGATCAAGCGCTTGCTGTGTCAAACTCTTAAAATCAGGCCTTTTGATAAAATCAATCACTTCATCAGCTGCTTCAGTCAGTTGATTTTCAAGTTCTTTGGGGATAAAAAAAGGAGTCTCAGCAATTCTAAAAGTAGGTCTGTAGTGGAAGTCTTTTTCGATAGACCCTAAAAGACTTTCATACTTTTCTTTCGAAAATTCGGCATTAAATCTTAATCGATGGATCTCTTTCATAGCAGTACTTTTTTTAAATGGGCAAGCAGGCTAGACCAAAGGCTACTAAAACTATCCTATTCCTTAGGTCAAAATTTAAAAATCTACACTTTCAATTCTATTTTGAATTTCGCTCAGGAGAGTACTTTTACTTCCTTTACTCTAAGTTTTTTGATGGCGTTTTCCAGAAAATTGGGAATCAAAGTTTCATTGGTTTTATAAATTTTGGCATCGTCAACCAGATTTTCCAGCATGGTTCTAAACTTGGCTTTTCCTTTCATAGCGATGATTTTTTCTCTAACCTCTGGCTTTTTGAGATGGGCCAAAAATGAAACTGGATCGGCTTCAGGATGAAACTGTGTGCCCACTATATCATCCGAGAAACGAATCCCCATGATCGCCCGCTCATATTCTACATGAGATCGAATTTTTTCCAAGGCGATGATTTTTGAACCCAAGAGTTTAAACTTCCTGTTTTTTGGCTGCACTACTTGATAGTCTCTACTATCTACTGCCCAGAAAGGATTGTCCAAATTTCTAAAAAGCGGATCTTGCATCCCATCTACGGTTTTATGCACGGTCATCACGCCAAATGATGTAGATTTTCGCTTGGTGATCTGCCCCAGCCCAAAATGCTTACAAGCCATCTGAAAAGAGTGGCAGATGAGTAAGAGTTGCTTCTTTTGAGAATGATTTTGATTCCAGATCCAAACCTGATCCAGAAAATCAAAATACTTCAAATCCCATTCTCCATTTCCCTGAAGCGGATCTCCCGGACCTCCGGTAGAAATGTAGATATCAAAGTCACGGATTTCGGGGATTTCAGCCTTTCCCCGAACATCAAATACACGGTAGCTAATATCCCGATGAAAACGATCTAGAATATCCTTGATACAACGCATCCCCTGATTGGGTTCTCCGTCGTACATGTCCAAAACCGCCAATTGCAACTTCTTCTTTCCCACTTGCTATGATATTTACTTTTTCCTCCACAAAGGTACGCAATTGCCTAGATCCCCTCATTAAACTTTCCCGTAATATAATCCACCACTTTTTTGAGATCATTGGTTTGCTCGAATACTGCCAGCTGCTGATCCGCGCCGGTGCCATTCTTGAGGATGGTATGTACATATTCAATTTCCTCCCTGCTTCCCAATTCATCTACCACATCATCGACGAAATCCAAAAGCTCCATAATCAAGTCCGTGGTGGGTACTTCCGATTTCTTCCCAAAGTCAATCAGCATTCCTTCTAAACCATTTCGTGCGGCTCTGAATTTATTTTCCCGAATCAAGGCAATCCGATAAATGTTGAAGCTGGTATTACTCATCAAAAGCTTATAAAGCTTTGCGACTACCGCCTGAATCAAAGCCACTACACAAATGGTCTCATTGACCGTCAGACACATATCACAAATCCGAAACTCGATGGTGCTGAAGAAAGGATGCATCCGAAGGTCCCACCAGATTTTTTTTGGATTATCGATGCAATTCGTTTTTACCAAGATCTCAAGAAAATTATCATAGGACTGCACAGAGTCGAAATATTCTGGAAGTCCAGTTCTTGGAAATTTCGCAAAGACTTTAGCTCGAAAAGCCTTAAAACCCGTATTCCTACCTTCCCAAAAAGGAGAATTTGTCGTCAATGCATAAATATGAGGAAGAAAATAGCAAGCTTGATTCATCAGTTGCAGGGCAATCTCTCTATTCTCTATACCCACATGCACATGCATCCCAAAAATAAGATTAGAACGTGCTATGTCTTTGAGCTCATTCACAATAGTATGGTACCGAGGATCATCTGTGATTTCCTGATCTTGCCATTTGGCAAAAGGGTGGGTACTTGCCGCACCTACTACCAAGTTTTGATTTGCTGCCAGCTCTGAGATTTTATTTCTTAGAAAAGCCACCTCTCTTCTTGCCTCGGCCACATTTTGACAGATATTGGTACCCACTTCGACTACAGATTGATGCATCTCTGCCTTGACCTGCTCCCTCAATTGGATTTTTCCACCTTCCACTATTTTGGACATGTGAGATCGCAAATCTCTGGTTTGTGGATCAATGATCTGGTATTCCTCCTCTACTCCCAGCGTAAACTGGGGCAGCTTTTTGATTAAAGCACACATAAATTATTCTTTAAGCTCAAAATCGCTTTGCCATACTGACCGAGTTTTTGACAAAAGTCCCCCAAGTCAGATTCATTTTTCCAGGTTTTTGAGCCTTCGCATAGCTAATCGCCATTTTAGCAGCTTCTTCTACCACCCATTCAAAATTTTCCTGACCGACAGAATTGACATCTGCATCTGGAGCAGGGTTACCAAAATCTATCGCATAGGGTACTCCGTCTCTTACAGCAAACTCCACCGTATTAAAATCATATCCCAATCCTTGACACAGCTTAAGTGTATAATCCTTCACAGTAGAAAGCAATTTCTTGGCAGCCGGAGCCTTGTCCACTACATAGCGAAGATGATGTGGGTTTCGCGGCTCATATGCCATGATCCTCACTGCTTTTCCACCAAGGCAATACACTCTGAAATAATCATCAAACACGATCTCTTCCTGAAGCAACATGACCAGTTGCCCTGTTTCAGGATGCTTTTGGAAAAACTCTTCTTTGTTTTCAAGCCGATAGACATTCTTCCAGCCTCCACCAGCATAGGGTTTCATGTAAGCAGGGAAACCCACATAATCAAAGATCCCTTCCCAATCCAAAGGAGCTTGTAAATTTCGAAATGACTTGGACGTCGTATCGGTAGGATGCTCAGCTGAAGGAAGGATTACGGTCTTGGGTAAGGGTACGCTTAATTGATCGGCAAGGCAATTATTGAAAAACTTATCATCTGCACTCCACCAAAATGGATTGTTGATCACTGCAGTACCTGTCAAAGCTGCGTTTTTCAAATATGCTCGATAGAAGGGTACATCCTGAGAGATACGGTCAATTATCACAGCATAGTCAGTCAATTCATTTTGGATGACCTTATCAATTTTAACCGCTTCTGCCAAAATGCCTTTTCCGGCTTTTTGATTTACTCGCTCGATAAAGGCTTGAGGAAAAGTATCCTCCATGCCGAAAAGTATTCCGATTTTTTTCATGCTTTTTCTGGTAAAAAGGTGAATTATAATTTAATTAAACTTTATTCTACTTAGGTAATGAGGAAACATCTCCTTCCAAATCGGCCAGTCGTGGCGTTGATTTTGACGAACATCTAGCCAATGAGGCAAGCCCTTTTTTTCTAGGCATTCATGGAGTTTTAGGTTGGCATCCAAGCAGATATCCCAATTGGAGGTACCGAGTACAACATCCATGTTCCAAAGCTCCTGATCATGAAGACCCGGCAAATATTCCAAGGGGCTATTGTAAAAGATATCATCGTGCTGGTAATCATCCATAAATGTCCGAATATCAAAAGCTCCCGACATACTAAACATATGGCTGACATATCCAGGATGACGAAAAGCGAAGTTTGCTGCATGATAGCCTCCAAAGCTACAACCTGCCACTACGACTTTGGCCGCTCCTGTATTAAGTCGCACTCTTTCTACAAGTTCATGACAGATCATTTTGTCATAAGCGACGTGATTTTGGATTCGCTGATGGGGATGGACCGATTTATTGTAAAAACTTCTAGCATCATTGCTCTCCGGACAGAATACCTGAATTAGCCCCTGCTCAATGTACCATTTTGCCGAATCAATCAGCCCCATGTCTTTATTCTCATGAAATGAGCCTTTGGAAGTGGGAAACACAATTACAGGGTAACCTGCATGTCCAAAAACCAACATTTCCACCTCTCTATTGAGATGTGGAGAAAACCATTTAAAATATTCTTCTTTCATAATTTAGGGGATACGACACAAGACTCCGCATCACTTTGAAATACTAAACAAAATCCTTTAAAAAAGAAAAGATTCAAAGGATAACTTCTTCAAATAAAAAATTAAATCTCGTATCTGGAAGAAGTCTCGGAGGAATATTTTTTTGCTATCAAAACTCTAATCAACCCGCTCAAAATCGATAGCATTAAAAAAACCACTAAAACCCACTTTGAACTGGTAAAAATAGAGGCCAAGACGGCTATATTCTCTGGGATGGCAGGAAAAGTTTTCAACAACACCAAAACACTCAAATTCTCTATCAAATCAAAGAAAGCTATCGCTAAAGGAAGCCAAATCAAGCGCGACACCCCCCAAAGTCTGTATAGAATCGCCGAGAAGAAAAGGCAGTAAACGATCATGTAGGGAAAATCAAGTAGCCATATCCCAAGCTGATAAAAACCCCTGACTCCCTCACCCATAGACTCTAGAGCAGAAAAGGCCTCCGAAACTGAGTAAGCAAATTTTAAATCCAAGGCGAGCTCCCTTGGCATAGTCAGCATCAACATCCCATTAAAGAAAATCAGAAGTATCGCGAGTAGGAAAATAGAAATAGGCTTAGCTATAAAATGCATCAACTTTTTCATAAAAATTAGATTAAAAGTGAAAGTTCGAAATTAAAGAAAATGAGAGCCTTAGGAAAATAAATGGACGTGAAATTTTAATTTCTCAAAAAAGAAAAAGCTTTTCAAAGCTCTCGGAAAGATTACTAAACAGTTATAAGTGAGAACTATTAGAAAAAGAATAAAAGTCTATATGATTATCTGCAATGATGCCAGCAACCATATTGTACTTGCATTCATAACTAGAAGACTAATTACGGATGGCTGAAGATGCCTTAAAGCCAAAGTTTACCAAATCGTAGGTCGATGTTGATTTCTTGCTTGTAGAAAGGCACTTATAATTGAAAAACTATTATTAGGTATTTGATCCATTAAATAGCTTTCAGATTTATTTAAGATCTTTCGAGTCCAACTGGCAAAATTCCGTCTTTTTCAAAACTCATTTTTCTTACATCGAAAGAGTGTTCCAGCTGATAGGTTGTATTATCATTTAACAAAAAATCAATTATTTCCCCTCAAACCACTTGGCATACATGGGATAGTTTCTGGCAGTCCTTAAGATCATTTCCTCCATCTCCGGGCCAGTGCTTTTAATGCGCTTGGCAGGAGTTCCGGCGTAGATTGAATCAGCTTCTACAATCGTATTGGCCAGTACCACTGCTCCTGCTGCAATTACCGCCCCAGAATGAACAACCGCCCCATCCATTACTATAGCCCCCATTCCTATGAGTACTCGATCATGAATCGTGCAGCCATGGACGATGGCATTGTGTGCTATCGAAACTTGATTTCCAATATAGGTGGGTGCTTTTTGATAGGTGCCATGAATCACAGCACCGTCTTGAATATTAGTATCGTTGCCAATCCTAATTTCATGAACATCCCCTCTCACGACTGCATTAAACCATACGGTACAGTTGTCCCCCAAAATCACATCACCCACCAAGGTAGCGTTAGGAGCAATCCAACAATCCGAACCAAATTGGGGGGATTTTCCGTTCAATTCTAATATCAATGGTTTTTGCATCGGCCTACTAGTTAAATTTTATGAAACAAATTTCACATATTTTTTCATCAAGGTGAACTTTTTTTACAGAATACAGTTTTCGTGTATATACATCAATTATTGAAACTAAATCACAAAAACTTATGAAATTGATCAAACAAACTGGTCTTTTCCTGGCTTCGGCATTGTTAGTAGCTGCATGCGGAGCACCCAATGACACCGTAGAGACTTCAGAAGCGCAAGAAGTAGCAGAGGCTACAGGCATCACGCTAAATCTTGACCCTCAGGTCACCACCATTGCCTGGACAGGTTATAAGCCTGCTGGTAAGCACTTCGGCAAAATCCCTGCTACCACAGGAACACTTTCTGTAGAAGGAGACCAAATTACCGGAGGTACCTTTAACTTTGATATTACTGGATTGGTGATCGAAGATTTGGAAGAAGGTAGCGAAAATTACGGTAAACTTTGGGGACATTTGCAATCTCCTGACTTCTTTGATGCAGCTAATCATCCTACTGCAACTTTTGAAATCACTGGTGCTGAGCCATTTACTTCTGATGACATGATCGCTGACAAAGAGGAGTTTGAAACTGAGTTTACTCCTGCTGCTGATAGTGAGTTATCTCCCGAAGCTCCAACGCATTGGATCAGTGGAAACTTGACCATGAGAGGAAATACTAAAAACATTAAATTTCCAGCTACAGTGAACATCGCCAATGGAACTGTAACTGCAAAGGCAGGTTTTAACATCGATAGAACCGCTTGGGGATTATCGTACGGTGATGAAGCTGATGCTGTAGACAAAGCCAAAGATCAGTTTATCTACAACACGGTATCTTTGCAGTTGGATGTGAAAGCCAACTAATTTCCTACAATAGATTAATAAAAGAGGAGTCCAATCGGATTCCTCTTTTTATTTTTGCACCTATGACTGATGCAAGATACACGTACAGGCCTTGCACTGATTCTTGGAAGTATAATTTACTTCGCTGGGCTAAGGATTCCTTTTCATTTTTTTGCTGGACCGACGGAAATGACTACCCCTATCCCGAAGGTGCTTTTTCAGTTCGGCTTCTCGCCGGAAATAAACAGCTAAAAGACGATGACATTTGGAGGCCTTCCACTTATTTAAGAGCTGGAATTATTTCGTATGATTTCAAAAATCAAATCGAAAAGTTACGCTCTCAAAATACCGCACATTTCGCGCTTCCCGACCTTTGCTTTTTTGAAGCCGAGCTTGTACTGACCTTTGAGGAAAACTTGATAAAATCAACATTGCCTGTTCCAGATTGGGTTTGGCAAGAAAGTAAGCCAGCTAAACACAACAACTCAGTACTTTTTCAGCCTCAAATTGATGAAGAAAGCTATCTAAGACGCTTTATGGAAATTCAGGAAGAAATCGTCGAAGGAAATACCTATGAACTGAACTTTTGTCAAGCTTTCCTTGGAGAATTTGAAGAATTTGACCCGATTCGGGCCTACCAAGACCTGAATTCAACCTCTCCCATGCCCTTCTCGGCGCTATTCAAAAACAAGCAGCAATGGTTGATTTCAGCCTCTCCGGAAAGATTTTTGAAAAAATCAGGATCCCAACTCATTGCCCAACCCATCAAAGGAACTGCAAAACGGTCTCCTGATTTAACAACCGACCAAGCCAATAGAGATCAACTCGCAAAATCCGAAAAAGAGCAAGCCGAAAACCTGATGATCACCGATTTGATGCGAAATGACCTTTCCAAGGTTTCCAAAACAGGATCCGTTCAGGTTTCCGAACTTTTTGGTATTTATGCCTTCCCCAAAGTATTTCAGATGATCAGCACAGTCAAATCCGAACTGCTGCCCGAAGTGGGTTTTCAAGAGATTATCCGGGCAACTTTTCCAATGGGAAGTATGACTGGCGCACCAAAAATCAAAACCATGGAAATCATCGAGGAAAAGGAATCCTTCAAGCGGGGATGGTTTTCGGGAGCATTGGGGGTGATTGAACCTAATGGAGATTTTGATTTTTCGGTGATCATCCGAAGTATAATTTGTGATTTGGGGCAAAAAAAACTGTACTTTGGAGTAGGCAGTGCCATCACCATAGATGCCAATGCAGATGCTGAATATGAGGAATGCCTGCTGAAAGCCGAAGCCATTTTCAAAACACTCCGTGGAGAAATCAACTCAAGCGACTGAAAGAATCAGAAAAATTATCCATGTGGACATGGACGCTTTCTATGCATCTGTGGAGCAATTGGATCATCCAGAATGGCGAGGTAAACCCTTGGTGGTCGGAGGCAATGCGGCCCGGGGAGTAGTCGCAGCGGCGAGCTATGAGGCACGGAAATTCGGGATTCACTCAGCGATGTCTTCGGTTTTGGCAGCAAGAAAATGTCCGCATTTGATTTTTGCCAGGCATCGATTTGATCGCTACAAAGAACTCTCCTCCCAAATTAGAGAAATATTTTATGAATACACCGATCTCGTGGAGCCATTATCTTTGGATGAGGCATTTCTCGATGTCACTGAAAATAAAAAAGGGCTAAAATCTGCAATCCTTATTGCGAGACAGATTCGGGAGAAAATCAAAGAAAAGACCGGGCTCAATGCCTCCGCAGGAGTGAGCTACAATAAATTTCTGGCAAAAATCGCCTCAGACCTCAATAAACCCAATGGACAAGCCGTCATTTTACCGGAAGAAGCCGAGGATTTTTTAGAAAAACTGCCGATTGGGAAGTTCTTTGGTATCGGAAAGGTCACTGCCGAGAAAATGCAAAGTCTCGGCATTCACAATGGCCAAGATTTAAAAGAGTTTTCCCTTCAGTTTTTGACCAAAAAATTTGGAAAATCAGGCCTTCACTATTTCAATATCGTCCGAGGAATTCATCTATCTGAAGTGCAACCTAACCGAATCAGAAAGTCCCTGAGTGCCGAAAACACCTTTGAAAAAGACCTGATTTCTTTGGATGAAATGGAGGAAAACCTCTACCCTATATTTGAGGAGGTAATTCGAAGGATCGAAAAAAGTGGCATCAAAGGCCGGACCATCTCGCTCAAACTCAAATACGCCGATTTCACCTTACAGACGCGTAGCAAAACCCTAGAGCAATATGCAGATACAGATCAAATTTGGCAAGTCAGTTTGGAATTGCTGCACCAAGAAGAAATCCCGAAGCCGGTCCGCCTCTTAGGACTGGGACTTTCTAACTTAAATATCACCGAAGAGCAGGTTCATTTTGGGGAACAGTTAAAAATCCCTTTTCACAATAAATAAGAGCTTGAATCCTGCCATTTTGTCCGATTTTTAGTAATTTCGCATCTTCATAATTCAAGCTTGAATGAACGACCTAATTAAAGACATTGATATCATCACCGGAGATGAAGCCCAGGCCGTGGACTACAAAACCACCGTGGAAGAAAATACCGGTAAAGCCAAAAAAATATACATTGAGAGCTACGGCTGTCAGATGAATTTTTCTGATTCGGAAATCGTAGCCTCGATCATGAAAGAAAACGGCTACGACACCACCTCGGATTTTCAGCAGGCAGACGTGGTGTTTCTCAATACCTGTTCTATTCGTGAAAAAGCAGAACAAACTGTTCGAAATCGTCTGAATCACTTCAATGCTGTAAAAAAACACAAACCCGAGATGACTATAGGAGTCTTGGGTTGCATGGCAGAGCGACTGAAAGACAAATTGCTCGAAGAAGAAAAAATCGTGGACGTAGTCGTCGGACCGGATGCCTATCGCGATCTTCCCAATCTAGTCAATGCCGCCGAAGATGGACAAAAAGGCGTCAACACCTTCCTATCAAGAGAAGAAACCTATGCGGATATTGCTCCCGTTCGATTGAACTCCAATGGAGTCACAGCATTCATTTCCATTATGCGTGGCTGTGACAACATGTGTTCCTTCTGCGTAGTACCCTTCACCCGAGGCCGAGAAAGAAGTCGTGATCCACATTCCATTGTGGCTGAGGCTCAGGATCTTTTCAACAGAGGCTATCGAGAAGTCACACTCCTTGGTCAAAATGTCGACTCCTACAAGTGGTCACCTGAGGAAAACAACAAGGCTCGACTCAATAAAAAAGAAGGTGAAGTGACTGAAGTGGTGAATTTTGCCAATCTGCTGGAAATGGTAGCCCAGGTAAGCCCACTCCTTCGGGTTCGTTTTTCAACTTCACATCCCAAGGACATTACAGATGAAGTATTGTACACCATGAAAAAGTACGAAAACATCTGCAAATACATCCACTTGCCTGTTCAGTCCGGCAATAGTCGTGTACTCGAACTGATGAATCGGACTTATGACCGTGAGTGGTACTTGAACAGAGTGAAAGCGATCCGCGAGATTTTAGGAGAAGAATGCGGCATCTCATCCGATATGATTGCGGGATTCTGCACCGAAACCGAAGAGGAGCATCAGGATACCTTGACCATGATGGATTTGGTCAAATATGACTTTTCATACATGTTCTTCTATTCTGAACGCCCGGGAACGTTAGCCGCGAAAAAATACGAAGACGACATTCCCCTTGAGGTAAAGAAAAGACGTCTAGCCGAGATCATCGAAAAACAACACCAACTTTCCTTTGAGCGAAACAAGCTTGATGTAGGAAAAGAACAGTTGATTCTAATCGAGGGAACTTCCAAAAAATCACAACAAGAACTAAAAGGAAGAAACTCCGCCAACAAAGTAGTCATCGTTTCAGCGGAAGGCTTGAAGCTTGGTGATTACGTGAAAGTAAAAGTTACAGACTGCTCCCCTGCCACTCTATTTGGAGAGGTGTTGGAAATCAACCCTGCTTTAGCATGATCACCCCCCAGGAAATACAAAGCGTCAAGCAGCGGTTTGGAATTATTGGGAATAGCCCCCTACTCAATCATGCCATTCAGGTAGCCATGCAGGCTTCCCCCACTGATATGACCGTGCTCATCACGGGTGAAAGCGGAAGTGGAAAAGAGAGTTTTTCCAAAATCATCCATTCGCTTTCACTCCGGAAGCATGGAAAATTCATCGCCATCAACTGTGGAGCAATCCCTGAAGGTACTATTGACTCAGAGCTTTTTGGTCATGAAAAAGGCTCATTTACTGGGGCCCATGAAGCCCGAAAAGGCTATTTCGAAGTCACTGATGGAGGATCCATCTTTCTGGACGAAATCGGTGAAATGCCACTGGGCACACAAGCCCGTTTACTAAGGGTTTTGGAAAATGGAGAATTCATTAAAGTAGGCTCTTCCAAAGTCCAAAAAACAAATGTTCGGGTCATCACGGCGACCAATGTTAATTTGATCAAAGCAGTAGAAAAAGGTAAATTTCGAGAAGACCTCTATTACAGACTGAATACGGTACCAATTTTTGTACCTCCGCTTCGCGAAAGAGGGGAAGACATGGTTTTGCTTTTCAGGAAATTCACTTCTGATTTTTCTGAAAAATATCATGTAAAACCCATCAGCTTGACTCCTGAAGCACAAGCAGTATTGATGAGGTATCGTTTTCCGGGGAATATTCGCCAATTGAAAAATTTGGCCGAGCAAATATCACTGCTAGAAGAGGAACGCGAAGTAGACGGTTCGACGCTCTCGCGTTACCTACCAGCAGATAATTCTCGACTGCCAGTAGCCCTGACAGGGGGAAGCAATTCTTCTGAATCCATGGACTTTTCCGAAAGAGATATCCTCTATAAGGTGCTCTTTGACATGAAAAAAGACATGAATGAGCTTAAAAAACTCGTTTTGGAATCTTACAAAAGCGGGGGACTCAACCAAAGTATTATTCAAAAGCATAGCGAACTCTTTGAGGATATGGACAGCAATTTGGCTCCAGCAGAATCACATGAAGGCAATCCCAGCTATATGCCTTTGGTACTTGATTCTCAGAAGTCTGCCAATCAAGACTCGGATGAATATGAGGAGGAAGTAATCGAGGATATTATTCATGAAGAGGATGATAATTCGCTTTCTTTAGAAAAAAAGGAGAAAGAAATGATCCTAAAAGCCCTACGAAAGCATAACAATAAACGTAAATATGCTGCTAGCGACTTGGGAATCTCTGAGCGCACACTGTATAGAAAAATCAAGCAGTATGAAATCGATCAATAAACTTGCTTCCTTAACTTTCGGTCTGATACTTCTAATATTTTCAGGCTGCTCGGTGAGTTATAGTTTCACCGGAACCAACATTAACTACGAGTTGGTAAAGACATTTTCTGTAGAAAACTTCTTTAATGACTCTGGGGCAGGTCCTGCCAATATGGAACAGCGATTCACAGAGGAATTGAAGGAGTTTTACCAGCGAAACACGCAGCTGGAATTGATCAGAAACAATGGTGATCTTCAATTCTCCGGAGCGATCAAACGCTATGCATTGACTCCACAGGCAGCCGTATCAAGTGGCAACCCCAACCTCCCCGACCGTGCTGGGCAAATGCGACTGACCATAGCTGTAGAAGTGGAATACCTCAACTTGACAAATGAAGAAGAAAATTTGAAGAGAAGCTTTTCCTTTTTCCAAGATTATGATCCCCGGTCTACTACCCTTTTGGATGTGGAAAACCGGTTAGTAGAAGAAATATTTGACAATATCATTCAAGATATCTTTACGGCCACCGTTGCCAACTGGTAATTTTCTATATTTCAACTAAAATCCCGACTGTGAACGCAAGCCAATTTCAAGAAATCCTCAACAAGGAGTCTGCCATAGGAAAGACGGAGATTCTTCAATTGAAAAAAATTCAAGAGAATTTCCCCTATTTTAATATTCCCCATATTCTAAGTTCTCGATACGAATATCAAAAAGGGGGCGAAGCGGGTTTTAACTTGGGAATGGCTGCCATTAATAGCCCTGATAGGATCTATCTAAAAAAATTGATAGAAATGCCACTTTCAGATAAAGTAGAAGAAAAGTCGGTGGATTTTCTTCCTGAAGAAATACCCCAAAAATCAGATGCAGCCAGTCGTACACAATCTCTACTCAAACTTGGTGAAAACCTAAAAAGCCAACCTGAAAAATCAACTTCTCCGAGTCCAAAGCCCAAAAAGCGTACTCGAAGACCCGGCGCAGGAGAGGATTTGATCGAAACGATCAAGAAAAAAGAGAAAAAGGAAATCCTAGACGATAAAAAGAAGGAGCAAATAGACCTAATTAAAGCCTTCAGCAAAAAAGAAATCAAACTAGCCACTATCAAAGAGATAGAGGCGAATCAAAACACAGAAAACCTCGCCGAATCAAGTACTCAAATCAATGATAATATTGTTTCTGAATCCCTGGCAAAAATATTTGCCAAACAAGGCAAAACCCAGAAGGCAATAGAAATTTATAAAAAATTGAGTTTGAAGTTTCCAGATAAAAGGGCTTACTTTGCGGACTTGATTGAAAAATTGAATAAATCTTAATACAAAAGAATATGTTTACCTTATTAATCAGCATCATCTTAGTCCTAGCCGTATTGCTTATTTTGGTGATTCTAGGACAAAACTCCAAAGGAGGGGTAGGTGCTGCATTTGGTGGAAGTGCTTCCCAAATCATGGGAGTAACTCGTACAGGAAATGTTTTGGAAAAAGCAACTTGGATTTTAGCAATCTCTATTCTGGTGCTTTCGCTAGTTTCTTCAGCTTTTTACACAGAGAGTCAGCCCAATCAATTCTCCTCTCCAAACATTGAAAGTGCAAAGCAGCAAGTGGTCACTCCTGCTTTTGGGGACAGCGAAAATGAAAGCTTGCTTCCTACCACACCAAGTGAGGAAAACACCCAGTCAGACACCACGGAAAATTAAAAAACCTCCTTTCGGAGAAGAATTTAAAAGATTTATGAAGTCCGCCCTAGACAGGCGGACTTTTTTATTTATTTTAGTCCTTTGTTGCTTAGTGAAGAGCAGGCAAACAACTTATTCTTCGATAAGCAAAAGCCAAACTATCAAACTATCAATTCTAATTTTATGAACAAACAGCCTTTAAGCCTAGAGGACTTAAATCTTGAATCCTGGCCTAATATTATTCTTTGGGCAGCACCGATCATGTTTTTGTTAGTATTTATCGAATGGGGTATCAGTTGGTATCAAAAAAAAGACACTTATGATACCAAGGATTTCTTTGCTGCAGCCACTATTGGTTTTGTCAATGTAGGGATCAGTGCCGTGATTAAATTAGCGGTATTTGGATCAGCACTTTTTTTCTACAACATTTCTCCATTTCAGATCCCTGCAACTTGGTGGTCTTTTGTCCTTTGCTTTATTGCCGTTGATTTTGCAAGATATTGGGCGCATAGAATTGCTCATGAGCAGCGATTCTGGTGGGCAACACACATCACGCACCATAATTCATCTAAATACAATTTCTCTGTTTCCTTCCGCTTAGGCTGGACCCAGCACATCAAAATTATTTTCTTTTTCCCCGTGATGTTTATGGGATTTGATCCCTTTGTGTTTTTTATCTGTCATCAGATCGCAGTACTTTATCAGTTCTGGATTCATACCGAATATATCACCAAACTTCATCCAGTGGTAGAATACATTTTCACAACACCATCACATCATAGAGTTCATCATGCGAGTGATGAGCACTATTTGGATAAGAACTACGGGTCGACATTCATTATTTGGGACAGGATGTTTGGCACATTTATGCCAGAAGGAGAGCGTCCAAACTATGGCATCACCAAGCCTGTGACCTCCTACAATCCCGTCTATTTGGTTTTTCACGAGTGGAGAGATATTGTCAGAGACCTTGGTCAGGCCAAAAGCTTTAAAGAAGCTTGGAGAATTTTGTTTGATAAACCCGGGGCTGAGATAATTGCTAACAGAGTCAAAAAGGAAACAGAGTTACAATCGAAAGACTCTTCCAATCCTGAAAAAAATGAAAAAGTACTAGAGGCCGTTTAGGCCTCTTTTTTTAGCCCCGTTCATTTCCCTATTCGCTCTAGCAACAGTCTTTTACTGAGTGGCAAAAGGGTCTCTTCCAAAGGAACGGTATAGTTGCTATGGACTCTCCAAGTGGCAGGATTGGGCAACTCTTTGACTTGCTGAATTAATTCTAATTTCAGGTTTTCCATGGTCCTGTAGAGTGTTTTTCTAAACAAGCCCAAAAACCACATCTTAAGGCTTCTAAATCGTTCGCCTGCTAGCTGTAGCAAACTAGACCTATAGCGATAGGTAAATATGTCGGAGCTATTCTCTTGGGTCAAAAACACAAACCCTTCTTTGGTGTAGAGAGGCTGTATGCCGATAGGCTCTATTTCTACCTGCTCTTCTACAAAGTCAAAAATCGACCTTCCCTCCTTGATTTTTCCTTCAACTCTTGGCAAAGCAAATTCAGCAATTTGATTGATCTCCTGTAGTACTTCATTATCATATTCCGGCGACTGATAGTGAATTTTGACATTTTTCAAATCAACATGAGAGATGGCCTTGGGAAAAAGATCTGCCAACTTGGACTTGCCATATTTAAAAGCCTCCAACTGCCGGTGGTGCTCGATCAAATCAGCAAGAAATGGATAGAGTTTCACCTGTCCAAACTGTCTATTCGTCTCCTGCAAATAAGACAGAAGTTGGTATTTTTTGTATTCAAAATCAATCAGACCTTCGGTCATCCAATTTTTAGGTAGTGTTTTCATGGGCATTTGAATTTTGATGAAAAAATTTAAACAAAATGTGACAGTATTTCTAGCGCTTGGGGAAATTTTGGCAGTATCAGGTAAGAGAAAAAAGGAAATAGTAAGTCATAAAAAGGGGGAAATTCCGACTATTTGTCAGCCTTTTCAGCAAAACACTCATTGGCATAGATCTCGCAAAAGAGGATTTAGCATTTTAATCTAACCTTTAAACGATTTCATACTATGTCAAACGTGAACATCAAACCTCTTGCAGACCGAGTGCTAGTACAGCCCGCTGCAGCCGAAGAGAAAACCGCTTCCGGCCTTTACATCCCGGACACTGCTAAAGAAAAACCACAAAAAGGAACAGTCGTAGCGGTTGGTAATGGTAAAAAAGATGAGCCCTTGACTGTGAAAGTTGGAGACACTGTGTTGTACGGCAAGTACTCAGGCACAGAATTGAGCGTAGACGGTGCAGACTACCTGATCATGCGTGAGTCTGATATCTTTGCGATCCTTTAATTAATCACCAAGAACATTTAAAACAAAACATCAAAAAAAATGGCTAAAGAACTATTTTTCGATACAGACGCTAGAGACAGACTGAAAAAAGGTGTCGACGCTCTAGCTGACGCAGTAAAAGTGACATTGGGACCTAAAGGTCGTAATGTGATTATTGACAGAAAATTCGGAGCTCCTACGATCACCAAGGATGGGGTTTCTGTAGCAAAAGAAATCGAACTGGAGGAGCCTATCGAGAACATGGGTGCTCAGCTCGTGAAGGAAGTAGCTTCCAAAACAGCAGACAATGCAGGTGATGGTACTACCACTGCTACCGTATTGACCCAGTCTATTTTCAATGTGGGAATCAAAAATGTAGCTGCCGGAGCTAACCCAATGGACCTCAAAAGAGGAATCGATAAGGCAGTCGCTGCTGTAGTAGCTCAGTTGAAGGCAAACTCAAAGCCTATTTCAACTTCCAAAGAAATCGCTCAAGTAGCCACTGTATCTGCCAACAATGATGATGAAATCGGTAAAATGATTTCTGACGCCATGGATAAGGTAGGAAAAGACGGGGTCATCACTGTAGAAGAAGCTAAGGGTACCGAAACTGAAGTAAAAACTGTAGAAGGCATGCAGTTTGACCGAGGCTACCTTTCTCCATACTTTGTAACCAATACAGAGAAAATGGAAGCTGAGCTTGAATCTCCTTACATTTTGATCTACGACAAGAAGATTTCTTCCATGAAGGAATTGCTTCCAGTATTGGAGCCTGTAGCTCAGTCCGGCAAGCCTTTGGTTATCATTTCCGAAGATGTAGACGGAGAAGCTTTAGCTACTTTGGTGGTGAACAAAATCAGAGGTGCCCTGAAAGTAGCAGCAGTAAAAGCTCCTGGATTCGGAGACCGAAGAAAAGCCATGCTAGAAGATATTGCTATCCTAACTGGCGGAACAGTAATCTCTGAAGAGAGAGGTTTCAAACTTGAAAATGCTACTGTTGATATGCTTGGAAGAGCTGAAAAAATCAACATTGATAAAGACAATACTACGATCGTCAATGGATCTGGAGATGCAAATGCCATCAAAGGACGTATTGCTGAAATCAAAGCCCAAATCGAAAAAACTACTTCTGATTACGACAGAGAGAAATTGCAGGAAAGACTTGCAAAACTATCCGGTGGAGTAGCTATCCTGTACATCGGAGCTGCTACTGAAGTAGAGATGAAGGAGAAAAAAGATCGTGTAGATGATGCCTTGCATGCGACAAGAGCTGCCGTACAAGAAGGAGTAGTTGTAGGTGGTGGTGTAGCACTAGTGAGAGCCGCAGAAGCACTCAATGATCTTAAAGGCGAAAACGAAGATCAGGACACAGGTATCAATATTGTGAGACAAGCGATCGAATCTCCATTGAGAACGATTATCTTGAATGCGGGTGGAGAACCTTCTGTAGTGATCAACAAAATTCGTGAAAACAAAGGAAACTTTGGATACAATGCTCGCACTGATGTTTACGAAGACCTATTTGCAGCGGGTGTAATCGATCCTACTAAGGTGACAAGATTGGCCCTAGAAAATGCAGCGTCTATCGCAGCGCTTCTTTTGACTACCGAATGCGTGGTGGCAGATGTCAAAGAAGACGGTCCTGCTATGCCTCCTATGGGTGGCGGCGGAGGAATGGGCGGCATGATGTAATCCATTCTGATAAGCATAGAAAGGAGGCAAAATGCCTCCTTTTTTATTTCATACCCAAAGTATTTTCGGTCTAATCAAAAAAAAGCTGAAAAATGGTTTTACTTGCAAAGGGAATAATCGTATTTTGGCCTATAGAGAATAAGAGCAATACTTTTGACAAATCAATGATTCATTTTGACGCTATTTTTCTAGTAGATGATGACCCGATCAATAACTTGATCAACAAGCGTCTACTTAAAAAAATGAACTTTTCAGAAAATATCTATGAATTTTTAGAAGCAGAACAAGCCCTGGAAAACATCGCCCAAATCCCTAGTGATAGTTCCATAATGGTCTTTTTGGACATTAACATGCCCGTGATGAATGGATGGGAATTTTTAAACCAATATCTCGAAAAATTTCAAAATCGAAAAGACAAAATTGTCATACTCTCTAGTTCTATCGATTATCAGGACAGACAAAGAGCCTTCGATTATGAAGTAGTCAGTGGATTTTTAGAAAAACCTCTGACCCTGGACAAAATCAATCTACAAATCCAGAAATACCTCAAGTAAAATTTATTCCTGAAGTAAAGGCCCTAAGCGATCCCATAATTGCCGAATCAATAAAAATGGAATCTCACCCGAATCCGGGCCCGTCCCCATTCTGACAATTACCAAGTTTTTTGAAGGGATAACCATTAAAAACTGACCATTCAGCCCCATAGCCTGATACATATCCTCAGGAGCGGCAGGAATCAAAGGTCCATCAAACTCCCGATCTGTCCGAGGCAATTTATAGAAGGATTTACCATTTAGCCAGGTCAAATACCCATAGCTCGGATTCAAATCTTGACTAGCATTGCTCAAAGTTTGAAAAAAATCACCTGAATAGATTTGCCTTTCTTCCCATTGCCCCTCGGCCAACATAAGCAGACCAAACCTTGCCATAGACCGAGGAGTGCTGTAGAAGACATTATTCTGTCCACTTTTCTGCCAAAAGCCTTTCATCCCAATAGGTTCTCCTATTTTTTCCTCATAAAAATCTTGAAAACTCATCCCACTTGCCGAAGCTAAAACTTGCTCCAAAATCGTGTAAGGCCCATTGTGATAGCTCCATCTGCTGCCTGCTTTAGCTTTGAATTGGAAGTCTTTCGGGTCGATGCTGTTTGGATTAGCCACCTGCTCATCTAGCCCTGTGGTCATGGTCAAATGATTCCTAATCCGAATCTTTTTTTCATCAGCATTTTTCATCGAGGTCCATCCTTTTCCCAAGTACTTCTGAGTTCGATCTTTGATTTTTAGCAGTTTTTCATTCTCAGCTATGCCAATTAAGGTAGCCGTAAGGGTTTTTCCAGCTGAGGCCCAATACCAAAACGACTCTTCATTCATTGGACCTAGGCCCGTCAATTTGTTACCCCAGTACTCCTCTACTACCAATTTACCATCTTTCAAGATGATAAAGGCACGGGTATTTGTGCCCGATACCCACTCCAGAAACTGCCCTATACCCTCCTGGTCCAGACCAGCTTCTCTGAGACTCATTTTTTCCCAATCAGCAGCATCGGTTGGGGGAAAATACAATCCAGAAGATTGAGAATTTTGGGCAAATGAAATGAAAGAAGCGCAATAAAGTCCTGCGAAAATTAAAGTCTTAAAACAAGCTGTCCTATCAAAACACATCTTAAGCTCTGATTATTTGCGTAAAGTAGACTCGATAAATTCTTTCAGATCGTCTCTGAATTTTTGTGCAGAAGGAAGGTCTGTATACATCATATGTCCTGCTTCATAGTAAGTCATGATGATCCTATCCAGTGCAGATTGGGGCAAGTCGATATGTGAGATGCTATGCTCCACTCCGTAAAATACCGTCGCCAAGTCATAATACCCATTCATGATCAGCACCTTGACGTTTGGATCCTTACTGAGGGCCTCGGTCATATCCGGAACAGTAGTCACTGCTGCGTCTGCACCCCAGAAATTATTTCCTTGGTGTTTCCAGTCCCAGTTAAAGCCTTCTTTGGTATAGGCAGAGGTAGAATAATTCCATTCTTTACTAACTCCCAGCTGCCCGTGGAAATAATCCAAAAAGCCCATGGTATAAGCCGGTGAAATCGCATCACTCTGAGGATCGGTAAAAGAATCCATAGACAGCGGATCTAGGTTGATGCCCTTATACCTAGAATCCAGCCTTCCCACTGTATTCCGTTCCTCTCTGAGCAATTCTTGGAAAAACTCTCCTGCCTTAATTTTCAAATCGGCCCGCTCCCAGACCTCGGCACCGACTCCTGTAAGACTTGCAAGTTGTGTTGCTATGCTCCTTTTTTCTTCCTGCGAAATTCGGTTGCCCTTAAACAAAGTAGGCACATAGTGATTCTCAGTAAAATCTCTCACCTGATCCATAAAATTGTCTAAGCTTTCCGGCTTATTAGGAATCTTGTCATGATACCAAGCTGTAGCAGCCATAGTGGGTAAATAAACGATGTAAGAAAGATCTTCATTCGGTGCAAAAAAGAGTGATCGCAAGTCAAAGACGGCCGAAACCATCACCACACCATTCAAGGCATATCCTGCATTAAGTAAGTAATTCATCACTCCGGCATTCCTAAAGGTTCCATAACTCTCGCCCAAAATATATTTAGGAGAATTGAGACGGTCATAGGTTTTCAAAAACTGCATGATAAATAAACTCACACTTCTAATATCCTGATCCACTCCCCAGAAATCTTTTCCTGTGGCTTTTCCAATTGGTACAGAGAGCCCCGTTCCCACAGGATCCATCATGACTACATCAGCCACATCCAAAATCGAAAACTCGTTGTTTACTACTTCATAGGGTGCCGCTTGATTGTAATTAGGATCATCGACCACTATCCGTCGGGGACCCATAATTCCCATATGCAACCAGTAAGAAGAAGAGCCCGGACCCCCGTTATAGGCAAAAATGATCGGCCTATCTTTCCCTGCATTTTCTTTGAAATAAGCAGTAAATCCAAAAAGCGCGATGGGTTCATTGTTCTCATCTTTCAGCTCCATAGTCCCTGCTTTGGCAGCTAGATTGATCACCTTTTCATCAATTGTTACGCTTAGTTTGGAGTCAAATACTTCAGCTTTTGGAAGCTCTTTTATTTCTGTTTCCTTCTCTTGAGCTACAGCGAAGGAAGATATTAAGAGCAAAAAGAAAATTAATCTTAATTGAAAGTACATGGTCTTAATGTTTGAGTGTTCGTATTTTAATTGTCTACTTTTCTATGGTGTGTGTCTTTTGTTGGGATTTTCTATTCACCACTCAAATTTTTCCAAGAGGATGAAGATGGCTACTCCCTATATTTAATTTTCAGCCTTATAAACCTTTCCTTCTTTCATTACAAAAATCACCGACTTCATCACCTCAATATCCTTAGAGGGATCACCGACCACAGCAATGATATCTACTAATTTACTAGCCTGAATGTATGTTTTTTGGGCAAAGCCTGAAAGGGTCAGATAAATTCCTAAGGTAAGTAAAGCTGTCTTTTTAATAGGAGATGATTTTTTAGAGGGAGAAATATAGTTAAAAATTACTTGAGGCAACAATCAAAACCACAGGAGCTTTCTGAGGAACAAATGGGCTAGTCTTCAGATAAAAGAAGTAATCAAAGCTATAAAGATTAAGATTGAGAGGATAAAAAGGGATTTTAGTCCAATTATTTATATATTAAAACTCTATTAGAATCAAACCATGACAGGAGGAGCGGGATTTAGTCGGTCGAGTATGCAGTCCTTCAAGGACAATCATTCACTCGGAAAAATAAGACCTCAATCACAAGTAGAGGGAAAGGCACGTAGCGGCAAAAATGCCTGTGAAAAAGACATTGAAATTGCTTTCCAAATGCATCAGGAGAAAAGACAAAGTAACTATTCAAAAAAGCGTTTTCTTTCCTGGTTGATTTTTAGTTTGTTTTTGACTTTCCTATTATGGTACTTTCTCAATTGAGCACATCTTGTAGATCTTTTCGCTTTTTAAACATCGCCTTAGCAAAAGGGCAAAGAGGGATGATTTTGATTTCCTTTTCTCTTGCATAAGCGACCAACTCTTCTAAAAGATCCGCTCCGATACCCTGACCGGTCAGCGAAGGATCCACTTCGGTATGCTCGATGATCATTTTCTTAGCACCGGCCATCACGTAGACCATCTCAGCAAATCGTTTGGCTCCTTCTTCGATAAAAAAAGATCCACGTTTTCCGTCAGATTGATGTTGGATTACTATCATTAGCTTTTTGTTCTTCCCTCAGTTAATTGATCATACACTTCATCATTTGGCTCCCAGAGCTCAATAGCATGTCCATCAGGATCCAGAATGTGAACGAATTTCCCATATTCAAACTCCTCGATTTCATCCAAAATCCGAACGCCATTACTTTTCAATTCTTCTACCAAATCAAGCAAATTTTCTACCCTATAGTTAATCATAAAATCCTTCGTTGACGGCTCAAAATAGCTCGTATCATCCTTCATCGGAGACCATTGACTGAAGCCTTTTTGATTGGGATTTTCAGCACTGCGCCACTCAAAGGCTGTACCGTATCGGTCGATATTAAACCCTAGGTGTTGTGCATACCAGCTTTTGGTTGCATCAGGATCTTTCACCTTAAAAAACACCCCGCCAATTCCTGTGACTTTTTTACTCATAGATTTTGATTGTTTGTATTCTACTAGGCATCTTTTCCTTTCACTACCAAAAACCAATCCCCGTCCAATGGCAAATAGCCATAATCGTAGCAAAAGTGATAGATACTTCCCTTTTTGGTTTCGTAGGTATGAGTTTGATATTTGAACTGAAAGCCTTCCCGAAGTAGCCGTTCTTTGGTCGTTTTGCCCATTTCTTCTCCCTCAGGAATCATCGCTTCCAAGATATTTCGATTTTTTTTCAAAGAATGATTGACACGACGAATGAGATTATTCGAAGCGGCGTATTGCTGATAATTGTAATTATTGCGGCATTGATCATCACAGAATTTCTTATCGATCCTGCCCTGTATAGGTTCTCCGCAATTGAGACAAAGCTTTTTTTCCATGGCTGCACAAAAAAGTTTGAATTAAATTTAGAGTATTAGTTTAAAAAATCAAGAAAAAGCCTGAAAATCTTACTTTTTTCCCAAGAAACGAATTACGGCAGACTGCCCGACATGATAAGCACCTTCCTCCAAGAAGAGCTCCTTTTCCTCAAAAACCAATTGACTTAGGCTCTTAAAATCCTCCTTTAATTCACTTTGGGAAAAAAGCATGCTGACTTCTTTAGGGCCTCCAGCTTTTGGGTTTTTGGAATTGAACTGCAAGTGTTTTTTTGAAAAAGCTTCTAAGATCACCATACCTCCAGGCTTTAACAATTTCAACAGTTGCTGATGAATATCCCGGCGGAGATTTGTCGGGAAATGTGCAAAAATCAAGACAATCAAATCGAAAGAATTATCCTCAAAATCCAAGTGATCCAGAGTACCAACACGATAGTCAATAGATACACCTTTCTCTTGGGCAAGCCGCCCAGCTTTTATTTTTGCTGACTCACTGATATCAAAGGCCGACACATCCCAGCCAAGAGTAGCTGCATGCACTGCATTTCTCCCCTCTCCCTCTGCCGGAAAAAGTGCTTTTCCAGGCTTTAATTCCGCCAACTGTGCTCGCAAAAACAAGTTAGCTTCCTTCCCATAAACATATTCCTCGGCAGCATATCGCTCATCCCAAAACTCTTTCATAATCTCTTGATTGATTTAGGAAGAAAATAAAAAAGGGAACTCGAAAGTTCCCTCTTTAAACTACCTTGTAAACCTCACCCAATCCAGATTCACGGTATTCCAAATACTAATTCCAGATGCTGTTTGTAACACAAAATAAAGGTCATGCACACCATCAGAATCACTAAGTGCGATCGAAATAGGGAAATACCCTTTTCTACCACTTTGTTGCAACTCAGCCGACTGACCCAAAAGCGGACCGTCAGGATCGCCTGACCTGATTTCGATAATTCCTGAAATTCCTCCAGGATTTACTAAAAGCTCTAGACCCCTGATACCCCTCAAGTCCAGCTGATCAAAAGCAATCCAAGAGGCCTTTTCAGTGAACTTTATAAAGTTGAGCCCGTCAGCATTGGCCTTAGCTGTATTTTCAAAACGATCTGCCGTCACTGCTTTGACCTCAGGGTGCCGAAGCAGGAATTGAGTATTTCCACGAAGGGGGCCTATTCCATTTGCTCCCTGATCGGTATAACTCGCTTGAATCAAATAGTAGCCTTCCGATTGCAAGTTTTGATCGGGAGTAAATTCACCTTCCAAAGGCAATGTCACTTTACCATAATCCGGATCTTTCAGTGCCAAAATAAAATCAACCATCTCGCCTATCTGATCCTCCGGTAGGTGCAGGTGACCCGGCATGATACGTTCATCACTCCAGACCCCACCGCCACCGTTTCTGATCTTTCCGATTAGGTATGCCTTTGCATCAGCTTGGCCTTTGTATTTGGCGGAAACTTCCTCATAAGTCGGGCCCACAGATTCATTGGCGATGGCATGACAGGCTTTGCAGCCTGCTTGGGTGATGAAATTTTCCCCAATAGAAACTTGCTCTTCCTGATGACCTGCCTGAATCAAATCATAACCTCCGGAGATATAATCAATAGAGAAATCGACATTTTCGGGATCGACCTCACCATCTTCCCGGTCCAAAACCTGCACCGAATAATTGACCGATTCGTTTTCAAAATAGAAGCTGCTATTGCCCGACCATTCGATAAAGACTTCAGGGCGCTCATTTCCCACTTGAATTTCGATCGAAGCGGTAGCTTTTTCTCCCTCAAGATCTGTGACGGTCAAAGTCACCGAATAAATCCCCGGCTTCTCAAAGGTATGGGAGGGATTCGCCTCCTGACTACTCGCATTAGTATCCCCAAAATCCCATGAAAAGCTCAATTGATCTTCAGGATCAAAATCCATAGAACCATCCGAGGAAAACTGAACAGTCAGAGGTGCTGCACCGGTTCGATTGTCAGCAGAAATCCTAGCTACCGGCTGACGATTGCCGGGGGCAAACTCGATCCGATACAAGCCCGAGTCATCATTCTGTGCTCGCCAATAGGTCCCATATTCCAAGACATAAAGCGAACCGTCTTTGGCAAACTGCATATCTACCGGTTTGTCAAATACCGTTGAGGGCATAAAGCGCTCCATAGTATCATACTCGTAGTTTTCCGTGAGAGAAACCGTAAAAATCCAGTTGCGCATCCAGTCATAGATAAATAGCTTATCATTGTAATACCCTGGAAATCGAACTGACGATTGCTCAAAATCCTCCCGATGATAAACCGGTCCGGCCATGGCATTTCTGCCTCCTGTCTCCAGCATGGGAAACTCCTCCGACTCATCATAAGGGTACCAAATCAGTGCTGATTGGGCAGGAGGTAATTTTTCCAAACCGGTATTGTTTGGGCTGGTATTGACTGGGGCTGCTGGATCAAATTCAAAAAGACTTTCTTGGGACTCAAAATCATACTTCCAGTACGGCTTATTATTTCCCACAAAATACGGCCAGCCAAAAAAGCCTGCTTCTCGGGCTAGGTTAATCTCATCATGTCCTTTGGGGCCTCTGCGTAGGGAATCGACCGAGGCATCAGGGCCCACTTCCCCCCAAAAAAGATTACCTGTATGCTGATCGATGGATATACGGTAAGGATTACGGTTTCCCATCACATAGATCTCAGGTCGGGTATTAGGTGTACCGGGAGGAAAAAGATTACCTTCGGGAATGCTATAAGTCCCATCTGCTTCTGGCTTGATCCGAATGATGGCACCTCTCAAATCATTGGAATTACCGGAAGTTTTTTGGGCGTCCACATTGGCAGGTCGGTCTTGGCGCTCATCGATAGGATTATAGTTATCCGACTCAAAGGGTGTGGTATCATCTCCAGTAGATAGAAAAAGTAGTCCATTGGCATCAAACTCAATCGAACCCCCAGAATGACAGCAACCTCGAAATACGGGGATTTCGAGCATGATTTTCTCGGAAGTTAAGTCTAGGCGATTATCGATGAAGTCAAATCTCGAAAGCCGGTTGACGTCAGGGCTGTAATCATTCGGAGCATAATACAGGTAAATCCAGTTATTTTGACTGAAATTAGGATCCTTTGCCATCCCCAATAACCCATCTTCTCCCTCAATATAAACATCTAACTCTCCCACCACAGTAGTTTCTCCGGTGGCAGCTTCATATAATTTAAGTTTACCCGCCCGCTCAATGAAGAGCACATCTCCATTATCGAGGACTTCGAGTTCCATGGGTTCATTGAGCTTTTCGACCAAAGTTATTTTGGTAAAGCGAGTCTCGTCAGGTTTGATGGTAGCAAAGGGGTCTACCTCTTTTGGGGAGCAATTCCAAAGCAATCCGAGCAGGATGAAAAATCCTGAAAGTCGACCAAATTTCATGAAAGCAGGTTTTTAGGTTTATTTAGCCTTCAAGATATACATGCTTAGGCAAAAGTCATGAACCGATAGTAGAAATGAATGGAAACGATTCCGTAAAAATCACTCACTCATCGCCAAGCGATATCGCCACACTTCCCTCACTTGCTCTATCGCTACTTCGAAGGGGGAATAGATGGGATTGGAGGAGCAGAGCAATAATTTCTCCTGATCTTTGATGCGATTATAGGCGATTTTGAAAGTCACTCCATCCTGCTCGGTAACGATTACGTAGCGCTCCCCATCCTTGATCGCCATCCAATCATCCATGTATTCGCAGACGATCCAAGCTCCATCAGGAACTGGCAGCATGGAGTCACCATCTACCTGAAAGACCCGGTGCTTTTTGTCCATAGGGAGAAAAGGCAATGAAAATCGAGGTAGCTCCGAGATAAATTCCGGATCAGAAAATCCGGCTAAGTAACTCGCCTTGGCCCGCTGAGAGACCACTTCGATGAGTTCTCGACCCTCAGCATCCACGGTAGTGGAGAGAATCCGCAGCTTTCGCCCACGCAGAAACTGATCCGTCTCGAGCAGTTCGCGTAGCTTGTATTCGGAGTAGCTGCTGAGATCCTCTTTGAGCAAAATATCAAGTGATACTCTGAGGTAATCAGAGATCTTGACCAAGGTCTCGATTGGAGGATTGATGTTTGACTCATACCCTGCGAGTTTGGAGCGTGATATCCCCAAGGCTTGAGCAAGGGATTCTTGGGTGAAATTTTTCCTTTTTCGGAGGAATTTGAGGTTAGAATTTATTTTCATAGAAATACAGTGGAAATATTATGGAAATAAGCCCCACAAGCGGGGCGAAATAGTAGAACACCGCATAAATATCTTCCAATTTTAAGTAAGAAATACGGTAGAAATACATTTGAAATAAACCTTTCAGGCGAGGTGAAACACAAAGTTAATCATCAGCTTTAGGCTGATTTTTAGCCGAATAAGTGGCTTTGATCATGTTGTTAAATTTAACTTGAATATCAGTTTTGAGTCGATTGATTGATTCGAACTCTTGATCAGATACAATACATCGCTCAAAGCCTAAATCAATCCAATGATCCACACCCTCAGACAAGGAGGCTCTAGAAATGTAGTAAAACCGAATTTTTTCCAAATAATGAAAACGGGCATAGCCTTCGGCAATATTCGCCCCAACAGAATCTATAGATTCAAGCATCTGATCCCCCCATACCTTACGCTGTTGGAATGACAGCCTTTCATAGATATTCCAAGCCATGGATGACAACTTTCTAGCTAATCTGTAGACTTCCAATTCATGAACTGGAATAAATTTCTTTTTAGCTTCCATAACAATAACCTTATGATAATCAATTGTATTTCGTCGAGCAAAGCGAGACCTATTTCCACCGTATTTTACGAAGTATATTTCACCGACCGAAGGGAGGTATATTTCTACTGTATTTCGCGAGGCGTATTTCTTTTCCTATACCCTGACAATTACTGCCACTTCTATTTGAACCTTTCCCAAATCTAACAAAAATGATTAAATTATAAACATTAAAATGTCAAAATAATTAACAAAAAGCGATGGAAGGGAAGCGGAGTATTGCGCATATGGATTTGGATACGTTTTTTGTGTCAGTAGAGCGGCTTTTTGATAGTCGGCTCGATGGGAAACCCATCCTGATCGGAGGATCGAGTGATCGGGGTGTGGTGGCTTCCTGCAGTTACGAAGCACGGAAATTCGGTGTACACTCCGCCATGCCGATGCGGACGGCGAGGCAGCTGTGTCCCGAAGCTATCATCGTCAAAGGGGATTTTGAAAAATACAGCCAAAAATCCCATGAGGTCACCGAGATCATCAAGGAATCCGTCCCACTTTTCGAAAAATCTTCTATCGACGAGTTCTACATGGACCTGACGGGTATGGACCGCTTTTTCGGTTGCTTCAAACTCGCCCACGAACTCCGACAGCGAATTATCAAAGAGAGTGGACTGAATATCTCCCTAGGACTCTCCGAAAACAAAACCGTCTCCAAAGTGGCTACCGGAGAGGCCAAGCCCAACAATGAAAAACAGGTGCCGATCGGGCAGGAAAAACCCTTTCTCGCCCCGCTCTCAGTGCGCAAAATCCCCATGATCGGGGAGAAAACCTCCCAAACGCTTTATAATATGGGTGTTAAAAAAGTCCATACGCTCCAGCAAATGCCCTCCCAATTGCTGGAAGCAACTTTTGGGAAAAACGGGAAGATGATCTGGGAAAAAGCAAACGGAATCGATCGAAACCCGGTCATCCCCTACTCCGAGGCCAAATCAGTTTCCTCAGAAAATACTTTCGAAGAGGATACCATCGATGTTCAACTACTGGAAGCTACCCTCGTGGCGATGACGGAGCAACTCGCCTCCAAACTCCGTCAGAAAGGCCAACTCACCGCCTGTGTGAGTGTGAAGATTCGTTATTCGGACTTTGAGACGCATACCATGCAGCAGCGCATTCCTTACACTTCCGCGGATCATAGCATCCTGCCCGTGGTCAAGGAACTTTTCCGCAAGCTCTACAGTCGGCGTATGCTCATCCGTCTGATCGGGGTGCGCTTCAGCAGTCTAGTCTATGGCAACTACCAAATCAAACTCTTCGAAGACAGCCAAGAACAGATCAACCTCTACCAGGCCCTAGACAGACTAAACGTGAAGTATGGCGACAAAACCGTCTGCCGAGCCGTGGCCATGGGTGTGGGAAGGAGACGGTTTAATCCCTTTAATGGGATGGAGGTGTGAGCAAGTAAGAAGTGAAAAATTAGAAGTCTAAAAAATCATCAAATTGCAACTCAGGCATGAAATCAGATTCATAATCATCACAACATTTTCCGACCAAATTCTGTATCTTTAATAGAGATGCCAGAAATATCAAGATTTTATGGAATTATCATTCGGATGTACTTTCAAGATCACAACCCGCCACATTTCCATGCAGAATATCAGGGGTTGAAGGCGGAATATGATATCAAAACGCTGGAAGTGCTAGCGGGGAATCTTCCTAATCGTGCACATGTTTTAGTCTTGGAATGGGCATCGATTCATAGAGAAAAATTGTTAGAAAACTGGGATAAATCTCAAATCCCTAGTCAAATGGATAAAATCGAACCTTTAAAATAGCAATATGAACGAAGTAGTAGAAATAAAAGTATTGAAGGATTATCGAGTTTGGTTACGCTTCAAAGATGATGAAGTAAAAATAGTTAATCTTAGACCTTTCCTAGGCAAGGGTTTTACCGCCGAACTCTTAGATCCTTCCAAATTTGAAAAAGTATTTATCGAACCGGGAGGAGGAATCGCCTGGGAAAATGGCTATGATTTTTGTCCTAATTTTCTAAAGGAATTGGAAGGTGAAAAAGTAGAATTAGCCTAGTTTTTGAAATTTTTACCAGAGATCACAAGCCCTTCGAAGACAGCCAAGAACAGATCAACCTCTACCAGGCCCTAGACAGACTCAATGTCAAGTATGGCGACAAAACCGTCTGCCGGGCCGTGGCCATGGGCGTAGGAAGGCGGCGGTTTAATCCCTTTAATGGGATGGAGGTGTGAGCAAGTGAGAAGTAAAAAATTAAAAACCTGAATTTTTAAGCTGAAATCCTCGATCATAACCGAAAATAACTAGGTAAACTTTCGATTACGATCGAGAAAAATCAATTTTTCACCTGATTATAATTTGTTTTTTAGAGGTCATAACTTGTCCCGAGTATCGGGATAGCCTGTCTCGCATATTTTCCCCGACACACAGGGGCATGCCCCTGTGTGTCGCTTGCGTCGTGCTCTATTTCATGCCCTCATAAAAAACATACCCAAGGATCAATCCACCCATATCGAAGCGCTTTCACTTTTGTCAATGTCAAGCTTTCCGATTTTACTGGGAATATTCAGCCATGCCTGATCTCTCAGCCTTCCGGTCAACTCCCCAATACTGCCTTTGAGAAAAAGTTGGCCAGAGCGATAGTCCACTCCCCCACCATCGAGTCCGACTATCCGCAGCTCGTGCACGGGGCTTTCAAAAGACAAAGACTCCAAGGTCAGATCAGTTAGATAAACCCTACTTTTATCAGAGACCAGAATCTGACTCAGATTTTTAACATGCAGTGCAAAACTTCCATTTTCGCCCTGCTGCAGCTGATTAATATACAAAGTGTCATTGCTAATTCGGTAATTTTTGATTGGGTCCGTTTTTGGTGGTTTAACGTCACCGCCATGTATGCTGATGTATTCCAAATACGTGGAGTCTGACACTTCAATTTTCAGATAACTCGTATTTTGAATTCTCACCACCGAAAACTCTTCTAATTGGAATTTTTCCGATCGAACTTCGTCTACAAAGGAAAACTGAGGGGTTAAAATAAAGGATACCAACAGGGTAAGTACCAAGGAAACCCACAAAAACCCAAGGAAACCAAAGATTAATTTATTGCTCTTTTTCATTGTTATTGTCATTAGAATGGATAACTGCTAGTAGTGATTCAAGATCTTTCGAATTGAGATGCAAGACTTGAATCTGATGAAGGATAGGAGGCAAAGTCTCTGCAAAGAATTCTTTTCGTTGAATGTCCAAGAGTTTTGACTTGGCATCCAAAGACACGAAAAAGCCGATTCCCCGCTTATTCTCCAGAATCCCCTCCTCCTCCATCAGCGCATAGCTCCGCATGACCGTATTGCGATTGACCTCGATATCAGCTGCTAGTTCACGCACAGAGGGGATTTTATCTCCATGAGAGAGCTTACCGGTGAGGATCTGATCCACAAGCCAATCCCGAATCTGCAGAAAGATATTTTTATGTTCGCTGAAGTCCATCTTATACCTGCTTTTCGGATAATTTGAAATAACCTACCACGTAGGAAAGCAACACGGCCATCCAAATCCAAATGGCACTCATCAGAATTAATAATGGTGTTTCTGCCAAAATCTCCGGTTGATCAAATTTTAGCATTTCCGAACTCTCTTTACTATCCCTATTTAAAATCAATGGACTCACGAGCGCCGAAAGCCCCAAAGAAGTACCAGTAAGGATCAGATAAGTAATGACTAGGATCAAAGGAATTCCAAGCAAATTAAATTTTCCGAAAATCAGGCTCCCTACCCACATCAAGGAGGGGATCAGCACCAAAAGACCAACTACTATAAATTTTGTGACTATTAATTGATTCCCAAAATCCTCAATGATCCAGATTTCAGTCAAGGTTACAAAGGCAATATATTCCGTTTGAATCGAAGAGAATGTTAATGGCCCAAGCAAGCGAAATAAACCCAAACCTACGTTAGAACCTATCCAAAACACCAGAGGGTAGATCACAATTAAGCCAAAAACCTTTATTACTAACTCTGAAAAGTACTTTTCGAGAAGGGAAGCAGGTAAGAGTAAATACGATTTGGAGCTTCTCGGACTCCGGAGTGACCAGAAACTTTGTCCCGTCCATATCATACACAAGATGAAAAATCCTGCGAAAAACAGTCCTTGAACATAGCCTGTTTCCATGGTCAAGTATCTATGATTAGAATACAGGATGACCTGATACAGTAAAATCAGAATTGCGAGGGAAGCCAGCAACAATATCCCGTATAGCACCTTATTCACTCCCCAATCATATCGTAGAAGCAATGCTACTTTTGAAATACTAAAGTTTGAACTAGATGGATTCATAGATTCGCAAGTTTAGATGAATGGAAAGCTTCGGAAAAATCAGCGCCATTGACCACCCCTTGGAAAAGCATTTCCAAGTTGATTGAGGATTGAGCTTGCGATTTCCTAGGCTCAATGTATTGTACACCCAAGGCGGTAGATTGTACATAAATAGCTTCTCGGGGAGCTTGTGCTGCGGTGCCAAAATAATAGCCATCGGCTAGGTCTGAGAGAGCTGCATCAAGTTTGATTTTGCCCTGATCTAGAATTACCACCCGATCCAAGGTATTCTCAAGATCTTTGATCAAATGAGTCGCCAAGATGACCGTCTGATCTTCTCTGATCACCGAGACCAACTCTTTCCTGAAGGCAGCTTTGGAGGAAATGTCCAAGCCATTGGTCGGCTCATCCATCAAAATCAAGGAGCATCCCGAACTGAGTGCAAAAGCTAGAACTACCTTTTTCTGCTGCCCAAAAGAAAGGTCCTTTACCCTGACTGTGGGCCCCACTTCAAAAGTATCCAACAATTTTCTAAACCGAGCCGAATCAAACCGTGGATAAAAAGGAGATGTAATTTTTTCATAACCTAGCGACGTGAGACCTGAGTGTAAATAGCTTTCATCGGGGACCAAGAACAGTTCTTGTAAAAATTGAGACTGACGCTTTCTCGGAACAAAGCCGTTAACTGTGACTGCCCCATCCAAAGGAAAAAGGATGCCAGAAAGAATTCTTAAAAAACTAGACTTTCCTGCCCCGTTTTTCCCTAAAAGCCCTATGATAGTTCCCTCGGGAGCTTCCCAGTTCAACTCAGAAAACAAGGTTGGCTTTTTAGGGTATCCAAAATGTAAATTTTCTACGTGGATCATAAAAACTGTATTAGTGTCATAGTGTATTATGACACTAACATAAAGCAAAATAGTTCCACTTCAAATTTTCCTTTGATTTTTTTTGAAATTAAAAGCAGCAGTCTGCTTATAAAGGCCTAAATTCTTTCTTTCACCCAATCCAAAATCACTTCCAAAACCTCCTCCCGATCCAAATCATTCAGAAGTTCATGATAAGCTCCTTCGAACCTTCGGAAGGATTTATCCGATGAAGGCGAAGCATCAAAAAGCAATTGAGAGCCTTTGGGGTTAGTCAGCCGATCAGCAGAGCCGTGCATGATCAAAAAAGGAAAATCAAAACTAATGGCATTGGATTGAATATAACGCATCATTTGCAAAAGTTCGTAGCCAGTCCGCACCGGAATCTTATCCTGATAGACCAATGGGTCCTTCTTATATTTTTCCACCTCTTCAGGTATTCGGGAGACTCCCAGAATATCCAAAGCCAGCGCTTTAAACCTGGGGGAAATCCAGTTTAAAATCCCCGACAGTAGGATCAAAAGCGCCGATGTCCCTTCAGCCTCTTTGATTGCGGGAGCCGAAAGAATAAGCCCATTTGTCTCAGGACGGAATTTAAGCGCATAGGCAGCAACCATTCCCCCACCCATACTATGACCAAAAATGAAAGTAGGTTGACCTGGAACATAGGCTTTCACTTTTCCATACAATGCATCGATATCTTCCAAATACAGGGAATAAGAATCCACATAAGCACTGGGTTTAGGCAAGTCTGACTTTCCGTGTCCTCTCCCATCAAAGGTAAAGACTGCCACACCCAGATGTGTCAATCCCTCTACCAAGGAGTCATAGCGTCCACTATGCTCACCCAGACCATGGACCAGAAGTAAGGCCGCCTTGGCTTGCCCAGGCATCCAAGCCTGCAAATACAACTGAACCCCATCTGGAGCTTGATAGCTTGTTTCTAAATGCTTCATAGTCTTGTGCTTTTTAGTGAAAATACAAAAGGAAATTTTAAAACTTCTCAATGTACCCAACAGTTAGCTTATTAAACGCTCAAAAGCCAACTGTACGAATTCGAAAAAGCCGTTTCAAAGCCGTTCAGGGTAGATTTTTGTGCCAAAACGATCAATTTTATTAATCCTGAAAATAAACCTTTTGAACGGAAAAAAGCCCTGAAATCATAAAAGCTAAACCTAGCAAAACTTTCAATAGCATTCAGGAGTATAGTAAACGCAATGTCCTAGAATTTGCATTGCTACTCATACGGAGAGTAAGGCTTTTCTCTAGTTTAGTTGATCCTGACATTGTAGAGCAGGAGGTCTTTTAGGCTTCCTGTTTTCTTTTTAATCAGTCATAGCTACATTTTCCCTTTTGTGGAAAAGGTTCTTAATTTTCTTTTTGGCCTGAGCTTTACTAACTAAAAATATTACTACTTTAACGTAATATTTACAATCTGCCTACCCAGCACCAGTACACATGCCTTTATTGAATATTAAGAGAGAAATCTTGATAGTGGAAGACGATCAACATTTCCACATGATGTTAAAAAAAGCCTTTTTAACCTTAGACCCAAATCTTACGCTGCATTCTTTTTTTGACGGTTTAGATGCTATCGAATTTGTCAGAGACCCTATGGAAGATTCAGATAAGCAATATAAATCAGTCATTTTATTGGATCTCACGATGCCAATTTTGGACGGATGGGGATTTTTAGATCTCTTCAAAAGTCTTCCTCAAGAGGTACAGGATCAATACACAATCTTTATTGTCAGCAGTTCGATCAATAAATCCGATAGAGATAAAGCGCTTACTTACAGCTCAGTCAAGCACTATTATACCAAGCCACTTTTAGTTGCTGATTTCAACCAGATATTAAAAGCCTGCGACGAAGCCTTAGATTAAAAAAAAGCCTTTCCGCTAGACGAAAAGGCTTTTAAATCAAATTGATTTGGGATAGTATTTGTCCCGCAGCCAAAAAGAGACTCTGACAAGTAATATCAAAGCTGGAACTTCCACCAAAGGGCCGATTACTCCCGCAAAGGCCTGGCCTGAATTTAATCCGAATACCGCAATCGCCACAGCGATGGCCAGTTCAAAATTATTTCCAGCTGCAGTGAAGGCTATCGCTGCATTTTTATCGTACTCTGCCCCGAAAACCTTGCTCAGGAAAAATCCAATCAAGAACATCAAGGCAAAGTAAATCAGTAATGGAAGAGCAATTCTCAGCACATCTCCGGGAATTTCGACGATCAGCTCTCCTTTCAGCGAAAACATCACTACAATCGTAAATAGCAAAGCAATCAGAGTGATAGGAGAAATAGCGAGTATAAATCGGCTACTGTACCATTCCTCTCCTTTTACCCTCACCAAAATCACTCGACTCAGCAAGCCCATCATGAAAGGGATCCCCAAATAAATAGCCACACTCTCCGCAATTGTCCCGATCGAAATATCCACTATAGCCCCTTCAAATCCAAAGTAGGGTGGCAAAACTGTGATAAATACCCAGGCATAAAAACTGTAAAAAAAGACCTGAAATATACTATTCAATGCCACTAATCCAGCCCCATACTCCCTACTCCCCTCTGCTAGATCATTCCAGACCAAAACCATCGCTATACAACGAGCCAATCCTATCAAAATCAAACCCACCATATATTCGGGATAATCCTGCAAGAAAATCAAAGCCAGTGCAAACATTAAAACAGGACCTATAAACCAGTTAAGCACCAAGGAAATACTCAGAATCTTTACGTTTCGGAATACCTGCGGAAGTAAGCGATAGTCTACCTTGGCCAAAGGTGGATACATCATCGCTATCAATCCGATCGCTATGGGAATATTGGTACTCCCACTACTCATGGATTCAATAGTTTCTGCTGTCCCTGGCAACAAATAACCAAGTCCTACACCGAAACCCATTGCCAGAAAAATCCATAAGGTCAGGTAAGAATCCAGGAAACTCAATCGCTTTTTCTCAGTCATTTCTTCCTGATTTTTGAAAAAACATAAAAGAGCTCCGATGCAATCTGAAGCGATCGCTCATCGTATTTCTCCGCTTCCTGCTCTGTATCATCAAATTCCTTGGGGTCTTCAAAGCGTAAAGGGATTCTACGCTCAGTACCCGGGATAAAGGGACAGTTCTCATCCGCATGATCACAAGTCATCACAGCCGCAAATTTCTCCGCCTGATTTACCTGATCGTCAAACACCTTGGAAAAAGCCAAAATAGGAGCCCCATCCTCAGAATGAAAGACCTGATATTTTGGATTGTTGGATGAATCGCTTGAGGTCACTTTAAATCCCATGCGCTTGATCGAAGCTACCGCCCGCTCATTGAAAGCGGTCACCTCCACCCCGCCAGAGTAGCAGTGAGCCGGAATCTCAAAATAATCCGCCGCTGTCTGCCCCCATATTTGGGAAAACTGGCTACGACGGGAATTATGGGTGCATATAAAGTTTAAGGCCAGTGTTTCTTTACGCTCAATCTTTTCTTGAATGTAATTAATCAACTCTTTTAAGAGGGGCATACGCTCCTCCCTAATGGGAAGCTCCATGGTATGATTTACCGTGGAAGCAAGGTCTGTGAAAAGCTTCATTCTTGATGATTATTGGATTTAACAGCAACCTGAATTTGGCAAGCATCCGCCTGATTGGAGGTTTTCGTGATTGATACGATCCTCAGTTCCTTTTTCGCCAGGTTTTTGAGCAAAAACAGTAATGCTAAAAATCCCCGTATCGCCATTTTGAAAGGCAATAATCTCTTCCTTGCTGAGGTATTTCTCTAGAATATCTTCTGGAATGACTATTATTTTCTCCTTTTGAACCAGAATACCTCTAAAGCCAGCCTGCTCGATGTAACTCAGGTAATCGGCCTTTTGAATAGCTCCTGCTACGCAGCCCGCGTACATTTCGGCATCTTGACGTAGCGCCTCAGGCAAATCACCCACCAAGACAATATCAGAAATACTGAAATGTCCTCTGGGCTTCAATACCCTAAAAATCTCCTTGATCACTTTCTCCTTATTAGGTACAAGGTTGAGTACACAGTTACTCACTACCACATCTGCCACTTCATCGTTGACAGGCATCTCATCAATATCTCCTTCTCTAAACTCCACATTGTTATAGCCAAGTTTTTCAGCATTTTGCCTCGCTTTGTTGATCATCGCAGGCGTAAAATCAATGCCAATTACTTTTCCCTCACTACCTGTCTCATGACGAGCCACGAAACAGTCATTCCCTGCTCCTGAACCTAAGTCGATAACGGTATCGCCTTTTTGGATGTGGGCAAATTGGGTAGGCAATCCACAGCCTAATCCTAAATCCGCATCTTCCAGGTATCCTTCCGTACCTGTATAATCATCCATCATGATGTTATAGACTTTATTGGAAGGAGTAGTGGCTCCACAGCAGGAAGAAGCATTTTCAGCTTTACCTTGTTCTGCGATTTTTGCATAGCGCTCTCGCACCACATTTTTGAGTGTTTCTTCTTGATTCATACTATTTTATTATTGCAATATTACGATACAGTTAATCAAATTTTTTTAGCAGCAGCCACTTTCAGGATCGCAGACAGAAGCCTGTAGCTGAGATAGTCTTATTCTTGGTTTTTGATCGGGAATGCCACACTTATCTTTGGCGAGACAGTCCGTCATTTTGGTAGTCAGAATAAAATAAGTGCCGTCATGGTCCAACCCATATTTCCCGATGGTTTCACCCTGATACTCTACTTCTATCTCCAGATCTGGAATACCTAAAGTACGCTCCGAAAGATGGATAATCGAAAGCAACTTTTCAGGATGTAGGCGATGATTGTAATCATCCGCGTTCCACAGCTGAAAATTCACCTTTTGTTCCTTGCGTACAGTCCCTCCACAATCTATAAAATGCTTATCGATCAGACCGATTTCGGTGACGTGGAAATGGCTCGGAACTAATTTGCCATCTGGCAACTGAAAACCGATGGTTTTAGATTCAGCGAGAATTCTTTTTGCTTCTGAAAGTTTCATGGGATGGTAATTTATTAAATGACTTTTAACAGCAATCACCCTCTCCACAGCTTTCCAACTGGTCAAAAAACTGATTGAAGAGCGTTTTGATTTCTCCCCATCGGATGGGATTGATGCAGTAATTTACCCGGGTACCTTCAATAGTCCCCTGAATAATCCCCAAATCTTTCAACTCCCGTAGGTGCTGACTGATAGTAGCCTGCGCTAGACCGAGCTCCTGTACCAAGTCACCGTTGATGCAGGCATTAGACCTTAGCATGTACTGTATGATGGCCACTCGGGCCGGATGGGCAAAAGCCTTTGCTAATTGAGCAATTTCATTTTGCGCTTCTGTAAAGAGATCAGATTTAGTAACTCCCATTTGCTATTTAATTACATTGCAATATTACGATGAATAATTTTATTCCAAAAATCAAAATCTGTTTTTTTTATTTATTTCGTTCCAAATCCTTGGCAGGTTCTATTTCCAAATTGATTTCTGTAAATTGTCGCAACAAGGACAATTTAATCTTTCCCTCCTTCATTTCTTGCATCAAAATTTATTCTTAATGAAAGCCACTTGGAACAATCAAATAATCGCAGAAAGTAACCAAACCATCGTCATCGAAGGGAATCATTATTTCCCACCTGACTCCATAAAAAGTGAATATTTTAAGCCCTCAAACAAGCATACCACTTGCCCATGGAAAGGAGAGGCATCCTATTATACTATTGAAGTAGACGGAAAAGAAAATCCTGATGCAGCATGGTATTATGCAGACCCAAAACCTGCAGCTTCAGGTATAAAAAATCACATTGCTTTCTGGAAGGGTGTATCCGTGAATCAATCCTAAAAACCTCTTGCTGACGCCAAAAAAAACTTCTTTACAGCCTTCAAGGCTTAGTGCTTGGGTAGTTCTTTTTTTAATTTCCCTCCTACTCATTTTCTTATGGGCTGGCACATCGTTTTTTCAATTCATCAATGAGGCCACTTCTGCCCTCATGGCTTTCTTTGGTCCATTATATCTGATTTTAGGATTTCTCGCTGTGATTCTTGCCGTATTTCTTTCCATTCATCCCATAAGTAAGAGGAAGTTAGGAAAAGGGAAACCTGAGTATGGCTTAGGGTCTTGGATCGCCATGCTTTACAGTACAGGAATGGGCTCAGGCCTACTACTTCGGGCTGTTCAAGAACCTGTATATTTTCTAGAAAATCCACCTAGATCATCCAATCTATCTGCCGAAGTTTTTGCTTTACAATACACCTTCTTTCATTGGGGCTTTACGCCTTGGGCTTTTTATGGACTGACCGCAGTCTTGGTAGGTTGGTTTTATTACAGGAGAGAAAAGAACTTTCTCTTTTCGGATTTACTTTTCCCAGACTCCAGCAGTCCAAAATGGACTGCAGACTTGATTGATTTACTCGTTATCATGACCACCTTTTTTGGAGTTTTAGCATCAGTGGGTCTAGGTAGCCGACAATTATTATCCTCCTCCGAGTTTTGGGGAGGCGTCAATTGGGATGCCAAATGGGCCATTATCCCCCTCTCCTTAATCAGCACAGCTGCGACTTTATCGGCATTTCTTGGAGTGAGAAAAGGGATAAAGAGACTTTCTGACCTCAATATTGCAGGAGCAACATTATTACTGAGTATTACCTTTTTAATGGGGCCAATTGGAAGTACACTTGAGCTCTTTTTCGAAAGCTTATTTTCTTATTTTATCAGTTGGACTCCCATGAGTTTAAACCTCGGTTCCTGGTCTGTTTCCAATGATTTTCTCCAAAACTGGACAGTATTTTACTGGGCCTTTTGGCTAGCCTGGGCTCCCTTTACAGGTATTTTCATTGCTCGTATTTCTCATGGAAGAAGTATCCGGGAGGTACTTTTAGGTACACTTTTGATTCCATCATTGGGTACCTTCCTTTGGTTTTCCATTTTTGGAAATCATGCTTTTGACCTTATAGCCAAGCAATCGCTCTCGGCAGAAGAATTGGAGTCAGTGTATAGCTCCATTTTTGTCTTTTTTGGGCAGTTACCTTTTGCAAAAGTTACTCAGTTTCTCAGTACTTTTTTCTTGGCCACTTTTCTGATTACCTCCATTGATTCAGCCATCTTCGTGCTCAGCATGTATCTGGATCGTGGAAAAAGAGAGCCTAAAAAACGAATTCGATTCTTTTGGGGAGCATCTTTTTTCACCCTGACTGCCTTGGTTTTATGGAGTGGTGGCGAACAATTGCTACTCACTATAAGTAATATTCTTATATTAAGTTCTTTACCTTTTGCAGTGGTTTTTCTGCCACTTCTTTTCTTTTTGTTTAAAAACCTAAAATCCATTACCCATGAAAACAGCTGATTTGCACCACCAATTTCAGCTCACAAGGAAGCATACCGAAGAAATCTGCGAGCCATTGGAAACGGAAGATTATATTCCACAACCGATCGCAGACGTATCCCCTCCTAAATGGCACTTAGGCCATACCACCTGGTTTTTCGAGCAGTTTATTTTGGTACCCTTTGTTAAAAACTACCAAATCTACCACGAAGATTTCGCCTTTCTTTTCAACAGTTATTACAATCACGCAGGCAAGCGCGTCCTTCGCCCCAACCGAGGCTTAATGAGCAGGCCACCGGTACGAGAAGTCATGAACTACAGAGCTTATGTCAGTGAGGCCATCGAGAAAATGCTACAAGAACCGCTCGAAAATCAGGAAATAGTAGACCGTCTCGAATTGGGTATTAATCACGAACAGCAGCACCAGGAACTACTCATCTATGACCTGAAATACATCTTGGGTTATCAACCGACTTTCCCGGTATATGGACCAGCTTTTCAAACCAAAGAAACTCCAAAAGGAAAGTTTTTAAGTTTACCCGAAGGTTTGTATGAAGTGGGCTTTGAGGGCACTGGCTTTTCTTATGACAATGAGCATGGTCGGCACAAGGTCTACCTAGAAGAGTTTCAGATTTCCGATCAACCTGTCACCAATGGAGAATATTTGGAGTTTATACAGTCTGGAGGCTATGATAATTTTGATTATTGGCTGGATGAGGGCTTAAGTTTCATTCGCAATGAAGGTATCAAAGCCCCGCTATATTGGCATTGGGTCGAAGGAGAATGGCAAAATTATACGCTCTCAGGACTTCAAAAAATAAACCCGAATTTGCCTGTACAGCATATAAGCTATTACGAAGCTCAGGCCTATGCAGCATGGAAAGGTTGCAGACTTCCCAGCGAATTTGAATGGGAAATTGCTTCGGGAAAATTTGACTGGGGTCAGCTTTGGGAATGGACCGGAAGTGCCTATCTGCCCTATCCCCGATTTAAAAAAGCCCCCGGTGCATTGGGTGAATACAATGGCAAATTCATGGTCAATCAGCAGGTTCTTCGCGGTGCTTCAGTGGCCACTGCCGAAGGTCATTCCAGACCTACCTACCGTAATTTTTTCCATCCTGCTGCGAGATGGATATTTTCAGGAATCCGATTAGCCAAATAAAATGACTCCGAATACAGTAACCTTCCTAAACGACGTCCTTGCTGGACTTCAACAAAATCCAAAAACCCTATCCTCCAAATATTTCTACGATGAGGAGGGTTCCAAAATTTTTCAGGAAATCATGGATATGCCCAGCTATTACCTACCCAAGGCAGAGTTGGATATCATCCATTCCCAATCAAAAGCCATCGCTTCACATTTTAGAAGCAAGAAGGTTGATTTGATTGAACTTGGAGCAGGAGATGGACGAAAAATGGTCCATTTTGTAAAAATACTCAGTAAATCAACAGCAGAACTCAACTACATTCCACTAGATATCTCCTCTAGCATACTGAAGGTCAATCGGGATCTTTTTGAGCAAGAAATACCCGAAATCCACGTGAAGCCTTTGGCGGGTGATTTCTTTCAAACCCTTCCAGAAATAGAAGACAGCACACATACCCGAATCGTTCTTTTTCTGGGTAGCAATATTGGTAATTTCAGAAAGGAAAAAGCGATTGAATTTTTGGGATTTGTGGGAGATCATCTGCAGCAAGGAGACTTTTTTCTATTGGGAGTGGACCTCAAAAAACATCCTCGTACCATCAGAAATGCCTATGATGACCCCGGAGGGATCACAAAGAGATTTAATCTGAATTTACTGAAACGAATCAATAGGGAGTTGAATGGAGACTTTGACCTTCAGGCCTTCGATCACTATGCCACCTATCATCCCATTACCGGTGCTTCAGAGAGTTTTCTGATCAGCCTTCAGCAGCAAACCGTTCAAATTGGAGACCATGAGTTTGAATTTGAAAAAAATGAAACCATCCAAACTGAAATCTCCCAGAAATACGATTTCCCAATGCTAGAAAACCTAGCCTCCGAGTCAGGCTATAGCATTGATTCGATTTACAAAGATACCGATGAGCAATTTGCCTGGGTGCTGATGAAAGTAGCAAGCCATTGAGTAAAGGAACAGTCTACTCTATGATTCCCAAGGCAAATCGCATCAAAGTTTCTTGGAAATAAAGAGAGAATACCGCCTGTGCTTGATCTGATTGGGCTGCTACCAATTGTTGATTAGCTGTGGCCAGATCGACAAAATTAGATAGCCCTAATCTAAAACGCTCACTCACCGCGGTATATGCCTCATCTGCTGCATTTACCTGAACTTCGGCATTATGAAATTTCTCCAAAGCCGCTTGATAATTTTGATGAGCCAATTTGACATCTTGGAAAATACGTCGATCTAGGGCTTCCTCCCTCAGCGTTTCATTTTGATAATTTACCCGAGCGCGTACCACAGCGAGTTTGGTCTGCCAATTGTTGAAAATAGGGATAGCGAGATTGATCCCAATGGTATTTTGAGGATAAATTCGCAATAGCTGCTCACTGGGACTACGACTATCCAGAGAAGTGAAGAAGGTATTGTAGTTAAAAAATGCATTCAACCTTGGGTAATACATCGCCTTGGAGGCTTGGATAGATTTCTTGGCTGCGGTAACCAAAAGCTCTTGTTGGCTTCGATCGATGCGGTTTTCCATGGCTAAATTGACCAAAGTCGACAGACTATCGTCTGCAAAAGTGAATCCATCCAATCCCTCTACGGTCACAGGTTGGAGACGGGGAACAATACCAGTTTCGAGTTGTAAGTATTCGGTCAATGACCAGAGGTCATTTTCTAGAGTAATCCTCGCATCGACTAGAACAGATTCCAGTCTAGCTACTTCGGACTGCTGATTGTACAGGTCCGAAATCGTCCGTATTCCCGCATCCACAAAACCTTCGATCTGTAAAAGTTGCTGCTTTTGGTTATCAAGGTTTTCACGAGAAATTCTGACTAGCTCTTGATCTAGCAAAACCTGAAGATAGCGCTGCGCCACGTCAAAGACCACTTGCTGACGAGCTCTTTTCAGTCCATTTTCACCAGCCTCCAAGGCCATTTTTGCGGCTTGAGATTCAAGAATTCTCCTTCCCGAATTAAAAACTGGCACATTCACACTTAATCCGCCTGAGATAATTTCATTGGTCACATTGGTCACAACGATCTCCCCTTCGACTTGCTGAAACTGTTGCCCATTTTGCCGTGCAAAATTTGAATTGATATTGGCTGAAGGGAACCGAGCAAAAAGCGCCGCTTTACGCTCATGCTCAAGTACCTCTTGGTTATTATTCAGGATTTGAAAGTCCAAGTTGGCTTTTAGTGCATATTCTACAGCCTCATCAAAATCAAGGAGAAGCGTATCCTGCGCTTGCAATTTCCCAATACAGAGAAAGAGTAAAACAAGTATCAAATTAAATTTTTTCATCACTTTCTATTCTTCCGTCAATTAATTGAATCAAGCGAGTCCCGTAATCCGCATTTTCACGTGTGTGAGTGGCTTGAATAATGGTAGTACCCTCCTTGTGCAGTTCTTGAAAAACCTCCATAATTTCTTTGGCTTGTGCCGAATGTAGATTTCCTGTGGGTTCATCTGCCAAGAGTAAACTGGGTTTCCCTGCAATGGCCCGGGCAATTCCCACTAGCTGCTGCTGACCTCCGCTAAGCTGAGTAGGGAATAAATCTTTTTTGGCTACCATATTGAATCGGTCAAGCAGATTGGCAATGATGCTTTTGCGCTCTGATGAAGACACTTTTCGATAAAGTAATGGGGTTTCGATATTCTCATAGACTGTCAGTTCGTCGATCAAATGATACGCTTGAAAAATGTATCCAAATTCACTTTTATGCAGATTGGATAGTTCACGCTGCTTCATCTTAAGGATGTTTTTCTCCCCGAAGAGATATTCCCCTTCAAAATCCTCATCCAATAACCCTAGAATATTGAGCAGAGTAGATTTTCCGGCACCCGAAGGACCCATCAGGGTGATAAATTCCCCTTCAGCGATGGTGAGACTAATTCCTTTGAGTAAGAAGATCCGTTGAAAACGGGATTCTATGTACTTATCTATTTCCTTGAGTTGAATCATAAATCAGATATTTTTCTAGTAAGGGGTTGTTCCAGATTTATGCCATAAAAAAAGGCCTTGGATCTGCTCCAAAGCCATTATTTGAATAAAAACACCTTTTAATTTACGTACATTTTTGTTCGCTGGCGAACAATTCCAAGTCCTCTCCGATGCTCAATCCATCATTCTTAAATCTTAGAGCCTGCCAGTTGGCAATTTGAAAATAATAAACAGTTACAATTGGTTTTATTCCGATTTTAAGATTTGCGAGGGATTGGCGTAATAGACTTTCCATAGCTGGGAACTGACAGTCACACCGATCACAATCAATAAAACCAACACCCCTGAGCCAATCGGCACCAGTCCTACCCCAGCATGATAAGCAAAGAAAGAATCCAAGAAACTTTTCACGATGAGGTATGCAATGCCTCCACCTAAAACGGCAGCAATTATCCAGCTAATCAAATAGCGCATAAATAGCTTTTGGGATAAATCTACGATCGCAGCACCGAATATTTTTCGGACGCAATAATCTTTGATCCGAGCATTCATATTCAAAGAAACCAATCCAAACAGCCCCATGGCAGAGAGCAACACAGAAAGGATAGCTGCAAACAAAATGACATTTTGAACTCCTCTGACATCTCTAAAAGAAGGATCAAAAACCTCCGTTTGGAGTTTTCCTTCAAAAAGACCTCTGGGAAAGAATTCCCGCCAGGTTTTTTTAACCAAGTCCATGGAGGCAGCTGCTGTACCCGGGCTCATTTTCAAGGTTAGGTAACTGTAAATACTATCTGCACCGGCTTGAATCACCATGGATTCGATCGGAGCCTCAAAGGCAAAGGCATGAAAATCCTCCACTACTCCTACGATTTGATAATTGGCCGAATCGATCAAAACAGATTCCTCAACGGGAAAAGTCAAGCCCAAACTCTTCATAAACTTTTCATTGACCAAAATGGCTTCCTCTTGATCCGAAATCCGATCAGGGTCAAGAAACCTTCCCTCTTTCAACCTCAAATCCAAAAGCTGGGCATAATTCCCTTCAGCTTTAAGGTGTGCTATAGGATGATTTTGCTCCTGATAGCTGACCTCTTTTTCTTCTTGCCAATTACCAACATAATTCTGACTGCCACTGATTTCTTCGACTGCAGCCAAGGCCAAAAGCTTGTCCTTAAAATTGGAATATTCTTTTGCTTCTGGCACATTGACTATAATTTTATCCCGATTATCATAACCCCAGTCCCTATTCTGATTGATGTAATTCGTTTGGAGAAAAGCTACCCCGGCAACTATGCTGATAATGGCCAGCGTAAACTGAAAGGTCAGTAGGACAGTAGTCAAAAAACTTTTGCTGCCCAGCTGCTGGTTTCCTTTCAAAATACTGACAGGCTTGAATGAGGAAACAAAAACCGCTGGGTAAAGGCCTGAAGCCAAGGTAATAAATCCGGTCAAAGCGATCAGAAAAGCCCAAATGAACGGGTCATTAAACAGGTCAAGTTGTAAATTTTTATCTGCAATCTGATTAAACCCCGGTAATAGGAAAATCGCAGCCAAAAGGCAGCCAAAAACGATGGAAAGGAAGCAGACCATCAAATTCTCGCTGAGAAACTGCGTGATTAATTGGCCTTTCCTGCTGCCGATAACCTTTCTGACTCCAATTTCCTTGATCCTGCGTGTAGCCATCAGAATGGAAATATTGATATAATTGAATACAGCCAAAATCAAAATAAACAAGCCAATAGCCCCGAGTAGAATCTGTGGACCAATTGCCAAAAAACTGATAACTCCATTTTTGATTTCTCCGGACATTTTGACCAAATCAGTGTAGGCGACTAAATCTAGGCTGAGATAAGGATTATCGGGATTGATCTCATTCTGTCTTTTTTGTAGGGCTGCAAGTTCGGTTTGGACTTGACTAGGGTCAATCCCTTTTTCTATTTGGATAAAAGTCCAAGATTCAGAATTCCATTTGTCTTTTAATGAAGCAGGATTATATGCGGACTTAATGGATTCATTATTGACCAAGAGGTCAAAATTGAACAGCTCCATGTCGCTCAATTTTTGCATAACACCCCCTACTTTATACTGTTTCTCTTCGCCGTTTAGCACCAATGTAATCTCTTGATCCATGGGATTGGACTCTGCAAATAACTTCTCCGAAAGTTGCTCGGTTAGAATTACTCGCTCAGGGTCGTTGAGGGCTCCTGAATAGCCATATTTCAGGTTAAAGCTGAACATGTCCATAAACCCGGGATCTACATACATTGCTCGCTGTTGATAGCTCTCCAAGTCATGAATCAAAACTGGAATTCGGGTCTTGACCTGTGTTTGGGATTTGATGTAAGGAATTTCTTCGGGAAGGAGTTCAGCAATCGGATCTGCTACTGTCCCATACCTCACTATTCCATTTTCCTCTGCAGTCGTGTAGGTCAATTGGAAGATCTCCTTTTTATTAGGCTGAAGCATCCCCTTAAACCAAACCTGCTCTATAAAAAGGTAAGCCACCAAGCAGCAGGCCACGGCGCAAGCCAAGCCGAAAATAGAAATAAAGGAAGTGCCTTTTTGCTTGATTAGATTCCTCCAAGCGATTTTAAAATAGTTTTTGAGCATAAGGCTTTATTAGGTTAAATGAAAAATTTTATTGGATATCGGGTCACTCATTTTTTAAGATCTCTGCTGGATTGACCAAGGCAGCTCTTATCGCTTGAGCACTGACTGTAAACAAAGCAATCAAAAGAGTTATTCCCCCCGTCCATAAAAACAGCGTCCAATCAATCGAGACTCGATAAGCAAAGCTATCCAGCCAATCGCTCATGAAATACCACGTCGAAGGAATACCAACCAAGACTGAAATCAATACCAATTTGGTGAATTCGGATGAGATCAAAGCCACTACACTGACTGTAGATGCTCCCAGCACTTTCCTTACTGAGATTTCTTTTCTTCTCCGCTCTGCAATGAAGGTAGCTAAACCAAACAACCCCATACAGGAGATAAAAATAGCTAATCCCGAGAATAGAGAGGTCAGTTTCCCTATCCGCTCTTGAGACACGAATTTGCGGGCATGTTCCTGATCTACAAAGGAATATTCAAAAGGAGAATCAGGATTGAATTTGCTAATAATAGCCTCTACACTGCCTAAAGCCTGCATATTTGCACCCGTATCAGCAAAGCGAATATGGATAAAATTCAAGTTGCGCTTAGGACCCGTCACCATGATGGGCACTACATCTTCAAATGGGGACTCCATAATAAAGTCCTTTACCACACCTACCACAGTAAAGTAATAGGCGTCATCTTTTATAACTTGTCCGATAGGCTCTTCGAAACCCATCATTTTCACCGTTCGCTCATTTAATATTGCTGCGAGGCTATCATTGGGAAATGCATAGACATCAATATCCCTACCGGCGATCAATTCCATTCCAGCAGTCTTTACCAAGTTAGCATCTGCACCCATCCTTCGTATACTTGGGCGATAGTCAGGGTCTTTGCCCTGCCACTCCATCCCATCGGTATCGCTGTAAATATCTGTCAGTGGAGAAAATGTATAGCTCACTTCGACCACTTCGGGAAGGGCCAGTAATTCATTCCTAAGCGCCACTTTGTTTTTTCTCATGCTTTCTGTGACAGGATGGAAAATCAAATTTTCCTTATCGATTCCCAAGTCCCTATTTTGGACAAATCGTACCTGATCTTGAATAATCCAAACACAGGAAATCAAGGTAACTACCACCGCAAATTGAAAGACGACTAATATTTCTCGAGGCTTTAACCCGAAGGAACCCTTTGAACCCATATTGGATTTAAAAATCGCTGTGGGTTTAAAAGAACTCAACAAAAAAGCCGGATAGGCTCCTGCCAATATCCCAATGACAAAAACATAAAGTGCGGATATCCCCCAGAAATAGGGCTCTGCAAAAGGGTTTTCCAAGCTCAAGCCCACAAAATCTTTAAAAATCTCAAAGGTGAAGGAAACAATAACTATTGCCAGCAAGTAGGCAGAGAAGGCAATCAAGGTAGATTCTACCAAAAACTGACCAATCAGCATTCCCCTTCCGGCACCTGAGATTTTTCGGATTCCGACTTCTTTGGAACGCTTTTCACTTTGGGCAGTACTCAGGTTTACAAAATTAATCGCTGCCAAAACCAAGACTATTATGGATACAATAGCAAACATTCGGATCAATTCGATTTTGCCACCAACAGACTTCCCATTTTCGAATTTGGAATAGAGATGTAAGTCCTCCACAGGAAACAGAAAGTCAGAAATATGCTCCACTTCGGAGTTTGTTTCTGTGAAATCTGAAAACTTTTCATTGAAGGAATCAAGGTCAACACCTTCACTTAACAGGGTAAATGTCCGGTAGGAATTATTTTGCCAGTAATCGTCCGCCCAACCCATGGCCTCCAGTTTTTTGAATGGCAAAAATGCAGTAAATGGAAAGTCTGTATTCACCGGAAGGTCTTCGACGATAGCTTTCACTTCAAAATCCAGCTGCTTAGCCAAGGTCACGCTTCGACCTATTGCCGGTGAATTTCCAAAGAGTTTTTTGGCTACTGACACAGTGAGAACAATATTTCCCGGTTCTGATAGTGCCGCCACCGGGTCACCTTCCACAGCCTTGAATGAAAAAATCCTGAAAAAGCCTGGATCTGTAAAGGTAACTTGCTCGTAAAAATTATTTTCATCATGGGTAAGCAGCTGCTTATCCCACTCAGAAATTCGTGCCACTTCCTCTACTTCCGGAAACTGCTCCTTCATTGTCGGTGCATAAGGGGCGGGAGTGTAGTCCCAGGTATTGATTTCCCCCTGCATGGTCGAGTTTCTCCAGATGGCGTATATCCGGTCCGAGTGCTCATGAAAGCGATCAACCGAAGTTTCAAATTGAACCCATATTAATATCAATATCGAGGCAGCCATTCCCACGGCCAAACCAACGATGTTAATAAAGGCATAGCCCCTACTCCGAGTAATGTTTCTCCAAGCGATTTTCAGATAATTCCTCCACATAAGTAAATTGATTGAAAGCCTTAGTCTGAATTTCCACTTTTGTGCCAGTTGAAATACCCCTCAATGTAGCATTAAGGGGTATTTCATGGATTTCAAATCAATTCTTCGAACATTTTTGTTCGCTGATGGACGAATTATGGAAAGTTTGAAAGTTAAAATATGAAAGCTGAAGAATTTCAGATTTCCTACTTTCTAAAACTTCCTATACTTTCCGCCTAAAAACTTATTGGCTTTTCGCTCGGCAAATTCTGCTTTTTCACTGTCCCAATGCAGGGTCTGATTAGGGAATCGGCCGGCTATCACACCTAGCAAAATCGTCTCGGTCAATCGGGCGGAATACTCGAAAGGCGCACTGCACTCATCTTTACCCAGGCAGGCATCTACAAACTGATGGTAATGCTTCTTGCTTTCACCTGCATAATCCTTGACCGGTTCGCCAAGATTGTATTTGGCCACATCAAATTCCTGATATTTCCCATCGACAATCCATCGCGGCAATTGCTGGAAGTGTGGTAAAAGGAGGCGTCCCTTTTCTCCTAAAAACATCGCTCCTTGATCTGGCAATTCGTCCCCATTGGGTAGCTTCAAATCCTCATGATCGATAGGCGCGCCCGGGCCATCATACCAGACCCACTTGAGTGTCTCAGCGGTATAGGGGGTTTGGGGAAACTCATAAGTAACTACATTATTTTCGGGAAAACCAAAACCATTGGGTTTGCGACAGTTATTGACAATTGTATAAGGCACATCTAGCTGCAAGGCATTATAAGGTGTATCAAAAATATGGACTCCCATATCCCCAAGAGTACCACAACCGTAATCGAGTAGCTTTCGCCAGTTTCCAGGATGGTAAACACCCTCTTTATATTTTCGCTTCTTGGCAGTTCCTAGCCAAAGGTTCCAGTCCAGATTTTCAGGGGTCTCATCTCTTCCCTTGGGCTTTGGTCCGTCATAGCCCCAGTTTTTGGGTGACCAAGCGCGTACGGTATGCACTTTTCCGATGATCCCGTCCTGAATCAGCAAGGTTGCCAGTTTGTAATCGTAAAATGAATGGACCTGAATTCCCATTTGTGTAATCAGGTTTTTCTCTTCGGCCATTTTTTTCATTTCCCGAGCTTCACTTACATGATGTGTAAGCGGCTTTTGGCAATAGACTGGTTTGTTTTTTTCCATGGCCATCAGAGAAGCCGGAGCATGGGTATGATCAGGAGTAGAGACGATTACCGCATCGATTTCATCGGTCATTTCTTCCAAAAGTAATCGGTAGTCGGAATAAGTTTTGGCATCGGGAAAGCGGGCTGTTGCGGATGAAAGTGCATTACTATCCACATCACAAAGGGCTACTACTTCTACTAGATCATGAGAAGCAATAGCATTCAAATCCTCCATGCCCATCGCACCGAGACCGATATGGGCAGTCCGCAACTTTCCTGCTGCCTGGGCCTGCGCCAAAAGAGAAGGAGCCAAAGTCACGCCAGCTGCTCCCAGCATTGACTTCTTCAAAAAGTCTCGTCGATCGATGAACTGAAATTTCGTTTTCATAGGTTAAGGGTTTGGTTAATTAGTGAGGTCATACTACAAATCTAAAAGAGAACTTGTTTTTTCAAACCCCACTGATCAAATGATCGAAAAAAGAAGCATTGAATCAAAAGAATAGTATTGTTTTACACGCCAAAATCATTCACTTTTTATACTTTTCACCGGATTGGCCCACGCCGCTCTAATCGTTTGAGTAGTGACTGTGACGGCAGCAATCAGCCCGGCCAAAAGTCCTGCCCAGAGGAAGACGGTCCAATGAATCCCAATACGATAGGCAAAATCCTCCAGCCAAGTATTCATTCCAAACCATGAAATGGGGATCGCAATCAAAAAACCGATAGCCACAAGCTTAAGAAAGTCCTTTCCCAGCAAAATCAAAATATTGGTTGTCTCTGCTCCCATTACTTTTCGAATACCGATCTCACGGGTGCGCTGCTCCGTAGCAAATGTAACCAAACCCAAAAGTCCCAATACGGAAATTAAAATAGCCAAAACTGAGAAGAAGGTAAAGATGGTTCGTACCCGTGACTCAGACTCGTATTGAAGATTAAATCCCTCATCCACAAAAAGCGGTTCGAAAGGAAAATCAGGCCTAAATTGGGCCCATTCGTCTCTCAGATAGGCCAAAACCTCATCTCGGCTTCCTGCATCAATTTTGATGCTGATTTGGTTATTTCTGTCTTGAGAGATCATAAATACGATTGGCACAATAGGCTGATGGAGGCTTTCGAAATGAAAATCTTTCATCACCCCAGTGACAAAACCCCTCCGGGTACCGTAGAGAAACTGCTTACCCACAGCCTCCTCAGGACTAGACCAGCCCACCTCCCTGATCGCGGTCTCATTGAGCACAAAAGCTTCCGTAGAATCTGATGCTAGCTGATAGTCAAATGATCTTCCTGCTATTACCTCGATCCCATAGGTTTCCAAAAAGTTATGCCCCACATGGATATCTGCTATTCTGAGACTCAATTGAGAAAGCTCACCATTGACTTCGGCACTTACCCCCTGAGAATCTAGAAGCCTTCCTGAAGGAACTCTACTAGACACCGAAACGGATTGGATTCCGGAATGATTTTCAAGACGGTCTTTTATGATTTGATAGTTTTCATTGATCAGGGTATTGCTAGGCAAAACGACAATATCCTCTTTTTCAAATCCCAAGTCCTTATTCTGCATGTAATCCAGCTGCCGTACCACGACCAACACAGCTACGATAAGCATAACTGAGATAGCAAATTGTCCCACCACCAAAAATGACCGAAAACGCTCGTGTACTTTTCCTGCTTTCAGTGCCCCCTTGAGAACTCGAGCTGGTCTAAAACCCGATAAAAACAAAGCCGGGTAACTTCCTGAAATCAAACCTACAAAAAGAATAATTCCAATGACTCCAAGTAGATACTCTGGATGCTCGATCAAATCCAACTCTAGAGGTCGATCGGTAAAATCTCCAAAAACCGGCAAGAATAAAAGGGTAATCAGAAGAGCTAAACCCATGGCCAAAATGGTCATCACAAAGGATTCCCCCAAAAACTGTTTTACCAATAATCCTCGATCAGCCCCCATAACTTTACGGATTCCTACCTCCAATGATCTCAAGGAAGAACGGGCTGTGGATAGATTCATAAAATTGATACAGGCAATCAAGAGAATAAAAAATGCAATTGCCAGATAAGTATAGACATAATCAATATTACCATTTGGCTCGATTTCAGAGTCCAAATTGGAGTACAGATGCACATCACTAATAGGCCAGAGAATCAATTGAGTCCCTTTTGATGCAGGTACTCCGGCCTGATTGGGACCAATGTGACGGTCAATCAAGGTGGGCAGCTTAGATTCAAATTCCCGGTAATCCACCCCATCATTTAATTTGATAAACGTGGAAAAATTATTGGATCCGTAGTTGGACATAAAGGCATCCAATCCTCCATAAAACTGCACCACAGGAACCATAGACGCCAAGAAATCCACATGAAAATGGGAGTTCTCCGGAATATCTTTCATCACCCCCCGCACCTGAAAAGTCACCTCTTGCCCTGCCAAATCTGCCAACAGTTCCTTCCCTATCGGAGACTCCTCCCCAAAATATCTTTTCGCTGTACTTTGGCTTAGGACTACACCATCCGCCTGATCCATAGCCGATTTGCCCTCACCCTCTAGGATTTCCCACCCAAACACATCAAATGCCTCGGGGTCAGAAAAGAAAAAACGCTCCTCCTCAAATGCATTTCCTCCCGATTTGATCAGCGGATCGAAATTGAACAAACGGGCTGAATACTCCACCTCCTCCGGAAAGTCTGACTGGATCAAAGGTCCAAAAGGAGGGGCAGTGTGGCCTAAGTGAAGGCTGATGTCTCCGTTAGGATTATACCATGCTCGAGATACTCTAAAAATCCGGTCGGCATCCGGGTGAAATCTATCATAACTCAATTCAAATTGGACATATAATAAAATCACTATACTCACCGACATCCCTACCGCCAATCCAAAAAGATTGATCAGTACATACATGGGATGTTTTTTGGCATTTCTAAAGACAATTTTGAAATAGTTTTTCAGCATGGTCCGGGTAGGTTTACAGTTCAAAGAGGTATTAGCAACTTCTCTGCAGGTTTTATACCGATAAAAAATGCCCCTCAGGTTCGTTGAGGGGCATTTGGAGTAATCTCAATGTTCATTTTGCTCCATTTTTGGTCGCTCACGGACAAACTGAACCTTCTGAGCTCTACTCATTTTTCAGATAGTCTACCGGATTAGAAGCGGCGGTTTTAAAGCTTTGATAGCTCACCGTGATCCAAGCGATGAGAATAGCCATAAAACCAGCAATGAAAATCAGTGCTGAACCGATCTCGATTCGGTAGGCAAAATTTCCAAGCCAATAGGTATTCATCAGGTAATAGGCTAAAGGTCCCGCGAAGAGAAAAGCAATCAAAACCAAGAGGGTAAAATCTCTACTCAAAATCGTCACCAAATGAGGCATAGAAGCTCCTAGGGCTTTTCGAATACTAATCTCTTTGGAGCGCTGCTCCGTGGTATAGGCTGCCAAGCCAAATAGTCCTAGGCAAGCAATACTGATTGCCAAAACAGTGAATACCAAAATAATATTACCCATTTTTTGCTCAGCTAAAAAAAGCCGTTGAAAATTAGAATCAATAAAAGAGTACTCAAAAGGAGCCCCATCGGCATGTTTTTTCCAAGTTTCTTCCAAAATCGCCAACTTCTCGGCAGGATTTCCAGCATTGAGACGGATGGCCATTTCATTGTTTGGGATATCACCCAAAGTCATAATCAAAGGCCTTACCGAAGCCCGAAGACTTTCAAAATTGAAATCCTGAATAACCCCAATTACTACTCTGGCGACTGGCTCCGAATTGACATTCCAAAATCCACTCACTTTCTGACTCCCATCCAACTCTGTCCAGCCCATCTGTCTAAAGGCCGTTTCATTGAGGACCACAGCACCGGTATCACTTGGAAATTGCCTTGAAAAAAACCTTCCTTGAGCCATTTTGTATCCCAAGGTCTCGAGCTGATCATGATCCACAAAATTCAAATTACAGAGAAAATCCTGCTGGGAATCTGTAGTTCGAAATACCGAATTCCAATCAATATTAGGGGGCAGTGTATTGGCATAGCTAGCCGAAACAAAACCACTTTGGCTCAATAAATCCTGCTTGAAAGCCTCAGCATTAGTTCCCAAAGCCCGAGTATGAAGCAAATCAACGACATTTTCCTTGTCAAAGCCTAGATTTTTCTCCTGCATGTAGCGAAGTTGCTTGTATACCACCATACTACTGATAATCAAGCAGATTGAAATAAAAAACTGAAACACGACCAAGCCATTTCGGAAATTGGAGCGTTTGACTCCACTTCTGATTTTTCCTTTCAAAACTGTCACAGGTGAAAATGATGTCAGGTAAAAAGCAGGATAAGAGCCTGCCATCAGACCCACTAATAGGATAAAGGAAAAGAAGCCGACTAGAAAAAACGGATTAATCAATAATTCCAAACCTAGATCCTTTCCGGATAAGGCATTGAATGGTGATAAAGCCAGCAAAATAAGCAGAAAAGCCAAAAGCCCAGAAATAAGGCTGTAGAGCATCGATTCGGTGAGAAACTGATAAACCAAGCGACTCTTTTGAGCACCAATAGCTTTTCTCACTCCTACTTCCTTGGCTCGGTTGGAGGCTCGGGCAGTAGCCAGATTCATAAAATTAATACAGGCTATCAGAATAATAAACAAGGCTATGGCCGCAAAAATATAGAGGTATTGAATATTCCCTCCCGGCTTGATATCCTCTGCCAAACCCGAGTAGAGATGAATATCCATCATAGGGATGTAGGCATACCCATAGCGATTGCCCTGCTCCAAAAATGAGTCAAGGGAGATCCCTAGAAACTGCTGGATTTCTGGTCCAAAATATTTGCTGATAAACCCATCAATTCCTTGCTGTGCTTTCTTAGGGTCAGCCTCCGGGTAAATTCTAAAATAGGTGTACAGGTTATTGGAGGACCATTGAAGGTCTTTCATATATCCCCAACTGTCTGCTGATAGCAGCATTTCAAAATCCAAATGGGAATTATGGGGAGGGTCTGCCACCACTCCTGTTACTTCAGTTGCTGTCTTTTCAGAGCCACGGAACAATACCTTTCCCACCGGGTCCTCCGAGCCAAAATACCGCTGTGCAGTGGAAGCCGTCAGAATAACTTTGTCCGGTCCAGTTAAGGCTTCCTCTGGATTTCCTTTGAGTAGCTCAAATCCGAAAAATTCAAAGAAATTAGGATCTACCACCAAGGTAATGGGTTCAGTGAATGTTTTTTCCTCAAAGCGCATAGGCATGGTCCTAAACACACCGATCCGAGTAGCATCTTCCACCTCGGGGATCTCATCTATCATCGCCTGGGCCATCGGTGCCGGAGAAAAGGGCATGTCAAAATCATTGCCGTTCATACTTCCCTGCATACCAATTCGGTAGACCTGTTCTCCTTTTGGGTGAAAAGTATCGTAACTCAATTCATCCAATACATAAATCAAGATCAAAAGGCTTGCGGCCATTCCCAGGCTCAATCCAAAGACATTGATACCTGAATAGATTTTATTCTTAAGGAGATTTCTGTAGGCGATTTTCAGATAATTTTTCCACATAGTGCTGAGAGAATATTGTGCTTTTGGTAAAGTTGGTTTAGCCTTCAATTACTGAGATGCCATCAGGTCAAGAAAGGTTGCAAATAGGAATTCACAACTTGTTCCAAAATAAAAAATGCCCTTTTGATTACTCAGAGGGCATTTTTTAACTCATTCATCTGTCCGTAGTGTACTTTTTTTGATCGATTGCGAACGATCCTGTTTTTTTTTAAATTTAAAGTTATTCGGATTTTATGGCATTGACGGGGTTGGAGCGAGCCGCTCTCAGCGATTGCAAGCCCACCGTAAGAACAGCAATACCTAGAATGAATGCGGCTGCCATTGGGATAAACCACCACTCGAAGTTTATTCGATAGGCATAGCCTTCCAGCCAATCTTTCATCAGCCAAAAGGCAAAACCCGAACCGATCAAAATAGAAAGAAGGACTATAGAGATGAATTCCTTATTGATTACAGTAAGAATAGACCAGGTAGAGGCACCGAGGACTTTCCTTATTCCTATTTCTTTTGTTTTCTGTTCTGCCATATGGGCCGAAAGACCCAATAAACCCAGACAGGAGATCAATATGGTCAAAATACTGAAGTACTGAGCAAGATCCCTCAAGCGTACATCATCCTGGTACATTCGGGCATAATTATCATCCATAAATTGATAGCCAAATGGAAACAAAGGGTTAAGCTCTTCCGCCACCTGCTGTATGGATGCCAAGGTTTGCTGCATCTCACCTGGCTTTACCCGGATAAAAGCATTCCCGGCAAATTGCGGCTCAAGAATGATAAATGCAGGCTCCATGGCTTCATGTACACTTTGAAAGTGAAAATCCTTGACCACGCCGATCACTTGACGTTGATCTCCATTGATGTTTACCATCCGGTTTTCAGGGTTGTTTTGTGTGATTATCTGAAATGCCTTTTCATTTAAAATGACCGCACTTAGGGAATCTGAACCTCTTTCTCGGGAGAAATCCTCTCCACTGATCAACTCCATTCCCATCGTCTCTACAAAGTCATAATCTACTCGAAATCGCTCAAACAAGGCATTAAAATCCGGGTCTTTGCCCTCCCAATCCAATCCACCTGTATTATTGCTTCTCCCCATCATATTGTGAAGAGCTCTTGTCATTGAGGCAACTTGTGGGATTGACTCAACCCGGCTTTTAAAAATTTCATATTTTTCCTTTAACTGCCCCTCCAGAGATACGGCAATCAGCTGGTCTTTTTCATAGCCCAAATCCTGATTGAGGGCATAGTTGATCTGCTGAAAAATCACCACCGTGGAGACAATCAGTCCAGTGGCCAAGATAAACTGAAATAAAACCAATCCCTTTCTGGCTAACACCACATTTTTACTTCCCTTCAAATGATTTTTGAACACCGACACTACCTTGGTCGCCGAAAGATAAAACGCTGGATAACTACCTGCTATCAGTCCGGTAAAGAGTAAAATTCCGATGAATTGCAGCCAAAAACCGAGCTCAGAAAAAGGAATCATCAATGACTTATCTGTAAGTTGGTTAAACAACGGAAGAGTCGCTTGAACCAGCAGCAATGCCAAAAATCCTGACAAAAAGGTAATCACCAGTGATTCACTTAGAAACTGATAAATCAAAGATTGGCGATCAGCACCAGACACTTTTCGGACTCCTACTTCTTTGGCTCTTTTTTGTGATTTTGCCGTGGAGAGATTCATGAAATTAATGCAGGCAATGATTAGGATAAAGAAACCGATCAATGCAAAAAGCTTGACCGTTTTGATTCGGCCTTCCTGCAAAATCCCATCTTTCCAAGAACCGTGGAGATACATATCACTTTGAGGAAAGACAAACAATTCTGCATTGGCTCCCTCCATCCGATCTTTGATGAAATTCTTGATCGAAGCCGAAAATTGATCCGGGTCAGTACCCTCCTGTAATTTTAGGATTGTACTTGGACCATTATTTCCCCAGTGCTTGAGCCAGTCATTGTAAGGCTTATCAAACATGACCTGATAGGGAAGAATATACTCAAATCTTGACTCTGATTTCTCTCCAGGATCAGCTATTATACCCTCTACGAGGTAAAGTTCTGTTTCCTCATTTGAAATCAACTCCACCTGCTCTCCCAACACGTCTGATTTCCCAAATAATTTGATGGCCGCAGACTCGGTCAATACGATATGAGACTTGTCCGTGAGAGCCGATTCCCTGTTTCCTACAAGTAATGGAAATTGAAAAATCTTCAAATAATCAGGTCCCGCATACAAACCGGTCAACTTAATTTTATTTTCCTCATGCACAAATAAGTGCTCCTCATTCCAAGTATAGGTAGCAGCATACTCGACCTCCGAGAGGCTTTCTTTCATGGTTTCAGCCAAAATTCCAGGAGTTGAAGGAATCGTAAAAACCTGATCCCCGTAGGGCTGATGCTCCATGACTCGATATACCTGATCGAATTCGGGTAGCCCTTTTCCTTTTTCCAACTCACTTTTGATCCATAGTCCAATCAGAATGGCCGCCCAAAGACCAAGTGAAAGACCTAGAGTATTGATAAAGAAGGTGAGCTTATGCTTGGCAAATCCTCTGAGGGCGATTTTTAAATAGTTGCTGAACATGTTGCCTGAGAATAATTAGAAGGTTAAGACTTTGAATGAGATGAGTATCAGAGATTATTCACTCTTGAGAGAATGAACAGGATTTGCAGATGCGGCTTTGTAGGCTTGGACACCCACTGTGACCATTGAAATCAGGAGTAATAACAGGCCAGATCCTGCAAAAATCCACCAACTGAGGCTCGTTTGGTAGGCATAGGTTTCCAACCAGGAATTTGCAAAATACCATCCCAGCGGGATAGCTATCAGCACTGATACTCCCACCAAATAGATGAAATCCCGGGTGATGAGACCCAAGATTTCCCCGAGAGAAGCGCCAAGTACTTTACGTACTCCGATCTCCCGTTTTCGGCTTTCGGCTGTAAAAGCCGCAAGTCCAAATAGACCCAAACAGGAAAGAAAAATGGCTACCAGTCCAAAATAATCTGCCAGTACCGCCACTCGCTGCTCCTGAAGATAAAGCGTCTGATAGGACTCATCCATAAAGGAAAGAGAGGGGTTCTGTCCGAGAAGGGCTTGAAACACCTCGGTGATTTCAGCCAAGGTTTGTTGCTGATTTTCAGCATAAATTCGAACCATAATATTTTGGGCAAAATCTGGGTCATATTTGAAAAAAGCTGGTTTCACAGTTTCTTTGAGCGATTCAAAATGAAAATCCTTTACCACTCCGATGACTTCCATATCCTCACCCCATAGATTGACCAATTGGCCGACCGGCTCTCCAAAGCCGATGGTTTTGACAGCTGCCTCATTAAGAATGAGCTTGGCTTTTTCTTCTCCAAACTCTGGAGAAAAAGGTCTCCCCTCCACCAGTTCAAAATCCATAGTTTCGATCAAACCAAAATTGACTGTGATATTTTCAAATTTCACCTGCTCATCAGGGTTTTTACCTTCCCAAGTCAGTCCTATCGTAGAGCTAGCTAGGCCAACCAAAGGATGGGTAAGACTTGATGCATTTTCAACACCCGGAGTTGCTCTGAGTTGCTCAAGGATCGTATTTATCTCAGATTTTGGAATGGATTCAGAGGGGATTTTTAATAAGTGTGATTGATCGTAACCTAGGTTTTGGTTTTGGATGTAGTTCATCTGCTTCCCAATCACAACTACGCCGATAATCAGGAGCATGGAAATCCCAAATTGAAAAATCACCAGACCTTTTCTGGCCAAAAGCTCTCCCAAGCTTCCTTTGAGATTGCTCTTCATGATCTGTATGGGCTTAAATCTCGATAAATATAAGGAAGGGTAAATCCCCGCGATCAAACTGGTTAGACCCCAAATTCCTGCTAAGAGGAGTAATTCCTCTCCGTTCCAGTTTAGTCCCAGTTCCTTTAGCGTCACTTGATTGAAGATAGGCTGCAAGAAATAAACAGCAAGTAATGCCATCAATAAAGCGAACAAAGTAAGTAATAGGGACTCTACCATAAACTGTCCAAAAATCCCGGTTATAGAGGCTCCCATTGATTTTTTAACTCCGATTTCTTTTGCTCTAGCCAGAGACCGAGCCGTGGTCAGATTCATGAAGTTTATACAAGCGATAATCAAAATAAAAAGCGCGATGCCGGAGAAGGTCCATACATAATTAATCCGTCCTCCGACAACTTTCCCTTCCTCGTAGGTGCCGTATAAATAGGTATCTGCGAAAAGCTGCAGAAATGGGGTGACATTGGAACCTTCAGCTCGGTCTTTGATAAAACTGGCAATCTGAGAATTAAAAGAGGAGATAGCTGTCCCTTCCCTAAGCAGCAAGAGCGTCGAGGTATTGTAATTGTCCCAATGTGCTCCCTCTCCGAGCATTTGGAGAAAGAAGGGATAAGCCATCAGAAATTCAGGTTTCTCTACATCAAAAGCCCCAAAATCTTGATACACTCCAGTCACTTCTACTTCGCTTCCAAAATCAAAAATCTGCCACTTCAGTGATTTTCCGATGGCATTTTGAGGAGAGCCAAATAGCGCATTTGCCAAGGATTCTGAGAGAGCCACAGCATTTATTCCCGTAAGTGCTTTTGACGGATTCCCCACGATAAACTCGTAGCTAAACATGTCTAAGTAATCCTGATCTACAAAGAAGCCCTCCGACTCAATTTTTTCTCGATCTGACTCAAAAGCCAAACCTTTGATAAATGGGGAAACTCCAGAAGCCAGTTCCACTTGCGGGAATGCTGCTTTCATGGCCTCTGGCATTCTTGCAGGCGTGAGATTCCAGGTTACCATTCCTCCTGAGTTATCATGATTGGTCATCACAGAATAAATCCGATCCGAATGCTCATGGTGTCGGTTGATGCTTAGTTCATCTTTGACCCAAAGCGAAATCAAGATCACCGTTGTCAAACCAAGGGTCAGCCCCAATAAATTGATGGCGAATATGGACTTGAACTTGGTGAAGTTTCGGATGGCGAGGAGGAGGTAGTGGCGTAGCATGGGTATAAATAAGTTGGGAAGACGGGAGACCGAAGACCGAAGGATCATATTAAGTCATCTCCTGATTTCCATGAATACTTTTACTATTAATTTGACGAAAAAAGTATCAAGTCTTCTCCCGTCTTCGGTCTTCTGTCTTCAAACTCAAATCACACGTGAAACTGCTCCCGGATATTCTCAGTCACAACTTTTCCATCAAAGAGATTGATGATCCGATGGGCATAGTTGGCATCATGGGGGGAGTGGGTAACCATTACAATAGTAGTCCCCTCATTATTTAACTCTTCCAAAAGTCTCATCACTTCTTCCCCATTTTTGGAGTCCAAGTTTCCAGTTGGCTCATCTGCAAGGATCACAGAAGGCTTCGCAACTATAGCTCTTGCTATTGCCACCCGCTGCTGCTGACCTCCAGAAAGCTGCTGAGGAAAGTGATTGCGTCTGTGCATGATATTCATTCGAGTCAACACCTCTTCCACTCGCTTTTTCCGCTCATCAGAAGGGATTTTTAGATATAGCAACGGCAATTCCACATTTTCAAATACCGTGAGTTCATCAATGAGGTTAAAGCTTTGAAAGACAAATCCGATGTTTCCTTTTCGGAGTGAGGACCGTTGCCTTTCCGAGTATTTGGCTACCTCTTTGTCCAAAAAGTAATATTGACCTTCATCTGGATTATCCAGCAGACCGATGATGTTCAATAGAGTGGATTTACCACAACCTGAGGGCCCCATAATAGCGACAAATTCCCCTTTTTTGATTTCGATTTGAATCCCATCAAGTGCGGTGGTTTCTACCTCCTCAGTCGTGTAGAGCTTCCGGAGATTTACTGTTTTGATTACGTTTTCCATAGTGTAGAGATTGAAGACGGGAGACCGAAGACCGAAGAGGTCAAGCAGTTCCCGCTTTATTTTAATGATTACTTGTAGCTGATTTATTTAAAATTTTTGTTCTATTTATATTCTGAGATTGAAGACGGGAGACCGAAGACTGAACAGGTCAAGCAGTTCCCGCTTTATTTTTAAATTACATTTAGCTTAATTTTCATTCAACTTTGAAATCCTACTCGCTTTATTAGTTCATGTTCTTTTTAAATCCAATGGTCATATTCATCAGATCAAAGCAGTCTTTGTAATTCTTATCAAATTCCTCTTGAGAAATATACTTTCTTCTTTTAGCCTTATACAGGCAAGTCACTACTTCAGCGATAGACCTTATGGCGTAACCCAGGAACCTATGCTGCTCAGGGCTAGTCTGTGAAATTGATCCCTCAGCGATATTCAGAGCAATAGAATCAGCAGACCGATTAGATTGACTTGTAAGATTGAATAATTCCTCTTTTGGAAATTTCTTGGTAAGCTCATGTATTTCCTCTGCAAGATCCATTGCCTTTTGCCAGATTAGGAGTTTTTCGAATTTGAAGCTCATAGGATTAAATAGTTGATTTTCAATACTAAAATTTAATCATTTCAACTTTTCTAATCCTAATTTTTATCTTTCTAGTAGATTTCATGATTACTCTTCGGTCTTCGGTCTTCGGTCTCCCCTCTTAGGTCACTTCATCTCCAACACCTCATTATCCCCAAAATTTTCATACCCGCTAATGATGACTTTTTCACCCTCGACTAGTCCTTCAAGTACTTCGTAAAACTCAGGATTTTTGCGACCTAACCTGATTTGTCGTTTCTCAGCATCGCCGGCCTTGTTGAGTACATATACCCAATTCCCACCAGTGTCTTTGAAGAAACCTCCCGTAGGAAGCAGTAAACTCTGCTCACTTTGACCTAGCTGCAATCGGATTCGGACACTCTGTCCCCTTCGAATTCCTTCCGGCCTTTCTCCAGTAAATTCCATGTCTACTTCAAAACGGCCATTGGTAATGGTAGGATAAATCTTAGTGATCTCCAGCTCATATTCATTTCCGCTGAGTACGAATTTCCCTTTCAACCCAGCGCCGATACGAGGCAGATAGAGTTCATCTACAGGTACCCTCACCTTGAATTCATCCAAAACATCAATCTGTCCATAGCGCTGACCAGGATTGATAGCCTGACCGATTTCCAATTGTTCTGGAGTGGCCAATTGACCTGCTATGGGAGCAGTAATCACCAAGTTGTCAAGAATATTTCCTACTCCGGTCAAAGAAGCCTGCATGCGATTTTCAGACATACGAAGCTGATTGAGCTGAATGGAGCGAGCGATCGAATCATTTCTATAGGAAGCGTAAGTGAGCTTCTTTCGCTTGAGATTATAGTCATATTGCTCTTTGACCTCCTCAAACTCCCGATCGGATACCAACTTTTTCTCATGGAGCTCTTTGAAGCGTTTGTATTGGGGCTCCAAGAGGCTGATCTGATAATCAATCTCAGCCAGTTGGCCTTGCTGATTCAAATCATTCTGATCCAAAAGCAAGCGGGTTTGACGAAGGTTGTTGATCTGCTCATAAAGCATGGTCTCTCGCTGCATGACATCGAGCTGCAAATTGGAATTGGCCAAAATCAGAATCGTGTCGCCTTTCTCCATCAGTGCTCCCGATTCACGAATCACCTGATGAACCACACCTCCCTCGATCGCATCCAAGAATACCGTACGCGCAGGTTCTATTTGACCCGAAACCAAAATATAATCCGTAAACTCACCCATTTGGACAGTGCCTATGCTTAGTCGATCTGCATCTACACTCATAGTCGATCGATGATCAGCAAATCCGAGTTGGTAAATAATACCCCCGATTAAAATCGCACCACCTACTATAGCAGCAATCCTTCTCGGAGTCCATGTTTTCTTTTCGATTTTTCTATCCATGATTCATTTGCCCTTTTGGGCTTGTCCTGTAGTTGCCAAAGGCTGTGCCAGCAAAAAAGTAGCTCAAAACCCGCTCAATTCGCCTTTTAGGAGAGATTCGGAAAACGATTCTCGAACATTTTCGTCCGCCAGCGAACAAAAGTGAACAAGACTGCAATGAAGTGAACAGCCGTTTGCTTTTGAGGCCCTGTTCAAAATCCATCAATTTTGTCCGAAAATGGCACTTTTCGAAAAAAAAGCCTCTCTACTGAAATTCGGCAAACTTTTGGAACACCTATTACATAGCTGAAATACAAAATCCTAATCCCGATAGCTCCATGAATGATCAAAAAGTAGGGAAAATCCTGATAATAGATGATAATGAGGATCTGCTCAAGGCAGCGAAGATTTTTCTTAAGCGGCATTTCGCTCAGGTAGATACTGAAACCAATCCGGACTTGCTTCCTATCCTCACGCACAATGAAAATTATGACGTGATTCTCCTCGATATGAATTTCACCAAGGATGTGAGCTCAGGACAGGAAGGCTTTTATTGGCTGGATCGGATTTTGGAATTGGATCCTTCGGCGGTGGTAGTCCTCATCACTGCCTATGGAGATGTTAATCTTGCCGTGCGGGCCATCAAAGAAGGAGCAACTGATTTCGTACTGAAGCCCTGGGAAAACGAACGCCTGCTCGCCACGCTTAACTCGGCCCTTCAGCTGAGGCAGAAAAAACTCGAAGTCAACCTCCTAAAGGATCAAAAGGCTACTTTGCATCAGGATATTGATGACAAATTCAAGGATATCATTGGTCAAAGCCCCACTATGCAAAAGGTGTTTGAAACCATCGAGCGGGTAGCTGCCACAGATGCCAATGTGTTGATCTTGGGAGAAAATGGAACGGGAAAAGAATTGATCGCAAGAGCTATACATCGGAATTCTCGAAGAAATCGAGAAGCCTTTGTTGGGGTGGACCTGGGATCAATCACTACCACTTTATTCGAATCGGAGCTTTTCGGTCATAAAAAAGGAGCCTTCACCGATGCCAAAGAGGATCGGGCGGGACGATTTGAGCAGGCACACAAAGGAACGCTATTTCTAGATGAAATCGGAAATCTCCCTCTTGCACTTCAAGCCAAGCTGCTAGCTGCTTTACAAAATCGTCAAGTCACCCGAGTGGGTGCCAACCGAGCGGTGGATGTGAATATCCGGTTGATTTCGGCTACCAATATGCCGATTTATAATATGGTCTATGACAATAGCTTTCGGCAAGATTTACTCTATCGGATCAATACCATAGAAATCACACTACCACCACTGCGCGAGCGAGTCGAGGACATCCCCTTACTGGCTGATCATTTTATTTCATATTACTCCAAAAAATACAACAAAGACATCCGAAAAGCTTCCGAACCGCTAATCAAACGTATGAGCAAATACCACTGGCCCGGAAATATTCGTGAATTGCAGCACAGTATTGAGCGGGCCGTCATCATGTCAAATCACAATATCCTGCAACCCGAAGATCTTTTTCTCCAAAAAATGGGACAACCGGAAAAATCCGAAGAGAATGTCAGCCTAGAGCATCTCAATATCGAAGATGTCGAGCGGATTCTGATTCGCAAAGCCCTCCAAAAACACAATGGACACATCACTCGTGCGGCTGAAGAATTGGGATTAACCCGATCCTCCCTTTACCGTAGATTAGAAAAATATGGTTTATAGGAAATTTTCGATTGGGATATCCATCAGAATTTTGGCCATCGTGACCTTACTTTTTATTGGGGTTTGGCTGCACCTCAGTCAGGGTTTGATTTTAGCTCCGAGTATTTTGGGCATAGGTGTATTGCTAGTAGCAGGTGAGATGATCTATTTTGTCAATTCGATCAATCAAAAGCTCGCGCGCTTTCTGGACTCTATCCGTTTTGCGGACTTTTCTTCTTCCTTCACATCCGATAGCAAAATGGGAACCTCCTTTCGGGAAGTCAACAAAGCCTTTAACGAAGTGATGGAGGTATTCAAGCAAACCCGTGCTGAAAAAGAGGAACAAATGCTTTTTCTCCAAGTCATCATTCAGCATATCAATACGGGGATTATTTCCTTCAATCCAGAAGGTAAAATCGGAGTCATCAACAATGCCGCCAAGCATTTGCTTCAGATTCCCCAATTCAGAAATATCAGTGACTTGGCCCGCCTCTCGCCCATGTTACTTCAAGAAGTCTTGGAAATGAAGCCAGGACAGCGGCTTTCCTTCAAGGTCAATCCTTCGATCACGCTGATTATCCAAAGCACCTCACTGAAAATGGAGGGACAAAGCTGGACCCTTCTTTCTTTCCAAAACATCAACGCCGAGCTTCAATCCAACGAACTCGAAGCATGGCAAAACTTAACCAAGGTTCTCCGCCATGAAATTATGAATTCGATCACTCCAATTTCCAGCTTGGTCGAAAGTCTCCGGACTATTTTGGATGAGGACAGCTATGTACAGCAGGAAGGGTTTCTGATCAAAAAAGAGGGATATCAGGACATTCAGGAAGGGTTAGATACCATTGCCAACCGGAGCAAAGGCCTGGTCAACTTTGTCAATGCCTATCGAGACTACACCAATATTCCTGCCCCCAAAAAGGAGTTGGTTGTGGTGCAACATCTAATCGAAAATCTCTGCAACTTGATGCGGGAGGATTTGAAGTCCAAAGAAATTTTTGTCCAAAAAGAAATACAGCCCGAAAACCTGGAAATCCACTGCGATCCCGATCAGATCACCATGATCTTGATCAATCTGATGAAAAACTCTTCAGAATCCTTACTCGCCCAAGCCGATAGACGGATCATCATCCGAGCGATTGGACAGGGAGATCTCGGTAGCCTAATCCAAATAGAAGACAATGGACCGGGAATTGTCCCCGAGGCTTTGGAGCGAATCTTTGTTCCTTTTTATACCACCAAAAAGACCGGGTCGGGTATCGGACTAGCCATCTCCCGACAAATCATGAATTTGCATCGCGGCAGCTTGACGGTAGAGTCTGAGTCCGGGAAACGGACAGTTTTCAGTTTGAATTTTAGGTGAGATCTAAGCTAAAATCCTTTCCAATCTCTCCTTCCATCTTTCCCAATCCGGCAAATAACAAGCTTGAAGTCTGAAAAATGCGGGAGAATGATCTCTATGTACCAAGTGACAAAGCTCATGAATAATCACATACTCAATACATGCCTTCGGTGCTTTGATTAGTTCTGGATTGAGAATGATTTTTCCTTTGGGGGTACAGCTTCCCCATCTTAAAGGCATTTCTCGTAAAACAATCGTTTCAGGTTGAACTCCTTCGGATTTAAACTTATCTATCCAAGGATTAGCTAATCCTTGAAATTTTTCCTTTGCCCTTCCTAAATACCATGCCTTTACTAGAGCTTTTACTTGGTCTAAGCTCGGAGTTTCCACCAATAATTCCCCGTGAAGAAGTTTCACCGACTGATTATTTGATTGAATAACTTTCAATCTATACTGTCTTCCCAAATACAAATGAGTTTCTCCATTTATATATTTCCGCTCAGTAGCCCTCGGCTGGAAGGACAAAAAATAACTTTGTTGTTTCATAATCCAAGGGGCTCTTTTATATAAAATCTCTTGAATTCGCTCTTTTTCAGCATTTAATGGTGCCTGGATTATTACTTCTGATTCGGGTGTTACGGTGATACCCAGGGTTTTTCTTTCTGAATACCTGATCTGATAAGCAATCCTCTTCGAACCAAACTGAAATGACTCCTTCATGATTTGTATCGCCTTTTCGCCACCTCCAAAATCTTAACTGCTAACTCATCCAATTCGGAAAAAGACAATTCCAGTTGATATTTATCTCTGACCTCGTCAATTAAATAATCACCTATTTCAATAATTAACTTTCCCGTTATAGCATCCTTATTTTCCCAATCCACAATCGCCTTTGGCCCACTTCCGAAAACGGCTGTTTTCACCATTTGATCTATCGAATGGGAGGCCTGCTCGGAGATTAATTTCCCTACTTTTTGATCACTTATTTTTTCATTCAAAAATTCTGAAGTCAGACCAAAGAAAGCAGCAGCTACTGGTTTCTCCCTCAAAGAGTCTGGCAAATCTGTATCTGTGTGATTTAAGACTCCATTCATTAAATCTTTTACTTTTTGCAAGTATTGAGTTTCAGAAATTCTTCTGGATTCATAATCAGCGATTGCTTGGGAAAGCATTTGTGAAAACTTCTTGTAGAATGCCGGATCATCTTCCATATTTTCTGCAATATGCTTGGCAGTCCTACTTGCAATCTTGTCAGCCTTTGCTGCTTCTCCCACTGTTTTTTCAACTTCTGCAGCAAAGCTTTCTTGGTCAAAAATATTTACCAATTCAGTGATAGGCTCTACCTCCTCAGCTGTCACATGGGTGTCAATTAATTTTTGAATTTGGCTCTCATATCGGCTATAATCAATCCTATCTGAATACCTAGATGAGACAGCATTTCGAAGCTTGACGAAAAAAAGCAAATCGGATTTATATCGCTCAATTTGACTCTGTTCTGTCTCTTCATGAAAGGATATGGTAGATAATGCTAATTTCAAAGATTTCGCAAAAGAATTGAGTTTATCATAAAACGATGCTCTAATCGCTTCATCCCGAAGAACTTGCTGATAAGCTTCCGCATCTCTGGTATTTCCAACTCCCTTAAATAAATCCCAAAGTTCGGAGTACTTTTGTGGAAGTTTTTTTATTTCTTCACTGATATTAACCAGAGTGCCCTCCACGTCCTCCTCCTCAAAAGCCTGAAAGGCAGAATACATTTTAAAAGCATCATCCAGATTTTCTATCACTCCATAATAGTCAATCACATAGCCGAAATCTTTGTCAGGATATACGCGATTTACTCGGGCTATGGCTTGTAGAAGTTTGTGATCTTGTAGATTCCGAGTTAAGTATAGCACTGTAGTTTTCGGCTCATCAAAACCTGTTAATAACTTATCTACAACTATAATGATTTCCGGATCAGGCTGATTTTTATACCTATTTATTATCTGGGTTTCATATTTCTTGGGAGTACCATGCTCCTGTATCATCCGTTTCCAAAACTTCTGAACCTTGTCACTGCTTTGTTCATAAGCAGAATCCTCTCCTTCTCTATCATCTACAGGTGAAATCAAGACTTCAGAACTTAGCAATCCAATCTCATCCAGAACTTCTTTAAATTTTATAGCATTGACCTTTTTGTCACATACTAGCATTGCCTTGAAGCCTGTCCCTTTCCAATTATCCCGAAAATGAAGACTCACATCCCAGCAAATGGAATAAATCCGCTGCTCAGCCGAGTTAATCTGATCAGCTCTACTAAATTTCTTTTTAAAATCGGCCTTTTCTTTTTCGGAAAATGGCTCGGATACCATCTCAAAATATTTATCCAAAGGCCCAGAGTTCACATCCAATCGTGGTAAACGCCCTTCATACAAAAGCGGTACTACTGCTCCATCATCTACGGCTTGATCCACCGTGTAAGCATCAATCATTCCCCCAAACTTTGCTGCAGTACTTTTATCCTTTTTAAATAAGGGAGTTCCAGTCATCGCAATAAAACAAGCATTAGGAAGGGCTTTCTGCATTTCTACATTAAAAGTACCATGCTGAGTTCTGTGTCCCTCATCGATCAGAACAAAAATATTATGATTATCTAGGGGTTGTTGGATCTTCTTGACGGCAGCAGCAAACTTGTTGATAATGGTGGTCACTACGGCATCCGAAGGGCTCTCCAGTAAATGTACCAGTTGGGAACCTGTAGCTGCATTGCTGACCTCCATTCCGCACTTGCGAAAGGTATTGGTTATCTGTCGGTCCAAATCCGTCCGGTCGGTCACCAAAATGACCTTGGGATTAGAAATACTGGTCTCCATCGCAATCGCCTGTGCCAGCATGACCATGGTCAAGGACTTCCCACTTCCCTGAGTATGCCAAATCACTCCTCCCTTTCTGCGGAGTCTTCCTTTCTCGTCCTTTTCGGGATACTTGATTCGATCAAGGGTTTTCTTGACCGCAAAGTATTGCTGATATCGGGTGATCTTTTTGGCTCCATCGTCAAAGAGGACAAAACTGTATATCAAATCCATCAAGCGCTCAGGATGGCAGAGATTGTAGAGGTATTCGTCCTGCTCCGTGACCTGAATTTCCTCCCCTTCTAATGCTTCGAAATACTCCTGCACATACCGAAACCGCTCTCCAAAAAGTTTTTTATTAAGAGCAGGTCCCAATCTTGAGTTTTTGATGTGAATTAGTTCGTCTCGATAATTCCGCTCATCCTTTTCGGAGGTGAACTTTTCCTTCCATTTTGCCCAGAACTTTTCTGGTGTACCATTGGTCGCATAGCTTGCCTCCTGAGAGGCCAAGGATAGCAGTATTTGGGAATAGACGTAGAGGCTCCGAATTCCATCTTCCTGCTGATTTCTCAAATGCTGGGAGATCGCCTGACGAAGCGGGTCCTTCATATCAGGCCGCTTGCATTCGATGATAACGATGGGAATCCCATTGATAAAAAGTACCAAGTCCGGCACATAGTGGTCGCGTGAGGTACTTCGCATGACCCGATACTCCTCCGTCACATGAAATTTATTATTCTCAGGATTATCCCAATCAATAAAATGTAGGGTAAAACTCTTCCTATCTCCATCTACAGACTGCTCCACGGCCATGCCCAATGTCAGTAGATTATACACAGCCTCACAGCCATGAATGTAGCCCTCATTAAGTTGGATTTCCTGAAGGGAACGGATGCCGTTTTCGATATTGGCATCACTGATATAAGTAGTCCGCGAAGAACTGACCTTTTTTTCGGAATTGATCAAACGAAGCTGCTTCCGCAAAATTTCTTCTAAAATCACCTGCTGGGTTTTATTCCCTCGCATTTGCAATTCTTCAGATTCAGTTAGGTATTCAAAGCCCAGCTTGCAAAGCCACTGGATCGCAGGAATTTGGGAAATATGGTCTTCTACAAAACTGGGGGTTTCCATAACTGTGTGTCCTTGTTTATTTCACAAAATGAATGAATTGGTTTAGCGGCATTATGAATCTTCCAGTTTATTTATCTCTTCCCAAACTTGATCTGGATATATCTGACATCGATCCACTTCAAAGTATTCTATGTTAGCCACTGGAATATAATTCTGCTCTCCATCCTCATCAGGCATGGAGATAAATCCCCCTTTCAGAAAATGTGGATTTTCAAAGCTCTCCTCATCTAAATTGAGGAAGTCATCCTCCGGATCCAAATCACCAAAGACCAAAGGCTCTTTACAATGCTTAAGAAGAAAAATAGCGGAAGGAATCAGTAATTCCCACTCGAAGTCAGATGCTAAACCAAAATTGTCTCTATAAACCATCGGGGTTTCCAAAACTCTTGGCGGATCCCAAAGAAAAATAATTCGCTTTATGGACTTAATTCTTACAAATACCATCCGGTCTGGAATGGCATAAAAGGAAATGAAATTTCTGGAATGCTCATTGAGATCATCTGTTTGATATGCTAAAAAGTTTTCAAACTCATTTTTGGAATCAAAGTCCATATTAAAAAGCAATTCTTCGCCTCGGGTTAGTTCAATTCGAAGTGTGTGCTTGAGATTGTATTTTGATGATTGGTCTATTCTTCCCATGGCATTTAGATTAAATTATTTTTGATCCGATTCTCTAGCGCACTCGGCTGTCTTTTGAATAGTCTACTCAGCTCCATTGGATCTTGAATCTCCTGATAGACTTTCAGGAGTAATACCTCCTCTTTAGCAGACCAGAACTCGTAAGCCCTGGGATAATTCTTACGCGTTTCGAGCTCCACCACGCCAAAACCTGAAGTATCCCGCTTGGGAAGTTTGTCTACCTCTGCCCTGATAGCTTCCAGATCCAAGGTCTTCTCCTTGAGCGCCTGAGCCAAAGGAACCAGTTTTCTTCCGATGGGTACCTTTCCCGGGGTGGATTCAAAAAACCAATTGACCTGATTCCCCCGCGTTTCTTCAAATCGGCACTGAGGAATCAGATAGAGCTGATTTTCCTTGCGGAGCCGATGTAGGAAGTCCCGGAACTTAATCCCCTGATGCCTATCCCGCTCGATCAATCCTTTTCTGACTAGAATCTCATAGACCTCATTTGAGCGCAAAGGCCCGACAATCCGCTCCCGATCAAAGTATTCCTGAAGGGCTTGGGAAATGCGTAGGGCAAGGGTGGTATCGGAGGTGGAGATGGTCATATTTATTAAATCAAGAAGTAACCTTCTCAATAAGTTTTAGCCACTTCTCTTTCACCTCTTCACTAGATCTTGTCACGATTCTGTCGAAATTCCTCTGAAAATCCTTAGCTAAGTCAACTTTCCAACCATCGCTGAGAGAATAACCATTCTCCTTGGCAAACTTTTCCATTTGATTTACTATTGGGAGGGTTTTATCAAAAATGTAATCAAATTCATCTTCACTATTTACCCTTCGATATTGTTTTGCAAAAAGCCTAGCTAATTCATCTTTAGGCATTAAGTCTTCAATCTCGAATTCTCCATCTCCCAAAAATTCTGAAACGGGAATTACTTTATCCTTCTCTTTAGCATACAAATTATTATAAAGTTGTTTCAATTTTTCTTTGCCAGCTCTATCAGAGTCCATTATTACATATGGCAAGTCATCCTCTCTACCTAATAATATTTTCACCACGGGAGACATCCCGCTCACGCCGCCTGTAGGAATGAAAACCACCTCTTTATCATTCTTAAATTTCCCTTCTGCTAGTACATATTTCTTTATCTGCTGCAAATAAATCTGGTCGGATACTCCTTCAACCAAAACAGGCTGACAACCAATAAGCAGGGTATCAGAAACTGTGATTCCTATAGCGGCATGAATAGGATAAATTGATTTTTCCGATATCTTTTTGTTTCCTCTCAAATCACTCGACACAACAGACTCACCCCTATCACCCACATACATCGCATGAACACCACTAAGATTATTAGTACTAACTAAGAATGGTGAATGAGTTGTATAAATCAGCTGATTATCTTTTGATAATGAATTGAAGAAGGCAATTAGATCCATCTGAGCCACAGGATGCAATGAAATTCCTGGTTCATCAAGCAAAAGGATGCAATTCGAATGAGAATCCTTGCTTTCTACCAAAAACACTAAAAAAAAGCTAAAAAACCATTGTAGTCCCTTACTCCTACCTTCAAGTTCAATTGGGTCAGGTCTTTTATCATCACTTACCCAAATCCTAAAATGGTTTCCATCTGCCTGGAATCTAAATATATATCTACCCTGTTTCCACCATTCAGAAAAATCTCTTGTCAATGAAGTTGAAGCTGATTGAAGCAGAATTTCTCTTTCTTTCTTTTTTGTACTTTCCTCCTCAATATTTTTTTCTTCTGCATCTTTAATTTGGTCACTTGTCTTTGATCGAGTTCCATACCTATCCGTTGTAAACTCAATCACTCTTTCAGGCAAAGCTTCTTTTCCAAGTTCAAGAATTTGATTTGGAGATAAATTGACAAATTCAAAAAGCACCTTTAAACTTCGAGACTTTGCTCTTTCTTTTTCTCCTAAATCAGTTCTCCTAAAGTTATCGATTACATGGGGTAGGTAAATTTCAGAATCCAGATTTCCATAGTCAGAATAATAGACAAATGTGGGAAGGTGAGCTTCAATTATTCTTATGCATTCCTCATTCAATTCAATTCCGTTTTCCTCAAAAGCTTGAATTATCTTTTCAACATCCAAGAAAAAGCCTTCTTCAAAAAAAGCATTTATGTTTCTCTTTCTTTTAAAATTGCTTTTAAGAAATTGCTCAAAGGATTTTTTAATCTCAGAAATTTCAGATTTCGAATAGTCAAGATTTGAATCTATTTTATCCCTTTCTAATTCAAGAAATTTTTTGATCTTGTCTAGATCTGCCTGCTCTTCTTTTGATTGTAAATCGGAAGCATCAAACTTTTTAATCAAATCTTCGAAAAGGATAGCCAAATCTGCTCCATTAAAAGTTGAAAGCTTGTTTTGGGCAAACTGGTAATTATAGGTACCGTTGTATTTTCGACTCGCAACAATTTCATTAACGAGATTTTTATGCCATCCTGAGGCTTGAGATAATTTTTCTGCGATAGAACCGTAAAAGTAAAAATGACCAGAGATAAAAACTTCCTCCCCTTTAGTTGTACTATAATTATGATAGTTCTTTCGAGGATAATCAATCAAAGGCACAATAGGCTCACCGTTAGCTGGATTTAGTTTCCAAAGAGCAAGCAATAAATTTGTTTTTCCCGACTCATTAGTACCGACCAAACAAGTAACATTTTCTGCTTCAATCCAGCCAGAATCATCGACAGAGCGAAAGTTCTGCACTCTAAATTTTTTAAGTTTTGCTTTCATATTTCCAGTATTTAATTCTCTAAATTTTTTAATCTAACCTTCCCCGTCAACAGCAGCTGCATCATTCCTTTTTTCTGTTCTCGCAGCTTATCCGCTTTGGCTTTGAGCAAGCTGATTTCCTGATCGGCAGTTTGAAGTACCCGAGCGATGGCGGTTTGTTCTTCTACTGAAGGAAGTAAAAGTCTATAATTCTCTAGATCCTTTTTTTGAACATTTGGCAACCCAGATCCAACTCTAAGCTTCATTATTGATGGTTCATTAAACTTCAAAGTCTGGAACAGGAAATCTCTGTCAATTATTTTATTCAATTCTAATAGGGAATAACAATGACCTCCACTCCAAAATTTAGTTGTAATAAAATTCACGTATCCACAGGAATTCCCTCCTTCACTTATGATTATTGTATTCTCAGCTGTGTTCCATTCATTGGTATAACCAGAAGGAGAAATCCCACCGCTGTAAGAAGGATAGTTACCAGTTTTATCAAGATCCAATCTATTCAATTGCTCCCCTTTGGTGATTTTGCAAATTTTTTTTAGAGGTTGCTCCTTCCACTCCTCCTCAAACAGTCTCCCATTTTGATCCAACAGCCGAAGTTTCCCCATCAGCAGATGCTGCATCAGCCATTTTTTGCGGAGTTCTTTTTGGGCGATCAGGCGCTCGGTGGTCTGAATGGCCTCGTCCATCTTCCCCAGCACTTGGGCGATGGCTCGCTGCTCGTGAAGATTTATTGGAACTAGAATTGGTACTTTCCTTAAAATACCGATTGATAGTTCCTGTAATGCTGATCCATTTAAATTTCTCTCTAAAACTTTAGCTGTTCTTTCCGAGGAAATTTGATGAAGAATAAAATCATTAAAAAATGAGTCTTTCAATGCTATCAAAGCTACCCCACGAGTAAGATTTGCTCCTACCAACTCATCTCCAATTTTTGCGATTTGACCAATTTTTCCTCGCAAAGCCATCACCAAATCGCCTTTTTTTAATTGGGTTCTTTTGTACCCATCACTTATTTTTTTTGATGTTGTAATTAGGTTTGATCGGTCAATTTGTCCATCCACGATATCGGTAACTCTTACACATGGAATACCACCTTCAACCGGGTCCCCCGTTTGTACTATACCATAAGAAATTGGCCTTTTCTCCTCAACCAATTTACCAAGCTCATATACCTTCCACCCCTCTGGAACTTCAAACTCCAATCCTAATTTTTTTGCTTTATTCTCTGTCATTCGTTTTCGTGGTCTAGCTTGTAGCAGCGGTGGATTTCCGCAAGGATCGCTTGGACGATGGACTCGATCTGCTCTTCGGAAAAGGTAGTCTCAAGCGGCATCTCCTCTTGCCCTATGGACAGCACCCAAACTTGATACTCGTTGATCTCATCTTCATCTATCCAATGGCGAAGGTCCAAATAAACAGGAATCTGAGTTCCCCACTCCTGAAGCACTTTATGCTGATAGCGTCGGATGGATACATTGATATGTCCGACAAAATCGTCCGCCCCATGGGCCCCGATCTGATTGATAAAAAAGTCAATTCCTTCTTGGGGGAGGATATTTTCCAAGGATTCCCGTTGGGTGAAGAAAGTATAATGCACCTGACTATTGACAAGGTGATACCGCTCTTTAAGTCTAGTCTGAAGGGAATCGATAATAATCGTAAATTCTTTTTTGAGGGCTGCAATTGCTGCTTCATTCCTTTCTCGAGGATCTTCCAGCTGCCCTTTAACTCGAATAGAATAATCTGCAAGCAGCCAGCACTCAACCCATTCCAGACCCCGGTCGGTGTGGATTCGCTTGCCCACAGTTTCGCGTTCCTCCATAGCGACTTTCTCCCAAAAATCCCACTCGTCAAGAGGCTTTTGGATCAACGAAATCTCCCCGTAAGGAATATCCAGATAGTCCGAAAATGCTTCATTGATTCGGATAATGGCTTCGGGGTCAAGGCCTATTTCCAGATCGGAATCGGAAAGAATGTTTTCGAGTTCTCCCAGCTCATTCAGAAGATGCGATTCTAGTTGCACATCTGAAAAATCCTTGAATTGATCATTCAATTCTTTCCCTACACCCTTATCTATCTTATCAAGCGAAATAGGATCATCCGTGATTGGTTCAATTATTTGCTGGGAAAGCAATTCAATAGATAGATCCTCGCTCAAGAAATAGAACTTCAATACTGATTTTTCTGAATTTGAAAGAGATTGAATAAATCCAGATACTTTTTCTTTCACAAGAGGAAAAATTCTATCAGACATTTGACCCACTTTTTGAAAAACGAGATAAAGCTCCTCTGAAAGTTCAGTAAGGTAAGGTCTTTTTCCATTTTTCTCCTCCTTCCAACAAACAACTACTTCCCTAAATAGGGGCAACAAGATCAACCTGGCTTGCTTCCGAATAGCATAAGCCCAATCGGATTGAACCGGAACCTTATGCGTTTCCCGGATGCCAGAAAGTAAACGTTGGCGATGGAATAGGCTCATAGGTTTAATTCTTTTTTGGTTTAGGCAACTTTTGGGTTTCCTTTTCCAGGTAATTCACAAAGTGCTTTTCTGCTTCACTCAGCTCAGAGGAAGTCATTGCCTTGTATTTTTCGTACTCCTGACGGGCCTTGTCCAGCATCTGCTGATGACTGATCTTTCCAGCATGATCTAGGATTTCATTGCCCGTCATCCGTAGAAAATCTTCCAATCGGCTGATCCAGTCTTTCATGTACATCGGCTTGCGATTGAGTGCCTGAAGCTCCGCCAATTCCAAATAAGCCGTCACCATTCTATTGAGTATATTCAGTTCCTCGGCATTGAGGTAATTCTTGGCGATTTCCAGCTCCTGTTTGGTAGGCTTAGCACCTTTGAAATTGGTCAAGCCTAGATTAGGCTTGGAGGCATCTATTCGCTTATAGATCAGTTCAGCAGCTGTATGGCCGTGAGCGGCCCAGTGCATTTTGTTTTGAACAGTCTGAAAAAACAGCACCGAAAGCTCACTTTTAGGGTCATAATCAATACTGGTGGCATAGATATCCAGAACCTTTCTCCAGAAGACTTTTTCGCTACTCCTTATGTCGCGGATGCGAGCGAGAAGCTCATCGAAATAGTTTCCTCCTCCGGCCTCTTTGAGTAACTCATCATTGAGTGTAAAACCCTTGATCAAGTATTCCCTCAATCTTGCCGTAGCCCATTGTCGGAATTTGGTTCCTTGAAGGCTCTTTACCCGATAGCCGACAGAGATGATCACGTCCAAATTATAGTGGTTCGTCTCGTAACTTTTTCCATCTGCGGCAGTTGTTCGGAAATACCGAACAACTGAGATCTCATCCAATTCACCTTCTTCGAAAATATTCTTAATATGCTCACTGATGGTCGATTTGGATTTTTGAAACAGGTTGCAAAGCTGGGCCTGAGTTAACCACACCGTCTCATTTTCAAGGCGGGTTTCAATTTTTGTTTTACCATCTTCAGTCTGATAGATTAAGATGCTGCTTTCCATGTTTAGCCCATTAGTTCTTTGAGATATCGATCCATTTCTGCCTGTACTTCCTTCAGTTCACCTTCCAATTGGTCAATCTCCTTTTGCACGGCCGCGATATCCACCTCGGGTTCCTCTTCAAAAGTGTCCACATAGCGGGGAATATTCAGGTTAAAGTCATTTTCCTTGATCTCCTCAAACTTAGCCACGTAGCTGTACTTCTCCTCCACCACGCCAGGTTGAAATTTGCCTGATTGAAAATCCTGGTAGGTATCCACGATGTGCATGATATCCGACTCACGAAGCTTGTTTTGGTTTTTGGCTGCTTCGTAGTGTTGGGATGCGTCGATAAAGAGCACTTCGGAATGGGAACCTTTCCCTTTGTTAAAAACCAGAATCGCAGCCGGAATCCCAGTACCAAAAAAGAGATTAGCTGGCAAACCGATTACCGCTTCGAGCAGATTTTCTTCAATGGTTTTTTGACGGATTTTACCCTCGGAGCTCCCCCTGAAAAGCACACCATGGGGCACCACTACGCCGACTTTACCTTTACCTTCATACGTAGTCTCAATCATGTGCGAAATAAAAGCCCAGTCTCCTTTACTTTTGGGAGGGATACCTCTCCAAAAGCGATTGTATCGGTCCGTCTCCGGGTCCCAAGTAATAGTGGTCTTCTCTCCGTCTTTGTCCTCAACTTTCCCCCATTTATCTAAGGAAAAAGGAGGATTGGCCACAACCGTATCAAACTTCATCAAGGAGTCACCTTCTCTTAGTTTAGGATTTCGAATGGTATCCCCCCAGCGGATTTTGGCATTATCGAAGCCATGCAAAAACATATTCATCACCGCCAAAGCCCAGGTACTGCCGTTGGCTTCCTGTCCATACAGGGAAAAATTGGGTGAACCTACCTCCTGCCCTGCCTTGATCAGCAGTGAACCCGAACCGCAAGTGGGATCACAGATACGCGAACCCGGTGCAGATTTGGTGAGCTTTGCCAAAAGTGTAGATACTTCACTTGGGGTGAAGAACTCTCCCGCCTTTTTACCCGCATCTGAGGCAAAGTTGGAAATCAGGTATTCGTATGCCCCTCCAATAATATCCACTCCCGCCAGATGTGATGGGCGGAGATCCAGTTCAGGCCGATTAAAGTCCAAAAGAAGATTTTTTAGTCTAGTATTCTTGTCTTTGGGCTCCCCGAGCACACTACTGTTAAAGCTGATATTTTTAAAAATCCCTGCCCCATCTTCACTGTAGAGCTTTTCCCGATTGGCTTCTTCCAAGTCCACCAAAGCAATATCGATCAGTTCTCCTATGTTGACTGCATTTCGATTTTCGTAGAGGTATTTGAAATGGCTGTGTTCGGGTACAATAAAGCGCTCGTATTGCATGGCACGTTTGGCTCGCTCTTGATCTCCATTGTACTTTTTGAGATACTCTTCCTGCTTATCGTCATGCACATCGCTGAGGTATTTGACAAAAAGCATCGTCAACACATAATCCTTATATACACTGGGATCTATACTACCCCGGAAGGTATCGCAAGCTCTCCAAACTGCATCATTAATATCCTTTTGAGTAATCTTCTTATTCATAGCGGGTTAATGCTTTTTTAATTTCAAATTCCAGTTTTTGAGATCTAAGTTGAGCAATCTGATGCTGTAGCTCCTTTTCTTGAATAGACAAATCATAAACCTTGATCAACTTTTCCTGAATTTTTTTGGGTAAAATTAGGACTTCCAGTTGTTCCATTTGGGCCTTAGTGATCGACGGAAGGGAAGTTCCTTTTGCAATACCTTTCAAAAATTCCTGAATTTCCATTGAATTAAGCCACCAAGCCAAAAATCTAGGCTCAATATAATCCACTACAAGGGAAATAACCAAAAAAGAAGTTGAGGCAACAGCAGGAAGACCAGAATTGTCATAAACTGACGCAAAATTCTTCCAACCCTTAGCAGCGAAGACCACATCTCCTGAATTTAGCAAATGTTTTTCCGAAACATCTGTCCATTTCAATGCTGGAAAAAGAGGAGAAGAAAGCTTTCCATTTTTATCAAAGTCTTTTGCCTGCAAATACATCACATCCCCCTGTGAATACGGCTTAAAAAAGACTCCTGAGCGAATATTTGCTATCTTTTTGAGTTGAATCTTCAATTTATTTCTGAGTATAATTCCTACCAATATCCGAATTATACCTAAAAATCAAAATAAAGGTTTCAAAAAAATCAGATTTTTTTATTAAGTATAGTTTATACTAAATATCAAAAATCCACCTCCACGCTCACAAAACCCAACTCATCCTCCATGTTTATATAGACCCAGATTTTACCATCCTTGACAAAATGCCTTTTGGGAACCGAATTCATCTCAGGGATCAGTGCTTCGGCTATCAGCTCTAAGTCCTCATCAAAAACACTCAGAAAAACATCCGCACGAGTGACTACATAGCTTCCATATTCATCTTTTTCCTCACCAAAATAACTTTTGGTAGAAAAACGATAAAACTGCCGATCTTCCTTATCCCAAACCAGCCTACCGTAGCTAATGTCCTGCTCCGCTAATTTCCTAATCTCTTCTATTTCGCCAGTTTGTCCATCGGCTTCTTTAGGGGGAAGATAGGTGCGCTTGCTACCCAAAAGTGGCGTATCCCAACTTTTGGTATACAAACTATCCGTAACGAGGTCAAAAACCTGAACTTCATTGAGCACATTGGTCGCCAGTATAACTTTATCCGAAGTGGAAGCAGGGTAAATACCGGGTCCATAGCTACCCATCCATCTACCATCATACATGATATCTGTATTATAGACTTGCGTTTTTTCGAATAAGGGAAGATTCATCTCCGTAATAGAACCTGCCTCTAGATCAATATCCAACATGAAGTAGGTCTTATCTTCCCATTTGACAAAGTGCCCGAGCAAACGATTGGAATTCTTCGGGTCTAGATAAAACCTCGAAGGATATGCATCCGATCCTCCCAAAAGCTCAGGAGCCAGCTTTTCCAGCTCAAGGTCTTTGACCAATTGTCCTTTTTGATCAAAAATCTTGTAAAACCGATAATTCCAAAAGAAAATATTCTCGTCCTCCTCTATCAAAAACCCAGAAGTATAAGGAGGAATGGCATTGGGTCCATCCATTTCAAATTGCAAAACCTTTTTCAATTTCAGCTCATCCAAATCAATCCACTCTGCAATTCCATCTTTACGATTGTAATTGACCAAATAGTGGTCATCAGCCGTTAGCTGTGAATTAAAAAGGTTATCCTGTAGAAAAAGAAACTCATCGCCTGCATCCACCATTACAGTATCCAGGCTTACGTTGATTTGAGCAGAAACCTGGCCCTCTTTGCCTTGGTCACTTTCTCCACAAGACCAAAGGAGAAGTAAAAGTGGGAGTAAAAATTTGATTTTCATTGACTTCAAAATTTAATGATTCTTATATAATTTATAATTATAGAAAAACTATTCTAAAAAATTAAAACTTAACTGGTCTAACTTTGATCTAAGTAATTATTTTAACTCTTTTTTAAAATCAACATGAGCGAAATGCCATGGAAAGATCTCTCGTTTCTCGAACCAATCCTTTTTTTGACAAAATTCATTTTGATTTAATCAAACGACATAAAAGTGATTCTCAAAAATCAAAAGGAAGATCAATTTTTAGAAAAGCCTCTTTTGGCAGCAGATTTGCAAAATTGAGATCAAACCAACAAAACTTTTACTACTATGAAAAAGTCAATAGTCCTAGTAACCCTAGTAGGGGTCACGCTTTCCCTTTCCTGTGTATCTAAGAAGAAATACACCGAACTGGAGGGCAACTTGTATCAAACCCAATTCGAACTAGCCGAAGTGAACAAGGAAAAAACCGAATTGGAAGAAAAAATGGAGGCAATCGAACAGCGTGTGGCCGAATATAACGCTCGAATCAACAGCCTCCGGGACACCAACACCCAGCTGGAAGAAAGCAACAATTCGCTGTTAAGCTTTGATGGATCGGTTCCCGTTTCAAAAAATCAGCGGGCCAAGTTGGAACAAACCCTCCAAAACGTAGACCCGGCACTACTCGCTGAGGCCAAAACCATGGAAGACTCGGTAAATTTGGCGATCGAGCACAATATCAAGCAGTCCATTTCTTCAGAAGGTGAGGGTGAAGATGACATCAATATCAGTATTGAAAATACAGTCGTGATGATCTCAGTCTCTGATAAATTGCTTTTCAACACAGCCAGCTACAGAATCAATCAAAAAGCGAATCCATTATTGAAAAAATTGGCTGAGGTGATCAATGCGGAACCAAGCTTGCAAGTCATGATCGAAGGCCATACTGACCCAAGATCCATTTCCAATGCAGTGGTCCAAGATAATTGGGACTTGTCAGTCAAAAGAGCTACCTCGATCGTGCGAGAGCTACAGGAAAAATACCAAGTGGCACCAGAAAAAATGATCGCAGCGGGACGTGCGAGCTACATGCCGATTGTAGAAAATGACACTCCAGAAAATATGGCTAGAAACCGAAGAACGCGGATCGTATTAATTCCAGATTTGGACATGTTCTTTGCGATGATGTAATCGCCCTCTAATCAAAACAAATTGACTACCACAAATCAAAAGGCAGGCTTCAAATGAGGCCTGTTTTTTTTTATTTTCTTAAAAATACCTGACTAATATAGGTATTGCGACAACCAAATCCTCATAAGTAACTTAAAGAACTCTAAGTGTGTACAAATTGATTACATCCAAAATTAGACCCTGTTATAAATTCGATCTGAGCATACCCCAAATTGCTAGGACAAAATTCATTGGACTTCAAGAATACAGAGGCGAATTGAGTCTTCCATATTACCACACCTAAAAATTCCTTTTTAGATATTTAGAATAGTGTGGGAATGTGGTAAAATCGTTTCACCACACCTGCTCAACCAAGGAATAGGATCGCCTGATTCATCTATTCAAAAAGCTCAGGATTTAACCAAAAAGATGAACTGACAAAATAATTTTAAAGCACCTCAAGCCACTTGTTATCAGGTGATATCAGAGTAATTTATCCCTCTTAAAAGTAGTGACTTGATGGAGATACAATTGGTTTTCTAATTCAATTTTCATCAAAAATCAGCCGATTAAAGAAATGCCCCTAATAGTGAAAGAATAGTAAGTATTGTCAAACTGTCCCAATTTGGAGCAGGTTGACTTTAAGAATAGTTTTCGTACACCTAGTAACTCCAAACATATCAAATTGAACTATTAATCCAATGGAATAAAGGATAGTAAGGTAAATAAAATATTTGTCGCCATATGTGTGAATAAGGGATACTTAAAACCAAATGCTATTCTGGTATACCCTGCAATTGTTGCACTAAACAGCTGAGGCAATGTAATTATTGGCAGCAATAAACCATTAATTATACTTAATTCAAAATTAAATATATGGAGCCAAGCAAAACTAACACATGACAAATAGTAAATAAATCTGAAATTTTCTTTCCAAAAACGATCAATTAACTTTTTGACTTTTTCTCTTCGAATAATTGTATAAGTAATTATCATAAATAGTATTCCAATTGATATTCTATACAAAAAAGTATCGTCGACAAGGGAAATTCTGGATTTAAAAATAGCTTTTGTTAGTATGTAATAGATAAAAGTTCCTGAAGTTACCGCAAGATAAGTAGGTTTAAATTTCAATGACAACCTAAAAGTGATTTCCTCATATAGTGGCAAAATAACTCCTGCAACCAATACTAAAACAAAAGGGCCAAATCGTTCCGACATATTGATAGAAGTAAGATTTTTCGGCTCGTAAATAAATTGGAGTAAAGATGCAATACTAATTGAAAAGCAAATTTTAATAAAGAATAAGCCAATTGTGTCATATACTTTTTGTTTTACTGTTTTTACTTTTAACGGATTACTATAAGGGCATCTAATGAAGTTTAATAAATCCTTAATAAGAGATAGATAGTATTTTGGTTTTAGTAAAGGATAGTTCATTTTTATTTATTTATATTAACATGACAATTAGTTTATTAAAATCAAAAATCAACGTTTTACGATTTTATAAATTCCAAGTTTTTGCTAATTCTTTTCAGTTTTGATGTATTTGTATACCGCTTTCGCCATTCGGCTATTTTGAAAGGGTAGAGACACTTTTCTTTGGTAAACACTTACCAATTACTAGTTGGCTTCCTTTTTCCAATGTATTGCATATCCCTAATCTTCGTCGATAGTTTTTTTGGTGCAATCTATCCAACCAAAGCACAGCGCTTCATCCACTGCTCCACTCCGAGTAAATGAAGGTGCGCTTAAATTATTCCATAATAAATTTTACCTAGTTGACTTTATCTACTGAATTCGAACCAGGTAGACTTATTCCCAACCTTGATTTCAACTTTTATCCGACTAGGTTTTGAAGGTGATTTTGTAGGGCACCAATTCCGGCCCTTCTTAGAAATCACCAAGAGACCTGTGTCCTCACCCATCGCCAAAATATCAGTACCCTTTGGGCCTTTGGGGAAATAATCCAAACCTGACTTGGCTTTAATTATTTCAGCCATTTCCAATGGAGAATCGGTAACCACCCCGATTTCATTTATCCCTAGAATGCTTTGGGTTGAAAAATTTCCAACCATGTCAATTTGTAGGTCCTCTCGAGAAATGAATTCCAAAATATTCCCATGGGAATCCTCGAAATAGACTGACTTTGCTTTCCAGTTTTCAAAATCCACAATAGGACCATCGCCCGAATTCAGAATTTTAATTCCTCTTTCTTTCAACCATTGAAATCCCAATTCACTTGAATGATTGGGGGTAAGAAATGCAAAATGATACTTCGGGGTAGCCCCAATAGTCTCTTTTTCGAATACCAGTTCTGAGGTACCTACCTGAAAAGCCACTTGATTCTTTTTCCTGAAAAGAAGCTCAAAACCAAGTACTTCTCTATAAAACTTCACCGTTTCCTTTAAATTTTCACTTTGCAATACAAGTGTTAAAATCTCCATGCCCTCCTTTTCCTCAAATGAGTTCAAACAGCTCTTCGGTGCTTCTCCGAACTTTCTTTCGAAACTGTGCCAAATCGTCTGCGGCTCGAAAACCTACCGGAGCGACTAAGACAGCATGAAATCCCTGCTCATTTAAACCCAAAATTTCGTCGTATTTATCCGGCTCAAATCCTTCCATAGGACAGGCATCCAGTTTAAGTTCTCCAGCTGCAATCAACAGATTATTCATAGCCAAATAGACTTGTTTTTCCGACCAAGCCTGTTTCTCTGACTCTTCCATCGAGTCAATATTTTCCTTAATACTTTGTCCATAAGCTTGAATGCCGGGTTTCTTGGATTCATCTACTCCCTCCTGCAAAAGGTTGATATAGGAATCTACCCCTTCATTGAAATTCCGGTTATAACTACAAAAAACGAATAAATGAGATGCATCCGTTATTTGTGATTGGTCCCAAGATGCTTCCCGAAGCGATTCCTTCACTTTTGGATCTTCAATAATCAAAACCTTATAGAGTTGAAGCCCATAGGAGGAGACCGAAAGTCGAACAGCCTCTTTTAGCAGTTCCAAATGAGTTGGATCAATTTTTTTGGTTGGGTCAAATTTTTTCGTGGCATAGCGCCAGTTTAAGGTGTTTATCAAGTTCATATTTTTTTCTTTTTTAGTTTTTATAAAATCTGATTTTAAAATCCGACTGAAATCCGTATTTCAAATACAATCCCATCCCCATGGTAGAGGCTTGGAGGACAGCTCTGCTGGCACCATCTTTCTTCAGCTGAGCTAGCGTTGCCTCGAATAAGTGATTTGCCAGACCTTTTCCCCTAAAAGAGGGAATCACTCCAATCGAATAAATCCCAGATATACTCCTGGAATCTTTAAAGATCATGCTGGTTCCAATAGGACTACCTTCAAATGAGGCAGTGAAAAAACTTACTTTTTCCCCGAGGGCTAACACTGTAATAGGTGGTATTTCATACCCGAAGGCTTCAAAGAACCCCCAAGACCAAATCGATGTTTGTTCAGGAGTTTTTGCCAATTGCAGTTTGATCGGCGAATCGGATCGGAAAGAAAAAGAAGCTAAATCACAGGACATCCCCACCAATTCAGAGGAAGGATGGAAGCCAAATTCACCTAGTAAATCATCTTTGTTTTCATCCTCCCAAATTGCCAGACTAAAGGGTTTTCTCTTTAATAGCGATGGGACAGTCAACAGCTTTTGGGAATTTAAAGAGCCTTTTATCCATACCTTATTTGGCCAATCTCCCTCAGTTCCGAAACTGGCAAAAACCCCATTCTCTGAAATGAATTTACCGGATAAAAGCCCTCCTATTTTCCATAATTCAGTAAGGTTGAATAGATTTTGATATTTCAACACATTCATTTTACCACTAGGATTTAATTAGTAATACTGAAAGAATCATCAGGGAGATTCCCATCATTCTTTTAAAAGTGATGGGCTCAACAGGTAATCCAAACCACCCAAAGTGGCTAGCCAATCCTGCAAAAATCAATTGACCGCTTAAACCAAATGCGACCGTAGTAGAAATCCCGATTTTTGGAATCACATAGTAAAAAGAAGCAATTGCAAGAAAGCTCAGAACTCCCCCCAAGAACAATAAGTACAATGGAATGGTCTGGATTTTTTCCAATACAGCCATATTCTCTTGAACAAGAAGAACTACTAAAACACCGAGTGAAGCACTGACAAGGAGACTAATAGAAGATGCTACTAATGCATTGTCTAACCTTACCCCTAACTGTGCATTTAGACTGCCTTGCAGGACAATAAGGATTCCAACTCCAAAGGCCGTTACCATCAAATGAAGATTTTCCATTTTCAGATCAATCATTGGATAGGTATAGCTATGGGACGCATCGGTGCTGCAGATGCTCCTCTCAACTTTAACGAGCTGCCTATAAAGGCAAATTCATAAACCTTATCTTGGGCTAAACTCTCCAGGTTCATTTGCTCGATAAACATGACACCTTTTTCTGCCAGCAGATAGGTATGGACGGGTACCCAATTATCCTCACGCTCAGGCGGGAAAGCTTCGAAACTTAAATTATCTGCACCCAAAAGCATGATCTCTTGATCCTCCACCAGCCATTTGACTGCGTCTAGGTTGATCCCGGGGTAGTTATCAAGATACTGGTCAGCATGTTCGTAATGCCTAGCTTGCCCGGTTCGGATGAGGACAATGTCTCCCTTCTCCAGTTTCGTTCCTTGCTTTTCGAGCGCTGATTTCAAATCAGAAGAGTTGATTCGATAATTTTCAGGCAGCTGTTCTACCTCTTTCAGAGCTAGGACGTCTATTAAAACACCTCTTCCGATTATGGGAGGAATGGTTTCGGCTCCTGTTTTTTTCCATCCTTTATCCCCCAAGTATTCATCAACTGAAAAGCCATTCCAGATTTTATTATTTAAGCCAAAGTGATTCAATGCATCGATATGGGTTCCCATGTGGGTATACATGGAAATGGCATCGCCGGTATAGCTGACTTTGGCATTCATCGCATCTCCCATTCCATTGGGATTGTCAATGAGCGTACCTTTGGGAGTATGGGTCATCCAAATTTTATAGGCTGGATCTCCCAAAGCATGAAAGCTGGGCATTCCAACAAAATACTCCACACCCAAGTCATAGATTTTACCAGACCCAATCCGGCTCAACACCTCTAATCTACTCTGATCGCTCATCAAATTGAGCGTACCTATTTCATCATCGGGGCCCCAAGGGCTTATTCCAACTTCTTCAGATAACATGACCTGTGAAAGACCAAAACCTGCCTGAAAGGTTAAGAAATAGGAAAAGAACATCCATTTTTTCATGATATTAGTTTTTTTTGGTTTATAATAACATTTCAAAGGTCCTGCAATTACAATCCTTGTCGAATGACCTGGATTAAGTCTTTCACTTAACCTAGATCAAGATGATTCCTGAACTACTTTGGCAAAGCTTGGAAAAACACATTGTACTATCTGACTATGAGAAGTCCCTAATTCTTTCCAAACTCAGTACCCGCAAATACAAAAAGGGGCAGTTTTTGGTATTTGCAGGGGGGAAAAGCAATGTGACCAATTTCGTTCTAGAAGGATCGGTTATGGCCTACTTTACTGATGACAAGGGAAAAGACCATATCATCCAATTCGCCTTTGAAGGTTGGTGGATCAGTGATCTGAAAAGCTTTATTACCCAAGGGGAAGCCATTTTTAATGTTCAGGCCTTGGAGGAAAGCACCGTTCTCGAACTTTCTTATGAGGTATTGGAAGAATTGTATTCTATAATCCCCCAATTGGAGCGTTTTTTTCGAATTGTTACCCAGCGGGCTTTTGTATCTTTTCAAGAGCGGATTTTAGAAACCAATAGTCAGTCCGGGGAAGATCGCTATCGTGCTTTTCATGAAAAATTCAAGAAATACGAAACTCGAATTCCCCAGAAACTCATCGCATCCTATTTGGGAGTGACACCAGAGTTTTTCAGCCGAATGAAAAAGAAAATGGACTGGTAAACCAGTGATTACCAATATTCCGTGATCCTGTAAATCATTCCATTCCTAAATTCAAATACAGCCATTTCTCCATCTTCCTTTTGAGGGTTTGGATTGGTTTTGGATAAGAATCTCTTGCTTACAGCTAGTGCATCTTTTCCAGAAATGAGCGAAAATACACGGATATCATAAATGCTTCCGTCGTATTCTCCTAATTCCAGGTTTCGGCAATATCCAGTGTACAACTCTTCTCGGGTATAAACTCCACCATATTCCCTATGGACATAAGTAAAGTCTTCTGTGAACAGTTGAAATAATGCTTCAACATCTTTCATATCAGATCCTTTACTGAAAATTTTAAGATTGAGTTGATAATATTGATTGATCAATTCTTTCTGTTTAGATTTTTCATCAGAGTTAGTATTTAAATCATTTTGAACTCCCAAAAACCCCAAATACAGTAAATACGCAATAGCAGTTTTCATTTCAAGCATTTTTGTTTTTATTGTGTTGGAAAAAGGTTCAAAGCATACCCCATTCGTATTTATTCCAAGATATACACACTCATTTTTTTTGAAAATTCCTATTTTAAGCCATGGTCACACAAAGTTCATCCCTATTTGAAATCCCTCTCACAGAGGAAGAAGCTCAAATCATCGACGAATTGATCCCGATCAAAACCTTCAAAAAGGGTACAATTCTTTTAGCTGAGGGTCAGGTTTCCAAGGAATCCTATTTCAACCTGAAAGGTCTTGTTCGTTTGTATTACTTAATCGATGGAGAGGAAAGAACTATTCACTTTTTTGAAGAAGGTCAGCCCATTGCTTCCCTTTCAAGCTACTTGAACAAAACCCCGGCTAAGCATTATTTTGAATGCGTGGAAGATACTACCCTGACCATTTTAAGCTATGATAATGAACAGGAACTGATTAAACGGGTACCGGTATTTGAATCAGTATGCAGGGTTTCAATTGAGCAGGAGTTTGGGAAAAACCAACAAATGCTGGCCGATTACATGATTAAGTCACCGGAGAAACGCTACTTGGAATTGCAGGAAAATCAACCGGAACTACTCAACCGGGTTCCCCAGTATATTCTGGCCTCTTACCTTGGAGTAAAACCAGAATCTCTAAGCAGGATTCGAAAACGGTTGGCTACCAAATCTTGATCTATGCAATCTGAATAGCCACATTCCCTGCTTTTCTTCCTTTTTCCACATAGGTATGGGCAGCAGAAATTTCGTCGAATGAATAAACTCTATCCAAGTAAGGCCTGATTTTTCTTTCCGCTAGCAAAGATTGAATTACTCTCAAATCAGTCTTTTTTTGCTCAGCAATCCCGACGATGACTTGCTCTTTTTTACCACCTAAGGTCTGAGTCAGCAAATCCAAATAATCGGACAAGACAGCATCATTAGACATGTATTTCCCTTCAGGCTTGAGTAAATGTTTAATCTCCCGAAAAGAAGTCTTTCCAACCGCGTTAACAATCAGATCGAATTTTTTGGGAAGTATAGTAAAGTCTTCATTATCATAGCTAATTACCTCGTCAGCTCCCCAATCTTTCACCCAACTCGCATTTTTAGAACTACAGACCCCTACTACATAGGCATTCTTTGCTTTAGCCAGTTGGAGCATCGCTGACCCAACCGATCCGGATACTCCATGGATCAAAACCTTCATTCCCGGCTTCAGATTTACTTTTTGAAGAAAATAATATGCCGAAAGAAAGCCTACCGGAACCACCGCAGCTTCCTCAAAGCTCAATCCTTCTGGAATTTTTGCTATGGGCGACTCAACATCGACTGCTATGTATTCAGCATAAGTCCCTGACTTCATCCCCATGCTTCCAAAAACCCGGTTCCCGACCTGAAATTCTCCCACTTCCTCTCCGACCATTTCAACTACTCCGGCAAACTCATGGCCAAGCAAAGTATTCTTTGGCTTTAGTAACCCGGAATGAAATCGAATAGGAAAAGGGGTTGCACTGCGGACTCTCCAGTCTCCCGCAGTCACGGAAGTTGCGTAAATTTTCACCAAAATCTGGTTGGCTTTTGGAATTGGCTTCTCTAGGGTTTCAGGATTTAACACATCCGAAGAACCATACTTTTTAAAGGTAAATGCTTTCATTTTCAAAGAGTTTTGATTTACACTTCAAAAGTAAAACCCACCTCTGTTCTAAAAATTGACTTGGGTTAAGAAGTGGAATTCTTGAAAAAAAGATTTGAATCAGGACTTCAATGCCAGATGAAAAATGGGGAAAGGTTTTCCCTGCGGATCCAATTCGGATCTCCCGACTATTTGAAACCCACAATGCAAGTAAAATCCCAAAGCCCGCTCATTCTGTTCATTAACATCTACCTTTTCCACTCCCATTTTATTGATTGAATAGTCAAGGCAAAGTCTACCCAGTCCTTTTCCAAAAGCATTAGAATGTAAAAACAACATCTCCAAATTCCTCCCATCAACTCCTAAAAACCTAAGATTTGACCTTTGGAAACACGTACTACCCGTAAATCCACTGCATATAAATGGGTGTCTAAGATCAAGGTTTTGAAGTAAGCAATATCGTCTTATGAAAGAAAATCATGGGTCTTTCTCACTGAATCCTCCCAAATCTCCACTAATTGTGGAAAAACAGAAGGCTCGCACTTTTCAATTATATATCTCATAATCAAACATTTTAACCAGCCAGTTTCTGATTATTAACAGAAAAGACAATAGAGATAATTTCTTTCAAATAGATTTTCATTATCAATTTAATCTTTGTTTGAATTGGGTGATGGAATAAAGGAAGCATTAATTTCCAAAACTTCCTTTAGCAAAGAGTCCAAGGAATTGCGATCCATCAATTTCCCATTGAGTATAACAGCAGAAATATCCTTGGTAGCTCGGATATCTTCTAAGGGATTGGAGTGCAAAAGGACGAGGTTGGCATTTTTCCCAACAGAAACTGTTCCCTCCACCGCCTGTGTACCCAAATACCGAGCTGGAGTAATGGTTGCAGCCTTCAATATTTCGAAAGCATCCATCCCGGCATCCTGTAAAAGCTCCATTTCCTCATGAAGGGAAAAGCCTGGAACAACTAGACCAAAGGTATCTGAACCAATCATAAAAGGCACACCTGCCTCAGCCAATTTGAGTGTAAAGTCCTTCATCCATACCAACCATTCGGCCAATAATACCTCCGCATCTTTACCAAAAAGCACTTTCCCTTTAAGGTCTTTTCTATAAGGGTTCTCGTCAGAAAGCCAATAATTTCTATCGCCGGGAAGCATATATTCTGAACATTCCACTTGTTCTAATTTCTTGAATTCAGAATCATTGAGATAATAGACAATCCGTTCGAACACCTTTAATGTAGGCACTATAGTAATCCCGCTGATTTTAATTTCCTCCACAATGGAGTCCATAAAATTCTCATCATTTCGTTGAGTTTCTTCAAAGAGATAGACAAATTCCTCCACATGCTCGATGGACTTCATTCTCAGAGAGTAGTCTATTTCCAATGCCCGTTGCGCATGCCCGATGACTGGAAGCCCCACTTTTTCGGCTTCCTCTAACAGAATCAGGTAGCTATTTTCTGGGAGATTGTCTGCGATTTTCAGGAAATCATATCCCTTTTCGATATGGAGTTGAACCTTTTCTCTCGCCTCCTCCTCACTTTGCAGCATGGAGGAATTCAAGTAAGGTCCTGTGGTGAAATATCTGGGACCCAGAATTTCACCCGAATTAATTTTTTCTCGGATAGCCACCTGATCTTGCCAGTCATATTCTGCCATATTCCGGACTGTGGTCACCCCATTGGCCAGCAAAAGGTTCAGATCGCGCTCGATACCTCCCTGTTGATTTCTCCAATGAAAATGCATTTCATGAAATCCTGGAACCAAATACTTTCCCGAAGCATCCACAACTCGGTAAAAGCCTGATTTCAGACTATTCGATGCAGCTTGAATACGTTGAATTTTCTGATTTACAATCCATACTTCTTGGTCTTCCAATACTTCATTGGAGGTCATACTGATCACATTCACGTGATTAATTAGCAGTGTATCAGTATCTTGATAAGGGGCTGTTCCATTAAGAAAAGGCAATAGAATTCCCAGAATGAATAATTTCATTTAAAGTTTTGTTTAAGTTGTTGTAAGAAAATTAGCTCGGACGGGAAAGCTTCAAATTTTTAACCCGGTCATTCGACAGCATTACTTCTGCTGATTTTCCGTCTGGATTAAGAACAAATTCCACAATAAGTGCCGGCCATCTTCCTTTAAAAGCATTTGAGGTCAATCTCTCTAAAGGAATTTCACCATGTCGTGGATGATAGGCAACTAAATGATCTCCTTCAATTTTAAACCAATATGAAGTTTGAAGTTCCCCGCTGTAATATTCGCCTTCAAAATCCTTCAGTTCAGATGCTGAGAAGGAATTTTCACCAAGAGGAATCCAGACGTTTTCTATGCCTTCCTTTGAAATCGACTTTGCACTGCTTACTTCTTCATTTTGAATATCAAACTTCAATTTACGTCCATCTGCATCTTTTATACTGAATTCTCCATCCCCCAGATGCTGAAGTAAACGTTCAGAGGATTCGGCAACAACAAAGAGTTTTTGCCCCTTTTTTTCAATTTGAAATACCCTCTTTTCATAGGTATCCCAATAACTCCCTTTAATTAGTATCGCTAGATTTGGATCTACATCTTGCATCACTTGCTGCGGCAATTCTGATTGGCTATTGGAGGTGCCATCGTTATCCAAAATAATTTCGGAAACCCCATTGAGTTTTTGTCCCAAATTGGAAGAGCTGAAGTTGGAAAGGATCGAAATGCTCAGATTCAAGTCTGGAAAAGTGGCAATCTGAGCCCGAAAACCTCCAATCGATCCGGAATGATGGATTCTCTTTTGGCTCCCATATTCATCCACGTATAGACCGAAGGCATAATTGCTGGGCTGCCCGTTGGAATAAATTCCAACATCTTTCATTTTCTCGAAAGCATTTTCCCAGCCAGGTTTGGGGCTATACAGATTTTTGGCCCAAAGGAGCAAATCTTCAGTTGTGGAATGGATATTTCCTGCTCCGGTATAGTTCCAATAGTCCAGAGCTCGTTCAAACACTACTCCTTCACTATGATAATAGGAGGATGCATTATTTGGAACTACCCGTGTGTAATTATCCTCCACATAGGTGTGCTCCAAACTAAGAGGTTCAAAAACCTCGCTTTTCATCCATTCTGCAAATGACTTCCCGGAAAGCCGCTCCACCACCAAAGCCATCAGCACATAGCCCGTATTGCAATAGCCGTATCGCTCCCCGACCGGATAATTTAGGTCCTTTTGCATAGTCACAAACCGAAACACATCCTCATTAGTCCGAACATCATCTCCTCTCCATCCTGCCAAACCCAGCATATAGTGAACGCTTCGCAACCCACTCGTATGGTGAATCAAATGTTTAAATGTGATAGTCTGTCCAAAATCAGGTATTTCGGGAAGATATTTCCGAACATCATCATCCAGAGAAAGAAGCCCCTTTTCAGCCATTCTGACTATGGCCATAGCTGTGAATTGTTTGGAAACCGAAGCGATATTAAATAAGGTGTTTGGCATGTTAGGAACTCCAAAATCCAAACTTGCCAAGCCGAATGCTTTGGAGTAGATAATTCTACCATCTTGCATTACCCCAATCGATCCTCCCGGCATGCCTGGCTGATTCCATTCTTGAAATATGGAATCTAGAAGAGTTTCCTTTTCGGGACTTAATTGTGCTAGGGAAACCCCGATGGTACTTATATAAAAGGTGAAAATGAAAGCTAGCTGTTTCATAGGTTTTAGTCTTTATTGGATCGAATCAAATTTGCTCTTCTTTTTTGAAGGATTAAAATCGACATAAAATAAATGAATACAATCCAAGCAGGAATGATCGAGAAACGATGATCAGGAAATGCATATCACAAAACCAGAATCCCAGCAGTCCTAAAAAACGCGTGAAAAAGACCTACCCAATGTCCAATGATCCAAGAAAAAGGAATCCACATAGATCCTGTTAAAATCCCGATGGAAACAGGCAATGAATTGGAGTCCTCCAGAAAATAGGGAATGGCAATCCCATAAGATAAAAGTGATTGGAACACTGTAAACAGAAAGAGTCGGTCAAATTCATTTTTAGGCCTGGTTTTATCCAGAAAATTCTCCCCCGTAAACTTCGAAATCATAATTCCTAAATAAACGATAGAGCCTGTCCCTATGAATAGGATCCAAACTCTCCAAAGCTCCGAAACAAAAAAGGAGGTAACACCAACTAGCGTCCAGGCAAGGATCCCTGCTAGTGGTGTGGCTAAAAACACTCGTTGTGAATATTCTTGACGTTGTAGATCTAATGTCCTTTTCATCTATACTAATGATTTTCAAACTTTTATACTCTGATGCCCAAAATTACCAAGCTCCATGATCCTAAAAATTGATCTGGGTTAAGAATTGATTTATAAATTTTTCAACCCTCCAAACATTCTTAACCTAAGTCAATTTCCAGCCTTTTTTTCCGCCTTAGGTTTGTGGAAAAATTAGGATGAAATGAAAAATCTCATAGATCAAAGCGACAGAAATCTATTCTTGGGGCTCTCAGGCGTACTTTATTTAGTTGTGATTGTTTGCGGACTTTTCAGCGAGTTGGGAGTTCGGGGAGTTTTATTCCTGCCAGAAGATATCCTGCAGACGATGGAAAACATCAAAGGAAGCCAAAGCCTACTTAGGGTTGGAGTTTCCTTGGACATGGTCATGGTTTTGGCTGATATCGGTTTAGCCTGGTTTTTCTTCATCTTATTTCAGAAGAACTTTCCAAGACTATCCTATTTAGCTGCATTTCTAAGACTGGTGCAGGCAGCCATAATAGGAATCAACCTGATTCATCTTTTACAAATCCCTGTTCTATTCCAATTTTTCCCTGATCCAACTGACCCAAATAGGGTAGCGCAACAAATTGGCTATCTGATTGAATCCCATCGGATGGGCTATTTACTTAGTGGGATTCCTTTTGGGATGAGCTGTTTGGTTTTGGGCTATATGATGTACAAATCCGGCTGGTTTTCAAGAATTCTTGGAGTCATGGTATTCATCGCCGGCTTTGCTTATCTGATTGATTCCTTCACCAACATCCTTTTGCCGCAATACGCATCACAAAGTGAAAACCTAGTCTTAGCTACTGCGGTGATCACAGAATTATCCCTTTGCATTTACCTGATAATTAAAGGATTGAATAAAAACTAAACCAACTATTACATATTTAAACACAAGCAAAATGAGAAAAATCGTTTCAACTTTCGCAGTGGTTCTAGCCACAACTCTTCTATTAAGTTCATGCCACTCCTATACCGTTACCGTAGGGGAAGGTTCACAAACTGGCATAGAATACAAAGAGAAAAACCATTACCTGATTGAGGGATTGGCTCCCTTGAAAATATCCGATCCAGAAAAAATGGCTCGAGGTGCAAAGGATTATGAAGTAACCACAAAGCACACTTTCGTGGATGGATTGATTCACGTATTGACATTCGGGATATATGCCCCTACCACTACCATTGTGAGAAAGTAAAACACGCAAAATAAAAAAGAAAGGGTATCTCCAGATTACCTGTGGATACCCTTTTAAAAAAACAATCAAAAATTATTCAGCTTGCTCCGAGCATTTAATAATTCAAATTCAATAGAAATATGCCCCACTTTATCATTGACTGTTCAGAAGTGCTTTTAGAAAAGCAGCCCCCTGAAAAAATCATGAAAACGGTTTATGAAGCAGCAAGCTCATCAGACTTATTTCAGCCAGAAGATATAAAAGTCAGAATAAGACCCTTTACCTATTCATTTGGAACATTTTCACCATCCGAGATTATCCATGTCTTCGGAAATATTATGGAAGGACGAACAGCAGAGCAGAAAAATGCCCTTTCAAAAAATGTGGTAACAAAACTCAACGAGCTTTTTCCAGAACTCGCTATTGTATCGATGAATATCAGGGATTTCGATAAGAATGGATATTTCAACAAAAATATGCTCCCCTAAAATCTGGCTCAATTCAAAAACCCTTGGAGCCTGGTTTTGTATGTCTGGCCAATTGGAATCATCACTTCCGCTACCTTGATTTGGTTCCCTTCCACAAACTCAATTCGATCACGATTGATCAGGTAGGATTTATGAACCCGAATAAATCCGGGAGAAGGCAGCTTCGCCTCCAAATCTGAAATCTTATCCGGACAAATTAGCATGCCTTGGGAATGAAAAACCTTGGTGTAATTCCCCAAAGCCTGTACATAAAAAATATCGTTCAATTCCAGTTGAACATACTTTTTATCTGATTTGAGAAAGATTCTACCTGGGTATTCGACATCAGAATGCTCATTTGTCTTTCTTTCGCCGACTCTCAATTTATTGATTGCCTTTATAAATCGGTCTAAGCCAAAGGGTTTCAATAAATAATCCGTGATATCCAACTCATACCCTTCTACGGCAAATTCTTGATGGGCCGAGGTAACAATAACCTTTGGAGGATCAGATATGGATTTAAGCATTTCAAACCCAGTCAACTTGGGCATATTGATATCCAAAAAGATCAAATCAGCCTTTCCCTTTCTAAAAAATTCCAGTGCTTCAAATCCATTGTAGAAATTCCCAACCTTATTCAAGAAAGAAAAATTCTCGCAATAACCCTCAATGATTCGATGCGCAATCGGTTCGTCATCCAATATCACGTAATTGATTAGCTCCATAAAACTTCCAAGATCACTTGATGGACATCCTTATTTTTGGTGATTTGCAAAAAATGTGAGTTTGGATAGGCCAACTCCAATCTTCTTTTTAGGTTTTCCAAGCCAATTCCAGGTTTCGCATCCTGCGATTCGGGATCGAAATTATTCTCTATTTGAAATTTCAATTTTTCTGGCTCCGAAACCAAGCTAATCCTGACAAATGCTCCCTCAGTCATTTTTTCTACCCCATGCTTAAAAGCATTTTCAACAGGAACTATAAATAGCAAGGGAGAAATCATACTATCCTGTTCTATTTTTACTTCAAAATCAACCTGGGGTTCATCCCTGTGACGAAGCTGCTGCAACCCTAAAAAATTCTTGATATAATCTACCTCTTTACTCAATAATACCTCTTGCTTTTTCCCTTCATAAATTGTGTAGCGCATCATATCCGAAAGCTTTAGTACCACTTCTGGTGCCGTATCGGACTTTTCCACACAGAGTCCATAGAGGTTATTCAAAGTATTGAAAAGAAAATGCGGATTGATCTGATTTTTAAGCATGGTCAGCTCCGCTTGGTTTTTCTGACTCTCCAGATCTTTGATCCTTTTCCACTGCTCAAAAACCCAAATTATTAGAAAAAAAGGAATAGGAATCAACAACATAAGGATAGCCAGTTGATGATGTTCCCTCAAATAGGCTTCATTCCACCGAAGCAGCGTAAAAGCAATCCAAACCAAGCCATATACCAAGAAAATGGTTTTTTGGAATTTTTTGAAAAACACGGGAGCCACAAATTGTGCAATCCCCATCCAAAATAGAATGAGTAAGAATATGGAAACAGGATTATCAGGAATGTCCATCCATTGATCCAAAAGTAAAATGCCTGTCAGGAAAAGTACCAAGTAAAGAATCCTGAGTAAACTCTTCTTTCTAAGTCGGATCCTTCGAATGTAATAAAACACCAAACTGCACAACATCCACCAGGATCCTAGTATCAGGATGTTTTCAAGGTATTCGTCAAAATCAATGCGAATAAATCCCATACGCTGGAGCAAAAATGTCACGAGTATCGTCACACCTAATCCCCATCCTAGGGCCTTAAAGAAAGAAATTTTTGGAAACATCCTTCTAAGATAGCCAAGCCATGATTTTTAGAAAATAAAGATGACCAACAGTGCCTTTTTCATGATGAACCCTTTAAAATAGTCTCAACTGAAAGAATTCGATATTGTGGCTTGTTCATTCTCAATTCTGGCCTGTTAGACATTTTAATTAGATCAGATCATTTTGAATCCCAAGTTTTGGTGAAGCAAAAAAATGCCAACCATGAACCAACTTGAAATACGAAAACTCAGCAAAACCTACCCTAATGGTGTAAAAGCATTGAATGACATTTCCATCACCATAGAAAATGGAATGTTTGGTCTCTTGGGACCAAATGGAGCAGGAAAATCAAGTTTGATGAGAACAATCGCCATGCTTCAAGCAGCCGAGTCCGGAAAGATTCTCTTTAACGGTCTGGAAGTTTCACAAAATCCCCAGAAAATCCGATCCGTCTTAGGCTATTTACCCCAAGAATTTGGCGTATATCCCGGGATATCGGCCTGGGAACTGATGCAACACATGGCAGTACTCAAAGGAATTGGAAGCCCGTCGGAAAGAGGCAAACAAATTGAACAACTCCTGCATCAAACCAATCTTTTCCAACATCGAAAAAAAGCCGTCTCCTCTTTTTCAGGTGGAATGCGTCAGCGATTTGGCATTGCCCAAGCACTCCTTGGCAATCCCAAAATAATCATCGTCGATGAGCCAACAGCCGGATTGGACCCTGAAGAGCGCAACCGCTTTCTAAATCTTCTGGCAGAAATCGGAGAGCAGGTCATTGTGATCCTTTCTACCCACCTGGTTGATGATGTACAGGAGCTTTGTACGCAGATGGCTATCCTGAATCAGGGCAAAATCCTATCCAAAGGAAATCCTCAAGCCTGTACCAAGAGCCTTACCGGAAAAATATGGGCCAAGAAAATTGAAAAGCCCGACTTACCCCGACATCAATCTGAACTCGATGTGATTTCCTCCAAATTGATCGCAGGGAAAACCAAGATTCATGTTCAAGCTGAAAATTGCCCAGGTCTCGATTTTGAGCCGGTAAGTCCAAGCCTGGAAGATTACTATTTCAGCACTTTAAAAAACCAAAACCCAAAAGCATGAACCAGTTTATTCAATTAATCCGATTCGAATTGCTGATTCAACTCAAAACTTGGACAGCTCCAGTCTTTGCGCTAGCCTATTTTGGTTTTGCCTTTCTGATGGGAGGCCAGGGTACTCCCGCCTCTGAAACAGTGTTTAACTCTGAATATCAACTCTTTTTCAAGATGGGATTGCTTAGCCTAGGAGCGGTTTTTTCCATGATGTTTTTTGTGGTGAAGGCTACTCAACGGGATACTCAATCCCAAATGGAAGAATTGGTATTTGTGACACCAATTTCCAAAACAAGCTTTTTTATAACCCGCTTTTTTGGCGCCTGGCTCACTTCCTTGATGGTCATTCTTCCAGCCCTTATTGGATTTCATTTTGGGGTCGCATTCTCAGATCTTGATCCAAGCAGAATCCTAGAATTTCAATTCGGCAGCAGTCTTTCAGTAGCCTTTAAGCTTCTCATCCCCACGGTCACCACACTTGCTGCTTTGCTTTTTACAGTTGGAATTTTGACCAAAAACCCGCTTGCAACCTATGCAATGGCTGTGGCTATCTATGCCGCGTACTTTATCTGCTCCATTTTTCTCAACTCACCCCTGATGGCAAATGCAACACCTGTAGCGAGCGATAATTTGATTTGGGCAGCGGTCCTGGATCCATTCGGACTTTCCGCATTTTTTCATCAGACAAACCTCTGGACCAGTTTTGAAAAAAACCATTTAGGCGTCCAACTGTCAGGCTTTTTTGCCTGGAATAGGCTGATTTGGTTTCTAATTTCAATCAGTCTCTTAACCATGGCCTACCAACGCTTTTCATTTAGAAAGTGGAAGGGGAAACAAAAAGTCAAAAAGGAAGAGATTACTAAAGCGTTAGAGCCAGCTCAAGTAGAAAAACTGATTCCAAAAACAGGTCAATACCGAGCAGTCTTTGCATCTCACCTCCGGTCCTCTCTTCAATTTGTCTTCAAGAGTATTCCGTTCTGGACCATCTTAGCTGCCTGGCTAATCATCGCAGCAACTGAGATCTACTTTAAACTCTTCTCAGGAGGCTCTTACGAAGAAAGCTTTTATCCTGCCACCCAAATTCTCTTAGACAGAGTGCAGCAACCGCTGTTGATCTTCGGGATTTTCCTCTTATTGTTTTACAGCGCATCCCTCACATGGAGGGAAAAAGATAGCCGGATGAGCGACTTAATCCATGCTACTCCTGCCCCAAAAGGACTGCTGTTTTTAGCTAGCTGGACTACCTTGTTAATCCTAATGCTAACCATGATTAGCTTGACCGTTTTTATTGGCTTGATTTTCCAACTGGCACAACAACCATTAAGCAGCCATTCGTGGGCCCTATTCTCACTTTTCCTCAGCCCCGGCTTGAATTTGGTTTATTTCAGTACACTGTTTTTACTGATTCAGCGGTTCATACCACATAAATACTTGGGTATAGGCCTCTCTGCTATCAGTTTCGGACTTTTTGCAGGTCCCTTGAGTTCTACTGTGGGTTTGTCACATCCGCTATTTCAATTTGGAAATATCCCATTCTTAACTTACAGCGAACTAGCTGGATTTGCCATTCAAGTGAGGCCTTTCTTGCATTTAAGCCTGATTTGGGGAGTATTTACCCTGGCACTTGGGGCTTGGCTTTATTCGGTATGGGACCAAACAATTTCTCTTCGAGGTCTAAAAATACTGAGGAATACAAGCACTCGACTGGCACTTCTTTTTTCTACCCTTTTTCTGGGATTTTGGACAGGCATGTATTTGAAAACAGAACGCGAAGAAAGCTTTCCTTCAATGACCAAGCTATTGGATCAACGGGCATGGTATGAGAAAGAATTCAAAAAATATATTGATGCACCTGTTTTGGCCTATGCAGATTTACATTTTGAAATAGATATGAAGCCTTCTCAGGGAGCTTACGAGGCAATCGTGCGTGGAAAACTAGTTAACCCCAGCACACAAGCCGTTCAGGAATTATTGATTCAGGAAAAAGAAAGTTTGCATGATTTAATTCTAGAAAAAACAGAAGACTATGGCTATGTCGAAGAATTAAAGCTGTACCACATTCGCTTTAAAGAGCCAATTTTTCCCGGCGATAGTCTAGGCTTTTCATTTACCGTCAAGCCACAAAAAAACATTCTTGGTTCTCAAAAAGCCCTCGTACCGAACGGATCCTACCTCAATTTCAGGGATTTCGCTCCATTCTTTGGCTATTCTGAATCCATGGAAATCAAAGATTATGCAGAACGGAAAAAGCGAAATCTTCCTCCAAAACCCTTAGCCAATCGGATAGACACGCATAGCGGAAGTACTGAAAAAAACCTGTTTAAAGTGACTTTTGAGGCTATTGTGAAAACAGAAAAAGATCAGACTGCCTTGACGTCTGGAAAACTGATTGAAAGAAGAGTGAAGGAAAATCGAAGCATTTACCATTTCAAATCCACCGAGCCTATACTCCCTTCTCTTGCATTTTTTTCAGGCCATTACCAAAAGGATAGCCTGGATAATGGAAGCAGTCAACTCGAAGTCTACAGCCTTGAAACTCATAGCAGATTCAATTCAAAAACCCTTCAGATTATGAAGGAAGCCTTAATCTATTGCACTGAAAACTTTGGCGAATATCCTTTCAATCACTTGAAACTAGTAGAAATCCCAGGGTTTTGGGGAATTGGTGGCTATGCCCATCCCGGCGTGATCAGCATGACGGAAGACAAATATTTCCTTGTCAAAGAGGGTTCTCCTCAATTTGACCTTCAGACCAAGCGAGCGGTTCATGAAGTCGCACACCAGTGGTTTGGACACCTATTGGCTCCACGAAATGTACCGGGAGCCACATTATTTGTGGAAGGATTGGCTAAGTATGCGGAAGTATTGCTTTTGGAAAAAATGATTGGAAAATCGACCACTTGGTACCTTAGTGACCAAGCCAACAGAACCTATTTTACAGGGAGAGCCATTTCCACAAAGCCAGAAAACAGCCTTTCCGAACAAGAAAATCAAAGCTATTTGGCCTATGGAAAAAGTTTGTCAGCATTTCTTGCTGCTAGAGATCTTTTGGGAGAAAAAGAACTTAATAGCATCATTCGAGAGCTGGTGGACACTTCGCGCAGCCAAGCCAAGCCGGTGGTTGATTCCCAGCTTTTACTTGAGAAAATGATGGAGAAAACATCACCTGAGGGGCAAGAACTTCTTGTAGACTGGTTTCAGAAAATTATCACATATGACATTCGGATTATAAATACAAATATTGAAAAAGCGGAAAATGGGTTTACACAGGTCACAATTGATTATGAAGCGAATAAAATGGAACGACAGGCTGATGGTTCAGAATTGGAAATATACATGGATGAGGAGATGGAATTAGCCACATTTTTAACACATCCAAAAAACATCCAAAATGAACAAGAAATCATCCTCTCACAAAAAGTGCGAATAAAGTCAGGAAAAGGGCAACTAAAGGTCAGGTTGGACAAAATCCCTAAGATCATTGCTCTTGACCCTTGGGGTACGCGGCCAGACCAAAATCGAGAGGATAATTTTATGGAGATTAAGGCGAGAAAGGCAATAAGGTAAAACCCTTCTTGACTTGTCTGGCAATTATTATCCTGAACCCAATTAATAAAAATAATCAGACCTAACTTTTTTGAATTCCAATTTCCCTAAATTCGTCAAATAGGGGTATAGCATGGCTAATAAATTACCGGTTTGGTGATCGAGATATTTATCGTTGATCTCGATTTCATAAATAGAGGAATTATAAAGCCAAGTATTACTGAAACCAATCATTCGTTCAATTAAAAATTTCCGCTCTGTAGAAAATTCAAACTCACGGAGAAGCCCTTTGTCCGTCAAATACCTCATAAGAAATTCATACCCTTCAAATCGCTTGAGGTAAACTGCTTCAAAATGAGCTTTTATCGATTGATTCAACCTCAGTAAATTGTATAGATCAGTCCAGAAAAACCGATAATCTACCATTCGTTTCATACTAAGGTGCATATCTCGTTTGATGCTTTGAAAGGAAATTTCCTGTATACCCAATTGTTCAACCCTTTTGTCAAATTCCTGAACCATTTCAAAATACAGGGCCTCTAAGATATCATCTCTGGTTTTGAAGTGATAGTTCAAATTCCCTGAACTCATCTGCAATTCTGAGGCTATCATCCTGATTGTCACATTACTAAAACCCAAATCATTAAAAAGCAATCTGGCTGCTGTCAGTATTTTTATTTTCGTATCCAATTTTTTAATTAGTAAACTTGTCCTAATTCAGATTATTTTAGTAAACTTGTCCTAAAGTTAGGGATTTTATAATCGCGGAATAGTATTCTGATAACCCATCTGGATAAAATCTTTCCCGCAAAAATCAAAAAGAGTAAAATGGGGTCATTATTTAAGTCGGAAAAGGGTAAGCAGGAAATACTTCAGCTCTACGACCAAAAACTGGAAAGTCTTTCTGTTGATTTTTCATATAAAACAATCCATACCAGCTTCGGAAAAACCAACATCATTTCTACAGGAAATCCACAAAAACCTCCCATTATTCTTATTCATGGTTCAAACGGAAATGCACCAATTGCCTTAGAAACCTATAAAGATTTGCTGGATTCGTTTTCTGTATACGCTGTTGACGTTTTAGCTCAGCCTAATAAAAGTGCAGAGACACGCCTAAGTATGCAGGATGATTCTTATGGTAAATGGATGCATGAAATTATTGATGAGTTGAAGCTCCAGAATGTCATTCTTGCTGGATTTTCATTTGGAGGATTAGTCATTCTCAAAACGCTCATTCACAATGAGCAGAAAATCAAGGAAGTTTTCCTTACTGCACCTGCTTATGTGGTAAATGGAAATCCCCTTAAAGCACTCTTTCGGTTTTTCATTCCTATGAAACGGTATATGAAAACCAAAAAGAAAAAATATCTCGACCGGTTTTTAGCCGCCGCATTCACAGAGAAAGATGAATATGCAGAGAAAAGTTTAGCCCTGATATTTACCCATTTTACCATGGATTTCACTCCCGTACCTGTAATTAAAACCGCTGATGCTATGAAGATAAGCAGCCCTATCACTTTGATTGCAGCGGAAAATGACATTCTATTTCCAGGAGGTAAAATGATCAGGCGAGCGAAGAAAATTTTCCCCTCGCTGAAAAGCACCGTATTACTGGAGGACTCAAAGCATGTCCAAAGTAAAGAGGAAAATCAAAGAATAGCGGCGATCATCAAGAATAACGCACAGGTGTAAATCCTGCTCAAATCAATTCTATGAACAAAAGAAAAACAGCTCTTCTCTCCGGTTGGGCACTAATTATCATGGCCATTCTAGCAGGCTTTTCCATAGGATATGCCCTGCCAGAATTTAACCAACCTGAAACTCTTGGATCCCTAAAGGATTTAATTGATACCCGCCAAATTCTATATGTGAGTATGCTCTTCGGATTGTTGATGATTGTTTTGCTAGACCTTCTCGTGAGCTATACCTTGTACAAATACTTCGAAGAAACAAGCAAGAAATACGCTCTCATCGCAGCGGCAGCAAGAATCCTGTATACACTCATTTTTGGTGTAGCCATCTATTTCCTGATACTCAATGCGGCCAATGAAGACTTATCCAATCCACAGATAAACCAAAATTTCCGCCTTTTTGAAGCTATTTGGAATGGAGGCTTGGTGATTTTTGGAGTGCATCTATCCCTTATCGGGTACCTAATGATGTTGGAAAACACCATCCCTAGACTCTTGGTGTTTTTTGCCCTCTTTGCTGGACTATGCTATGTAGTAGTCCATTCCTTAAAACTAGTTTCCGCTAATCTACCCTTCCTTTCACATCTTGAACTAGGACTGGCCTTTCCCATGGCCTTAGGCGAACTCACCTTTGCAGTTTGGTTGATTGCAAAGGGAGGAAAGCCTTCCAAAGTACCCAGCTTACAATAAATACAAAAAATAAACTCAGCATCTACCTAATAACACTATATACGACTATGAAAAGTACAAAGCCTTATTGGAACACATTAATTCTCCCAACTTTACTACTTGTATTTGGAAGTGCCTGCACTAAAACATCCAATGAATTGGAAAATGGAAAAGCAAGGCTAGAAAATGAAATCCGCGGTCAGGTAAAGTTTTTGGAAGAGCAGGAAAATCTAAGTTCTATCAAAGATAAAATGGTAGACTACAAAATACCGGCCCTTTCACTTGCTGTTATCAGCCAAGGAAAAATTGCCTGGACTGAAACCTATCAAAATGAAAATTTCGAACAGCAGCCCAAGTTAGACTGTACCAGTATTTTCCAAGCAGCATCCCTGTCAAAACCCGTGACATTTCTTGCGGCACTGCGAATGCATGCCGAGGGTAAAATAGACCTGGATAAAAATATTCAAGAATACTTGAAAGAATTTGTTCTTCCAGCTGGCCAGCAAACTCCCGATAATCCAGTAACCTTTCGAAATATTTTTTCTCATACCTCAGGAATAAGCCCGGGAGGCTATCAGGGTTATGAAAGAACCCATGAAATGCCAACTGACTTGAATGTTTTAAGAGGAAGTACCGGTGTAAACACATCACCTATAGAAGTTGTGTCAGCTCCAAATGAAATGCTGGCTTATTCGGGAGGTGGGTACACCTTAGCCGAATTGGCACTTCAGGACATATTTAAAGATGAATTCTCAAATATCATGAAAGAGTGGATTCTTGAACCCGCAAGAATGAAAAATGCTGAATTCACACAGCCTTTGCCTGAATCAGAGATACATCGAGTTGCAAAAGGTTATAGCCAGTCAGGAGACTTGATTGAAGGGGGATGGAGAAATCATCCGGAGCAAGCTGCGGCAGGACTTTGGAGCAATTCTACGGACCTGGCAAAATTTCTGATCGAGATTTATAATGCTTATCAGGGTCATTCTTCAATATTTTCAGCCTCAGATATCAAAACTATCCTAAGTCATGAGCGGGACGGTCATGTGTACGGTTTCATCGTTAATCGTTCCGAAAATGACATTTCACTTACGCATTACGGAGGTAATGTCGGCTATCGTACAGGAATGACAATAAGCCTAACAAGCGGAAATGGTCTGGTCTATTTAATAAACTCTGATAATGGCGGTGCTCTAGGAAATGAACTCTTGCTATCTGCATCACAGATATATGATTGGCAGCATTTTAAACAAACCGAGGCAAAACGCAAGCCTATTGATTCCAGCGTTTTAAAGGAATTGTCCGGAAAATACAAATGGAATGATCAGGTTGATTTATCCATTGCTTTCAATGAAGACAAAAATCAAATTTCACTTTTCTTCCCGAATGGAGATGAATATGAACTTGTACCAATTGTCGGGGATGAACTTGGTTTCATCCATGGAAATACTGGAATACAAGTTTCTTTTACGAACGATGCAGAGAAGCCCTCATTCATGCTATATGGCCAAGCTGCAGTTAAATTATAGATAAATAAAAATCCAACCCTTTAGTCTGTCTAATATAGCGTGATTGAGTAAATTTAAAATAATCTAGTGGCTTGATAGTAAGGAGTCTTGGAAAGCACGATTCCTGTTTTAGCTGTAGCAAATTTTAATAAAAAACACAATGAAGATAACTTTAACCGCAATACTACTTCTACTTATCGGCATCAATCAGGTAAAATCACAGGATACTGAACAAATTGTGATCGGTACGAAACATTCAATTAAGTCCACTATTCTTAGCGAAGACAGAGAATATTGGATAAGTCTTCCTGATTCGTACCATCATTTAGAATCATCCTACAGGACCTATCCCTTGCTCATTCTTTTGGATGGAAATCTTCATTTTAAGTCCATCACAGGATTGGTCAACTACATGAGTGCTGATGCATATGGAAGCAGAACCCTTCCCGAAATGATTGTGGTTGGTATTCGAAGTATGGATAGAGAAAGAGACTATACTCCCGATAAAATCGTAACTGTAAGAGAAAATAATACAGGAGGTGGAGATAATTTTCTGGGTTTCTTGGAAGAAGAGCTAATTCCCGAATTGGATCAAAAATACAGAACAGAGCCTTATCGAATTCTTTTTGGCCATTCTTTAGGTGGTTTGTTAGCGACTTATACTTTTATGAAAGAAAGGACCCTTTTCAATGCCTTTATTGCTATTGACCCGAGTTTTGGGACTTGGGATGCTGAAACCATGGATAAAAAGCTGGTTTCCATGACTGAGCAGTCATTTTCACGGTACATTTACATAGCTACAGCCAATTGGGGCAAAAGAAACCTTCGAAATCGAGATCGCCATGTTCGGTTCTATGAGGCATTGAATAATAAATCACCTAGTGAACTTCATGCAAAATTGGAGTACTTCGAAAAGGAGGATCATAGCTCTGTGCCCATCCTTGCTTTTTATAGTGGAATCTCAGCCATATTTGAAGGTTATGGACTCTCCTATCGTGAGGTGGACGACATAGCCCAACTTACCCTACATTTTCGGGCAATTTCGGAGCGACTTTCGTACAATTTCTCTCCTCCTGAGTACCTCGTAAACCAACTTGGATATAGATTACTCCGAAGTAAAAATGCTGTAGATCAAGCCAAGGCACTTGAATATTTTAAATTGAATGTTGAAAACTACCCCAAATCTGCTAATTCCTATGATAGTTTGGGAGAAGCTTTTGAAACCGTAGGCGAAACACAGAAAGCAATCGAAAACTATAAAAAATCCCTAGAGCTTAATTCAGAAAATGAGCATGCCCGAATGAGAATAAGGGAATTAACAAAAAAGGATTAAATGATTTAAATATCAAATCGAACAAAAAAAAGGAGCTTAAAGCCACCCTTCATCCGCAAAGGAATAATTCCCTTCGGGGGTCACGATGACATGGTCCTACAGCGGCAAATCTAAGGCTCTTCCATTCCAATTTCCACCACTCTCTTTGTCAATTGCTTGTCCTGCTTTGAGGGACTTAGATTCCCCGACGGATGATTATGAGCTGCGATCATTGAAGAGGCATTGGCTCTCAAGGCAGTCGCAAACACTATCTTTGGATCCATGACCGTCCCCGAGGTTCCCCCGCTACTAACCGTACAGATTCCTTATATCCGATTGGTCCGGTTGAGCAGCATCAGTTGAAAATCCTCCACAAGCGCTATTCTGCCTTTTTCCCAAAAATCCAAAAATACCTGATAAGCTTATCGAGAGGAACTCACATTCGGTCTTTGACAGGCCTTGACATTACAACTGTACCCGATGGATATCTCTGCCATTGTACTCAAATCGTTTTTCTAAAAGTATGTAAACACAATATTCCATCACAATTCAAAAAAAAAGCAGCCCCGAAGAACTGCTCTCTTAAATGTCGGGGTGACAGGATTTGAACCTGCGACCACACGCCCCCCAGACGTGTACGCTAACCGGACTGCGCCACACCCCGATTCGTGAACAAATCTATTAATTTTATCCTTTTGATGGAAAAGCTAAATCAGTTTTTAAAGATCAAATCAAATAATTTCCTGAGTATCAGTTAATCATTTTTATTCTTAAAAAACACGGATTGGAAGGTATTGCTACAGCAAGCCTCACATAAACAGGATTCCGACTGAATACTTTGAGCTTTTCGCATGGCTTCGAGACCATTATTGAATGGACCTAAATAATCACGCTCTAAAGCATCAGGAATAAAATCACATTCGCGATGGTGAATCTCGAATTTGCCAGCTTCATTTGGTTTTGATGAAAGATAAAAGAATTTCATAGAAAAGGGATACAATTTGATATCCAAAAATACTACTTCAAAAAGTGCCAAAAAATACCCAGAACTGGGTATTTTTTGGGGGTTTTCTTACTTTTTTTTGGGAAATCCATCAATTTTCCCTCTTCGAATCTCCGACTGTCGCATCGGCATCGCATCTATGATTTTTGAAATTTGATCCAGCTCTGGACTGCCTTTTCCACTGCGCTTCAGTCCTCCATCCAAGCCGATCAGAAACCAGTTTTCAGAAGGTCGAACCTCCATCATTTTCTCGAAGGATTCCAAATCAATCTCTCCCTCGTAATTGCTGGCATTCAAACTGTCACCTTGAAACTGAAAATAAAGCAGCTTTCGATCTTCCAGTTCTTTATCCTCCACTTGCTCCAAGGATGCTTCCTTGATTATTAAAATTCGATTCTCCCATCGAAAGTCTTTTAAGGCTTTGGCTCGCTCCATTTGTACATTTCCAAAAATTAAAATAAACCAACTGAATCCAAGTAGTAACATAGCTAATTAACTGAAGGCAAGAGCGATTGTTATCCTAAGCCGTAGTAGCGCTCCACCAAGTACTCCCACTCCTCGTCTAAGGTCATATTCGGTCGAGCCTCCCCCGCCCTTCTGTACCAGTAGTCCGCATTCCACTGATCCCCTTCTTTGCGATGAAGGTAGGCATGAATTCGAGCTGCATCTTTCCCCTCCAATTGATCTACTTGATCGTGCGCCTTTTCCCAATTATCCTTGGCATCTAACCAAAGTGATAGCAAAATAGGGTTCTTTTCTAAGTCGCTTTCCTTTTGATTAATAAAATCTTCCCCTTTCTTGTGATGAAGCTTAGTCATGGCTTTTTTACATTTATCCTAACAATTGAAATTAACTGCTCTCAAACTTATGCGCAAGTTTCCGCTCTTACTTTTGCTCTTTCTGGGGATTGTACCCCTCTGTATCTCTCAAGGAAATCTTTCCCTTCAGCAAAAACTGGATTTGTTGTCGGCCGATTTCAAGGGTGAATTGGGAGTCTACGTGGAGCACCTTTCCAATGGAGAGTCCGCTCAACTCAATGCTGATAGTATATTTCCCACTGCAAGTATTGTGAAAATCCCTATTCTGCTGGGGATTTTTGATAAGATTGAAAAAGAAGAGCTTCACTATCACCAATCCTTGATTTACAGGGATTCGATCAAGTACGGCGGATCTGGCTTGATGCAATTTTTCCAAGATTCTACCCAAACAGACCTTAGGACATTGATAGCACTGATGCTCAGTTACTCAGACAATACGGCCTCTCTTTGGCTTCAAACCTTGGCAGGCGGTGGAGAGACGATTAATCCACTATTGGAAAAATGGGGCTACCTCCATACCCGGGTCAATAGCCGCACTCAAGGCCGAGCCAAGAATTGGGAAAACTATGGCTGGGGACAAACTTCCCCAAGAGAAATGGCCAACCTCTTACGAAAAATTCATGAAGGATCACTTTTCGGTCCTGCCTACTCCGAGCAAATGAGCCGACTATTATCCAATAGCTTTTACACCGAATACGCCCTTTCTCAAATTCCGCCAACAGTCAATGTGCTCAGTAAGCAGGGCATGGTCAATGCTTCCCGCTCAGAGGTCTTGCTGGCCAATGCCCCAAAGGGCGACTATGTGCTCGCTATTTTTACCAAAAATAATGAAGATGAAAGCTGGGAATATACCAATGAAGCCTGGTCTCTTAGTAGGAAAATCTCAAATATGGTCTGGGACCATTTCCACTCCAAATCCCCCTATATGGTTCCCAAGGAATCCGAAAAGTTTCTGAAAGGCCTGAGTTATTAATACGCTAGCGGATCAAAAAATAAGGTAGCGATCAAAAAGGATAAAACCGAAACCACAAAACCAAACATAAACACGGTGTAGCTTTTTCTGAGAAGTCGGTATTTCTTGGCTAAGACCTTTCCCAGAAAATAAATATCCCGTGTCATCGTGCCGTAAAGGTACTCGCTATCCTCCATCATTTCTTTTACGCCTGACAGATAGTTGTCTAGCGACATCTGATGAAAATTTCCGAAATAGAGCAAATTTCCCTGCTTCTTCTGAATATCTTCAGGGGTAATCATGCCCTTGGTCACCTTGGGCCTCGTGGCCAAAATCGCAAAAATCATCGCTCCCAAGCAGGTAGAAATCAATAAAATGGCAGGTATTGTGTAGTTGGGGAATTCTTCCAGTTTTCGGATCAAAACCGTGACCACTATAGAGATGATGATCGAGTTGACCGAAATCATGATATTGGCTTTGTTGTCCGCAAGTGCGGAAAGCTGCAGGTGATTGGAGGAGGTCACTCGAAACATAGTCTCTATGCCTCGATTCGATTTAGTTTTCTTTTTTTTTTCACCCTTTTTGATGGAGCTCTTCGATTCCAATTCTTTGATTTTCTTATCTAAAACCTCCAAGTTTTTCATTTTCAAGGGTTCAAGGGATTTTTTTCCAAATTCGGTATGGTATCGATGGGCTGAAGTAAATTCCCTCGAGCTTTTCAGCCAGTCCAACTCTGTGGAATCAAGGGATTTCAGGTTTTCAAGTTCCTGCTTCAGGCACATTGTATAATCCAAAAAATCGGGAGTGCTCAAGTGATACATATCCGCATCACAAAGTATCTCCTCTAATTTACTCTTAGGCTTCTGAGGGACTTTGGTTGCTCTGATGGCAGATTTGATACGGTCTATTCTCTGCTGTGCCAATCCTAACTCCTCCAGACAGGTCTGCGCCAGCTCCGCTCCTCTCTCTTCATGGCCATCTCCTAAACCATCCCAATAGCCCGTATCATGAAGCCAAGCAGCATAAAACAAGTCGGCTCGATCTTCTTCACCCAATCCCTCCTCGAGGGCTATCTCTCTGGATTTCTCGACGATCAATAGCGTGTGATCGAGATTATGATAACAGACCTCTTTTTTGAGGCGTTGCTGAAACATTTCACGAATCCAAGATTCGAACTTTTCGCGTTGGTTTTCCACTTATAAGGCTGAAATTGATACTTGTCCAAACGAAAGTTAAAAGACTTCCTTTAAAATAACTATGAATACTGCTAAAATCTCTTTGCTTTCTGCTTTACTCCTCACCCAATGTGCTGAAAAAAGAGACTTTTCGCAGGATTACTCGCTTCCGCAAGGATATCAATTGGAGCAGCACACCACCCTCTATTTACCCGATGCCTTGGAAGAAATATCCGGTCTGGAATGGAAAGACAATGGGGAGCTTTGGGGCATAGAAGATGAATCATCCATTCTATATCAGATTGATCCTGAATCAGGTAAAATCCTGAAAAAACAGAAATTCTCCAAAAACAAGGATATTGAGGATCTGCTAGTGTATCGGGACACTGCTTATGTTTTGCAGAGCAATGGTGACCTCTACGAAGTCAGTGCTCCCATGACTGATGATTTTTTGACCCGACGATATGATTTCCCAATCGATCAGAAAAGAGACTTTGAGGCTATTGTAACCTTAGATACAGAACCATCTCTTTTGCTTTTTTGTAAGGTGTGTAAATGGGACAAAAATCCCTCCAGGTCATCCGTCTATCGCTTTGACTTGGTCTCCAAAACCTATCAAACAGATCCTTACATGGTGCTAAAAAGAGAAGATTTACAAGCTGCATTTCCCGAAAAGGACTTAAGCCAGGTCAAAATGCAACCTGCAGCAGCAGCCATTCATCCCATCACTAGGGAGTTGTATTTGATGTCCTCTACGGATCGATGGCTACTAGTCATGAGTCAGCAGGGTGATTTCCTAGAGTTTCACCAACTTCCAGCTTCCTACTTTAAGCAGCCCGAGGGGATTACCTTTGACGCTAAAGGCAACCTGTACATATCCAATGAAGCCCGAGATGGCAGACCAAATATACTGCTATTTCCTTATCAGCCATGAGGCCAATTATGACTCGCCTATCATCAAAAAGCATATTTCTGTCCCTTCTATTTCTGCTACTGGGACAGGGAATCTTTGCTCAGCAAAACCCTGAGCCCAAATTCAGAATCTACTTGATCGGAGATGCAGGAGAAATGCAAGAAGGAAAACATCCTGTCATTGAGGATTTACTAAAAAAACTTCAGTCTGAGCCTGAAATCCCTACTCATCTCATCTATCTGGGAGATAATATTTATCCGCTTGGATTACCAAAAAAATCTGATAAATCCCGACGGGAAGCAGAAACGATCCTCCGCACACAGTTGGATGTCTACTCAGATCTATCCGGAAAAATCTGGATGATACCGGGAAACCATGATTGGGAGAAAGGAAAATCAGGAGGCCAAGAGGCTATTTTTCGTGCAGAGAAATTTGTCGAGGAGCATTACCCTGCTGGCAAAGTGCAGTGGGTACCAGGATCAGCTTGCCCTGGGCCGGAGTGGGTTAGTCTCGATGAGCAAACCCTACTGGTCATTTTAGACAGTCAGTGGTGGCTGCATAGCAATGACAAACCGGGTGAAGACTCGGATTGCGAATACAAAACAGAGGAGGAAATTCTTGGAGAACTAGCTACCGAATTTCAGCTAAATCAGGACAAAACCATTCTGGTGGCCATGCACCATCCCATGCGAGCCTATGGACCTCATAATGGAGGCTACAGTTGGAAAGATCACCTTTTCCCACTCAGAGCCTTATCGCCCGATCTTTATATCCCATTACCTGTTTTAGGTTCTATTTTTCCATTGTATCGGACTTGGTTTGGAGATGTTCAGGACATCCCTCACCCAAAATACCAAGCCATGATCCACTCCTTGGACCAACTATTCAAGCAGCATCCACATGTCATTCAAGTTTCGGGACATGAGCATGGGCTATTTTATACACAGGAAGAAAGTACGCATTATATCGTGAGTGGTGCCGGTGCTAAGCACACTACCATACGCAAAAATAATCCTGCCACCTTTACCTATGCAGAGCAAGGGTATGCTTCCCTGGATTTCTTTGAAGATCACTTGGTAAAGCTCTCTTTCCTAAGTCCTGAGGTAGCTACTCCACTTTTTGAATCCACCCTAACCCATCAGTTTACCGAAAAAACTGAAGTCGAAGCAGTTGAAGAAAATACACTAGCAAAAGCGCATAGGCCAATCACCCTTCAATACCTCAAAGGAAAAGGGCATCAACTGTTTTTGGGGCAAAACTACAGAGATACCTGGGCGATTCCCGTAGCGTTTAGGCCCATAGACTTAAAAGAAGAAAAAGGAGGACTCCAAATCACCAAAAGAGGTGGGGGAATGCAAACCCGAAGCCTTCGACTTGAAGATCCAAGTGGTAATGAATTCGTTCTTCGGTCAGTCAATAAATTTCCAGAAAATGCCATCAGTCCAGTTCTACGCAAGACCATTGCGAAGGAAATCGTCCAAGACCAAATCTCTGCCTCACATCCCTATGCCGCTGTGGCAGTTGCAAGTCTTGCTGAAGCTGTAGGGGTGATTCATACTGACCCTGAGTTAGTATATCTCCCTGACAGTCCCCTGTTAGGTGCTTACCGAAAAGATTTTGGAGGAGAAGTATTTTTACTTGAGCAGCGAGAAGTTACAGGAGATAAGGTCGATCCCGATTCCAAAGTAATCAGTACCGATAAAATGCTCGCCACGGTGCTCAAGGACAATGACGACCGTGTAAATCAGCGAGCAGTACTACAAGCTAGGATTTTTGACCTGTGGATAGCCGATTGGGACCGACATGATGACCAATGGCGATGGGTACGATCTGAGAGTAAAAATGGATGGGAATTTCTGCCCATGCCCCGGGATAGAGATCAGGCATTCTTTGTGAACGAAGGGGTTTTTCCAAAAATCGCATCTAGAAAGTGGGCCAATCCGAAATTCCAAGGTTTCGGATACGAGCTTAAAGACGTCAATGGTTTTATGTTCAATGGAAGGTACTTTGACCGAAGTTTTCTCAATGACCTAGACCGAAGTGACTGGGAAGAGGAGCTCGAATCCCTACTCCCCAAAATGAATAAAAAAACCGTCCAAGGAGCATTTGAATCTTGGCCTGAAAACGTTAGAAAAAATGATGCTGCTGAAATCCAGTCTAAGCTTCTCCATCGAAAAACTTGGCTGAAGGAAAAATCACTGGCTTATTATGAATTTCTTGCCAAAGAGGTAGATATACCTGGAAGTGAAAAAAACGATGAATTTCTAATTAAACATAAGAAAGACGGGAAAATAGATTTAGAAATTCGTAAAATCTCCAAATCCGGTAAAGTTGAGCAACGCTACTACAACAGAACCTTTCGGCCCGAAGAAACCCAAGAAATACGAATCTATGGATTGGAAGGAGAAGACGTCTTCAAATTTGAAGGAAAGGGTGAGGGAAAAATCAAAGTAAGGATAATTCCCGGCGAGGATCCTTTTGAGGTCAAAGATGAGGCGCAAGTAGCGAAGAAAAGTCAATGGATCTACATCCCAAAATCCATGGATCTACCTCCAAATATTGGGGGGTCGGTAAAGTTCAAGAAGGCTAAAAACCCCTCCCACCTGGAATACAATCGTAAAGAGTTTGTTTATGACAAAGTCATGCCACTAGCATCCGTAGAATACAATCAAGATGACGGGATCTTTTTAGGAGCAGGCATTCTTTGGCAAAAACACGGCTGGAAAAAATCCCCTTATAAAATTCAGCAAAGCATAAAAGCAAATTATGCAATCAAAACAGGCGCCTTCAATATCCGGTACGACGGACATGCCGTGGACGTCCTGAGAAACTGGGACATGGTCTGGAATGCAGACATCCGAGCTCCGGATTACGTGTTCAACTTTTTTGGCTTTGGCAATGACACAAACTATGAGTTAGGCTCTAAGGAGGACGAAAGCTTTGGAAATGAAAGAGACAAAAATGACCGGCTTCGATTCTACAGGACAAGGTACAGCTGGTATGAAACCAAAATCGGGCTGCAAAAACAGCTAGGAGAGTCTGGCTATTTTCAATTTGGTCCTTTTGCAGAGCTCTTTCGCTTTGACTCAGATGACAATCAGGGCAAATTCATCACCTCTCCTGAGAGCGGACTCGATCAGACCTTGCTGAACCGAGCCAAATATTACGGAGGTATCTATAGTCAAATCGTCTATGACAAGCGAGACAATACCCGATTACCTACTCGTGGATTTCATTTTCAAAATGAATTCAAACAGCGATGGGGATTATCCGAGGCCGCCGGCAACAACAGCAGCTTAGCTTCATCACTCGCCTTGTATTGGTCATTTTCCTATCCTGCTAAAATCGTTTGGGCAACAAGATTTGGTGTGGGAAAAAACTGGGGTGACTATGCTTTTTTCCAAGGACAAACCTTAGGCGGAATGGAAAATTTGCGAGGCTATCGAAGGTTCCGCTTCAATGGAGATGCTGTAGCCTACCATAATTTTGACGTGAGAATCCAACTCTTCAACCTCAACACCTACCTACTACCAGCCACTGTAGGCGTGATAGGGTTTCATGACATTGGCAGGGTATGGCTCAGTGGAGAGGAATCCTCCACTTGGCACCGGTCCATTGGCGGGGGGATATGGCTCGCACCATTAAATCAGATTGTGACGGTACTCTCCCTTGGCTTCAATAAAGAGGAGACTTTACCCTTCTTTACCTTCGGCTATCAGTTTTGAAAACTGAAAATGGTCATCGAGAGAAGCCGCAGCATTCACTGTGACACGCAAAGCTTTAAGCCCATGGACTCCTTGCATATCCTCAAGCTCTAGCTCCTCTACACGAGGAGCAAGCTTTCCTTTATTCTGTAAAAATTGAATAAAATCCTTAAACTCCTCTGCTTCATTGGCTTGAGAATATACGATAGCGATTTTGCCACTTTGGGTCAATCGCTCATTCGAACCCTTAATCAGGGCTTTGTCTATTCGCTTTTTGAGGACTTCGTATCGGATATTATAGCTGCCCTCCACATCAAACTTCCGCTCATCCAATCGGAAAGAAATTGAAATCGGATGTGGATAAGCCAAAATCAGCTGCGTAGTACTCAAAGGATATTCGAAATCCTTCGACTTCTGCTCCACCATAGCCGTCAATTCCACCATAGTTTGCAATTGCCAAAGTCGGAGGTTTTTTAAATAAATCTCATCAAAGCGCTGATCCTTGACCAAAGACTGACCGATGTAAATATTGTATTCGATACCGTCCGTTTTAAACTTCTCAAAATAATGCGGAAACATCCGCTGAATTTTCACTTCTTCCTGATCGAGATAGCTACCGATCGTTTCATTGATAAGGACCATGGTCCGCTCAAAAGCCCTTCGGTTAATATTAACCATCTGAATCTCCGGATCAATATTTTTAAAATAGCTATCGACCAAGGGACTAATAGAGGGATACTGATTGGCAAGATGCCTAAGCAGAGGACTGAGTTCATTTTGAAGAAACTCCGAGATACGAATTTCTTCCTCAGTAGCTAGAATCAACTGAATGCGCTTTTCATATTCCTCCAGACGGTCTATAACACTCTCCAAAAGCGGCAAAGAATCCAATTCCTTAGCCTCATTCAGGATACTTTTTGCACTAGTCAGCTGAATCAACAAGTCATCCTGAATGGCTTTATTCCTTTCATAGGAAGAGTCCTTTACGTCGATCGCTCCAAAAAGCGGAAAAACGTCCTTGAATAGGATAGGCTTGATCTCTGCTCGCCTTCCTTCCTCCTCAGCGAGTACATAGTCTAGGGCGATTTCATCAAATTTCCACTCCACTACCGGATGGATCGCAGTAAAATTTTTCCGAATGATGCTTTTGATTCTATGGTCTAAGTTCTCTGCCTGACGATGAAGTGCCAAGGAAAGGGATGGAGCCAAAAAGTCCAAACTCAACAGCATGGATGGATCGAAGTTTTGTGTCTCAAAAGCAGACACTTCCAGGACTCCCACCAAGCTACCATTGTGCCTCAGCGGATATAGGATAATCTCCTTCACTCCTAGCTTTACAAATCGCTTCCCCAAAGGAAAATCTTCCTCGATGGCATCGAGGTCATTGAGGAAAACAGGGGATTCTACCTTGGACAAAAACTCCACTACTGCATCCAAGGTATCCTTGCATCCTTCTAAACAGAGATTTCTGATCAAAAAACTAAAGGCCAGCCTACTTTCTGTCAAGACCATGCGATCATTGATTCGCTGTAGTACAGCAAGACCCACCTTCAGGTTTGCCTTCCCCAAGAGACTTTTCACAGAGTCCTCTACCACATGGAGAAACTCTTCTACGGAAAGTTGCTCTTGATTAAGTACCGTTTCATTCAACTGAGCGACAGATTGCGCCATGGTCAGATCAATCGCTTCTTCGATCATAAATCCATAAAAATCAAACAAATCCAAGGGAAGTAGCTCCATCCAATGCTTGAGATCATAGGTACTCGGAAAATTTCCGCTACAGATTTCCGACCTACCAAGTATTTTAGGAAGCGGACCTTTCGCTTTCACCTTGACAAACTCAGTATTTAACTGAATCTGATAATGCCTCGTAATCCCCAACTCATCGGAAACCTTGAACACCAAGGGATGGACGGGGTTGATTTTGATCCCAAAAAGTTGATCCAAGATCAATTCATAGACCAGTAGCATTTTTTGAAAAAACAGACGATCTCGATCAAGGTTTTCGGGAATCACTATTCCCCCCTTAGCATCTAGAAATTGCTCCTGAAAAATACGTGTCGCATAGATCGGGTCAAACTCAAAAGGTTTAGAAATTCCAAAAATCTTTTTTTCTTCTTGTCCTGAAAGCGGAAAAATGGATCCCAAAATCAAGCCCAATCCGAGTCGGTTTTCCTTTCTTTTCAAATCCTCAACATTCACCGGGGAATTATTTAAATCAGGAAACTCTTTGATCCGCTTCAAAAGATCATGGTAAAGACAAGTATCCGGCTCCTTTTTATTGGAAAGTCTATCCCATTGGGCATAGAGCATAGAAAAATCCAAATGAGAATGGAGAGACTGAAGGAGTTTGGAATGTAAGTTTTCCATGGAGAAATTATCAAGTGATTTATTACCAAAAAATCCAATAATTAGTTCCCTTTTATCCTCAACATAGCCTTTCCGTCAAAAAAGATAACCTTTCATCTCAATAAGCAGCTGAAAGCGAATTAAATCGGAGTAATATTTTGAGTTGGCAGGTAAAGTAGAAATTCTATATTTGCCCAATTAATTTTAATCAAGGAGTCAAAAGAAAAAAATAAATGGAAAACTTAATCTACATTTTACCTGCTTTTGGGGTGATCGGATTAGCATACATGTTTTATTTGAGAACATGGGTCATCAAGCAAGATCAAGGTGAAGAAAACATGAAGAAGCTTGCTGGTTACATTAAAGAAGGAGCGATGGCTTTCTTAGCCGCTGAATACAAAATGCTTTCCATCTTTGTTGTTGTAGCGGGGATTCTGCTAGGTATCGTTTCAATGTTGGTTGAAACCACGCACTGGTTCATCGTTATTGCTTTCGTAATTGGAGCAGTATTCTCAGCTATTGCAGGTAACATCGGGATGCGCATCGCAACAGATGCCAACGTAAGAACCACACAAGCTGCAAGAACCAGCCTACCAAAGGCTCTTCAGGTCTCCTTTAGAGGTGGCACAGTAATGGGACTTGGTGTTGCGGGATTGGCTGTATTCGGTCTTTCATTACTCCTTGCGCTTCTAGTCCAGTTTTTCATCACCGGTGAGCAATCATTCTATTTGGAAATGACCATCGTTTTGGAGACACTTGCCGGTTTTTCACTAGGTGCTGAATCTATTGCACTTTTTGCCCGTGTAGGCGGTGGTATTTATACTAAAGCTGCTGACGTAGGCGCTGACTTGGTTGGTAAAGTGGAGGCTGGGATTCCAGAAGATGACCCCCGTAACCCTGCGACTATTGCTGATAATGTAGGTGATAATGTAGGTGATGTAGCAGGAATGGGCGCTGACCTTTTCGGGTCTTACGTAGCCACCATGCTTGCGGCGATGGTATTGGGTAACTACCTAATCAATGACATTAATAATGGCACAGCCATGAATGACGCTTTTGGAGGAATGGGCCCTATACTTTTACCAGTTTTGATTGCTGGAATCGGTATTATATTCTCGATAATAGGCTCTTGGTTTATCAAAATCAGTGACAACAATGCAAAAGAAGCACAGGTGCAGGCTGCATTGAACCGAGGAAACTGGGGATCAATCATTCTGACAGGTATTGCTTCTTATTTCATCATTGACTGGATGCTACCTGGAGAAATGCAAATGTCATTCTTCGGTAAAGGTTTGCAAACTGTGACCTCATTCAGCGTTTTTGTTGCGGTATTAATCGGTTTAGCCGTAGGAGGTTTAATAAGCTACTTTACAGAATACTACACTGGAATGGGCAAAAAGCCTGTAATGACCATTATCCAAAACTCATCTACCGGAGCTGCAACCAATATCATCGCGGGGCTTTCTCAAGGTATGATGTCGACATTCGCTCCTGTATTGCTTTTCGCTGCTGCCATCTGGGGAGCCTATGCTTTTGCAGGTTTCTATGGTGTAGCGATTGCTGCTTCTGCCATGATGGCTACTACAGCCATGCAGTTGGCTATTGATGCATTCGGCCCTATTGCTGATAATGCTGGTGGTATTGCTGAAATGAGCGAATTACCAAAAGAAGTACGTGAGCGCACAGATATTTTAGATTCAGTCGGTAACACGACTGCTGCTATTGGTAAAGGTTTCGCCATTGCTTCTGCAGCCTTGACTGCCCTTGCACTTTTCGCGGCTTACGTTACTTTCACTGGTATCGATGGCATCAACATTTTCAAGGCACCAGTTCTTTCTGCTCTTTTTGTAGGAGCTATGATTCCTGTAGTATTCTCCGCATTAGCTATGAGTTCCGTTGGTAAAGCTGCCATGGCTATGGTTAAGGAAGTAAGACGTCAGTTCAAAGAGATTCCTGGTATCATGGAAGGTACTGCAGAACCTGAGTATGACAAGTGTGTGGAGATTTCTACGAATGCCTCTTTGAAGGAGATGATGCTTCCGGGATTGTTGACGATTGTATCTCCGATCTTAATTGCTTTTTTGACACAGTTGTTTACCGGCGACACCCTATTGGCTGCTGAGGTGCTTGGCGGATATATGGCAGGAGTTACCGTTTCAGGTGTGATGTGGGCGATCTTCCAAAACAATGCCGGTGGTGCTTGGGACAATGCTAAGAAATCATTTGAAGCAGGTGTAATGATCGATGGAGAAATGACTTACAAAGGCTCAGAAGCTCACAAAGCTGCTGTAACGGGAGACACCGTAGGAGATCCATTTAAAGATACCTCTGGTCCATCCATGAATATTTTGATCAAGTTGACTTGTTTGGTGGGATTGGTAATTGCTCCGCTTCTATCTTCTCATGGATCTAATGATGAAATGGCAGATGCCAAAGTAGTTGAAGTCAAAAAAGAAATCAAAATGGAAAATGGTAAAGAAGTCATTACCGAAATCAAAAAAGTGATTAACTAATTAAAAAAGACCCAATAAGGGAGGCTGTTCCATATCGGACAGCCTCTTTTTTTGCCCGATAATTCCTTTTATTGCGATAAAAAAAAATTAATTATGGCATAAAGTCGCAAAGGCAAATATTATTTCATTTTTTAATCATTTGAAATATTTCTAGATTTTTTTGAACCCATTTTTTGAAATAAACCATTCATTCTTTTTAAATTAAGCATAATTTGAAACTAGAGATTAAAATTAATGCATTTATCAATGGATAGTATTCAGTTTTCTAAGGCTTTCTATTTTAGAATAATTAATTGAAACCTATCAAAAAGAAGCATAACTGCTTCAAAAAATGCTTTAAATGGAGATTTCTCTTTTACAAAACTGAAAAAAAATGCAAAACCCTGAATAATCTACTTAAAACCAATTTTCTTATTTCTAAACTATCTCACGCATGAAACACAGCTACAAGTACACCTTGCTGTTACTGATGAGTTTGCTGACTTCGATTTCACTCTTTGCCCAGCAGGCTGTCACAGGAAAAGTAACAGCAAAAGAAGACGGTCAGCCCCTTCCCGGGGTGAGTATCGTTGTCAAAGGTACCTCAACAGGTACAGTCACCGATATCGACGGAAATTACTCCATCTCGGTACCCGGTTCAGAATCAGTATTGGTATTCTCCTTCATCGGTTTCGAGAGTCAGGAGATACCTGTAGGCAATACCAATACCATCAATGTGGTATTGGCTACGGAGGAATCCCAGCTTGACGAGGTCATCGTGACCGCTTTTGGTATTTCCCAAGAGAAAAAGTCTTTAGGTTACTCCGCACAAAGCATCGATGCAGAAGCCATTACCAAATCCCGTCAACCCAATATTGTCAATGCGCTACAAGGCCAAGTTGCAGGCGTACAGGTGACCAACTCCGGTGGTGCTCCCGGACAGTCAGCGAGGATTATCATCAGGGGTATTAACTCCCTAGATCCTTCAGCAGACAATCAGCCTTTATTTGTAGTGGACGGAGTTCCTGTGGACAACTCTACTATCGAGTCAGGAGGCACTCCTCGGGGTATGTCTAACAGAATCGCAGATATCAATCCCAATGATATCGAATCCATGTCAGTCCTGAAAGGTGCCGCTGCTACTGCTTTGTACGGTGTACGAGCAGCGAATGGGGCCGTAATCATCACCACTAAAAAAGGGCAAGCAGGACAAATCCGAGTAGACTTCAATTCTTCTTTGGGCTTCGACAAACTGGTCAAAAAACCTAGACTTCAAAAGGAATATGGACAAGGCTTTAGCGGGGTTAGGGATGACTCCAGTTTCTGGCCCTCCTGGGGAGCGAATATTGCAGAAGAAAATGACCCCAACTATGTCTATCAGGACAACTGGACTCGTGCTTTTGACACCGGAATCAATTTTGACAATAGCTTAAGTGTCTCTGGCGGAAATGAAAAGGCTACGTTTTATTCTTCATTTGGCCGACTGGACCAAAAAGGAATTATACCTTTTTCAAACTGGGACAGAACCAGCGCCAAACTGTCTGGCACGATCAAAGTAAGCGAGAAATTCAATTTCTCTGGATCTATGAACTATACCAATTCCGGAGGTAATCGAGTTCCGCATGACCGATTCCTAGAGCGTATGATGTATTGGTCAGAGACACAGGACGTCCGTGACTACATCAATCCTGACGGTACCATGAGGACATATTCCAATACTAATCCGATCTATGATGCGCGATTTGCGACTTATGAAGACAATGTCAATCGAGTAATTGGTAATATTAACTTGAATTACAGTCCTACGGATTGGTTGACGCTTTCCTACAGACTAGGAATGGATAATTACTCGGATTCAAGAACAGAGATCACACCCGGCCCGAGTGGTATCGATGGGGAAGTGGCATTGAGCTCTACAGGGTTTCTGGAAGAAACAAGAATCAATAGTCGAGACATCACTTCCAACTTTTACATTTCACTTCAAAAGCAATGGAATGAAGATTGGAATACGAGCCTGCGTTTAGGTAATGATATTTTCGAAAGAAACTTTGACCGAGTCACTGCCACAGGTTCCAATTTTGTGATCCCGGGTTTTTATAACCTCAATAACACTACCCAGATTTTCGCTTCTCAGGGAAAAAGTATGAGAAGGCTGGTAGGATTTTATGGGGATTTGATGGTCGACTATAAAAATTTCTTGTTCCTGAATATCACAGGACGAAATGATATTTCCTCCACTCTGCCCGTAAACAACAACTCCTTTTTCTATCCTTCCTTTAATTTAAGTTATGCCTTTAGTGAGCATTTAGAAATGCCAAGCTGGGTGACTTTCGGGAAGCTAAGAGCTTCTTGGGCACAGGTGGGTAAAGACACCAATCCACATATATTGGGAGCTACTTTTGTCTCTCCTTCTGTCTTTCCTCTGAATGGCCAAGTAGGATTCTCGCGTAACTCCACCTTTGGAGATCCCCTACTTCGACCAGAATTGACTACTTCTATCGAATTCGGTACACAATTGGCGTTTTTCAATAACAAAGCGAGTTTGGATGTGACCTATTACAAGTCCAATGCGAAGGATCAAATCATTCCGGTACCGATTTCGGATGCCACAGGGTTTTCTTCTTACATCACCAATGCCGGTGAAATCGAAAATAGAGGATGGGAAATCGTATTGGGAGGTACTCCTATAGAAAGAGGTGATTTCCGATGGGATGTGATGGCCAATATCACCACCAATCAAAATGAAATTGTAGCTATCCGAGAAGGAATCGATCAAATCGTGGTAGGCTCTCAGTTTGGCTATGTGGGCAGTACAGTTACCATGATTCTGAAAGAAGGTCAGCCCTTCGGTAATATTTATGGCTCTAGCTATGTGAGACCGGGAGCAGACCCTGATTCAGAAATCCTGGACAGAAGCCTTCCTCAGTTGATCGGAGCCAATGGTTTCCCTGTTCGTACAGGTAATCAGTTGGTGTTGGGCAATGCTGTCCCCAAGGTATTTGGAGGATTGAGAAATGACTTCAATTACAAAGGATTTGAACTGTCTTTTCTTGTTGATTTCCGAGCTGGAGTGGACCAATTCAGTCAGTTCGATAATTTCTTGTCTGCCTTTGGAAAACAGGAGGCTTCTCTAGCCCGAAATGATTTCCGAGTATTCCCTGGTGTATTGGCTGATGGCTCACAGAATAATCAGGAAGTTTGGCTAGGCCAAGGAGTAGGGCCTGACGGAGTAAACTATGGGGCTGGATACTGGAGAAATCACTACCGAACCACTTCAGAAAACTTTGTCCTCGATGCCAGCTTCATTAAGCTGAGAAATATCACTTTGGCTTACAATCTTCAGCCCAATATTATCGAAAGAACTCCTTTCAGGACAGCCAGAATTTCTGTAGCAGCCAATAATATCATCCTTTACACCCCTTGGGATGGATTTGATCCAGAGTCATTTTCTGCCGGTGCAGGTGGAAATGCCGTAGGATTTACCGGTCTGGGTTTCCCAGGCGTACAAAGTGTATTCTTCACCTTGAACTTGGGACTGTAAACCTTTAAAATCATGAAAAAGATGAAATTCAAAAATAAACTATCAGCGATTTTAGGGGCATCTGTCATCTTATTGGCTTCTGCCTGTGAGTCCTTTCTGGATGTCAATGAAAATCCAAACAACCCAGAAGATGCTCCCATCTCAGGGCTGATGACCAATAGTACTTTTGAGACCGCGCTGAATGTACAGCGGGCAGGAAGTGCCACGAGCAATTTTGTACAGTACCTTGCCTCTCCCAACCCATCAGGAGGCTCTGATGTAATGGATCAGCTGGATTACAGTGGCACATGGTTTAATCTCTACAATGTCATGACAGATCTCAACGAGATCGTCCGAAAAGCAGAAGAATCCGGAGCCAATCATTATTTGGGCGCCGCTCAAGTTTTGATGGCTTTAAACCTAGGTATGACTGTAGACTTCTTTGGAGACGTACCTTTTTCGGAAAGTTTCAATTTCGAAACCGTAACTCCTGCCTACGATGATGATGAGATTCTATATGATCGCATCCTGAGTCTATTGGATGAAGGTGTAGCTAATTTGCAGAGAGAGTCTGCCATCTCTATCGGTGGAGATGATTTTATATTCGCAGGAAATGTGGAGAACTGGATCAAATTTGGAAATTCATTAAAAGCCCGATTCTTGATCCATACTAAAAACACCTCCTCATTTAATGCTTCTGAGGTGCTTACCGCCGTAGCGGGAGGTTTTACTTCCAATGCTGATGATGCTTCTGTCACCTTCTTCGAGCAGCGGTTTAATCCTTGGGCGCAGGTAGCTATCAATAACCAGAACTTACTTTTGGGAGGTTGGATATCGGAGCAGTTTATCGAGGCTCTAGATGGGACTTCCTACCCGACTTTTGATCCACGTCTTCCCTTGATGGTGGGCACTACGGATGAGGGAGAGTTTATCGGTGTTCCAAACGGAGCGGGTCGAGGAGATGCTCCGGAGCAAGGCGCAAGATCCACCTTGATACCCGGCCAATACTATACTTCCACTCAGTCCCCTATTTTGATAGCAACCTATGCTGAGCTAAAATTCATCGAGGCTGAAGCAGCTTTGAGTACGGATGCAGCAAGAGCTTACGAAGCTTATTTAACTGGAATCGAAGCCCACATGGATATGCTGGGAGTGGCCGATGTGGACAAAATCAGCTATCTGAATGACCCAAGTGTAAGTATGGGGGCTTCCAATCTCACACTTGCAGATATCATGAAAGAGAAATGGGTGGCGATGTTTCTCCATCCTGAAACTTGGAATGATGCCCGAAGATTTGACTATGCTTACAAGGACATGACGCTTCCGGAAAATCTAAATCCAAACCTAAATGGCAATTTCATCCGCCGATTAGCTTATCCGGATAGTGAAGTGAGTCGAAACGGGGACAATGTTCCCCAGGTCACGCTCTTGGATCGAATCTGGTGGGACCAATAAAAATCAACCATTTAACAAAGTCTCTCGCAGTATGCGGGAGACTTTTTTTATTTTAAACGTATGAAAAGAATTCTACTTGTTTTCCTCATCCTCAGTAGCTCCTGCACTGTCCAGAAAATCAACAAAAGCATTCGCAATTCAGATGTTTTTGAAAAGGGACATCTGGGTTTAATGATTGTCGATCCAGTCAAAAACAAAACACTTAGCGCCATCAATGAGGATAAATACTTCATCCCTGCTTCCAATACCAAGTTGTTCACCTTTTATACCTCCTACACTATTCTGGGAGAGGGTAAAATAAACGGATTGAACTATTTGGAGCGCGGTGACTCCCTGATTTTCTGGGGCACAGGAGATCCGAGTTTGCTCCATCCTGACTTTCAGGACAGCACGGTCGTAGATTTTTTAAAAAAGTCCGAGAAAGAACTTTATCTCGTCAATAATTTTGACCAAGTGGATGCTTTTGGGCCAGGCTGGTCCTGGGATTGGTACAATGCCTACTATGCCACCGAGCGCTCTGCGTTTCCGATTTATGGCAATGTCGTACGATTCTCCAAGGACTCTACCCAATCTGGGTTTGAGACTTATCCCTCCTATTTTGAAGATAAACTGATTCCAGTCACAGGACCTCCCAGCTACCTTACTTTTCGCAGGGACCGATTCAAAAATGAATACCAGTATTTCACACCTGAATCAGAGAAAAACTTTGAGCGGGATATCCCATTTGTCACTTCAGCAGAATTTGCTGCTCAGCTTTTGAGCGAAAAATTAGATAGAAAAGTCAGCCTCATTTCTGGCGAAAACTACTTGAAGCTTGATCCTAAAAAACTCCAAACCGCTCCAGCCGATAGCATCTATGCTCAGATGATGAAAATCAGCGATAACTTTCTGGCTGAACAACTTTTACTCCTAGTATCTGACCAACTGAACAATCGCCTGAGTACCCGGGAAGCGATTGACTATGCCAAGGAGAATTTATTGAATGACCTTCCCGACGAACCCATGTGGTATGATGGCTCAGGGCTTTCTTCTAGGAATATGTTTACTCCGCGATCTATCATCAGCCTTTTAGGAAAAATCCGCGCAGAAGTCCCATGGGAAAAAATCCAAGCCTACTTCCCTGCCGGTGGAGAATCCGGAACCATCCGAAACTGGTATCCTGCTGATGAAGGACAGCCTCCTTACATTTATGCCAAAACGGGTACGCTTAGTATGTCCAATGCATTGAGTGGCTACCTGATCACCAAAAGCGGAAAGATCCTTCACTTTTCCTGCCTAATGAATAACTATCAGATTCCCTCGAGCGAACTGAAAACGGAGTTGCAAAAGGTGCTTTACATGATCCACGATAGGTATTAAACCATGAAGAAATCCCCTCAAACCAACAGCTACTCTTCATTAAAGAAGGAAATCAGTCAGCTTCTGATCGCAGGAAGGGAGCAAGCTGGACGAGCTGTAAATACGATTTTGGTACAGACTTACTGGCAAATCGGAAGGCACATCGTGGAGTTTGAACAGGGAGGAGAAGCAAAATCGGAGTATGGTTCCAATCTTCTGGATCGGCTTTCCCGAGATTTGACTTTGGAGTTTGGAAAAGGCTTCGGAAGGTCAAACTTGTTCTATATGAGAAAACTTTACATGGCTTTTCCAAATAGTGGGACGCTGTCCCACTATTTGGGCTGGGGACATTATTATGAAATATTAAAATCCGATAATGAGTTAGAAATCAGTTTCTACACCAAACAATGTGAAAAGGAGAAATGGTCAGTTCGGGAGCTGAAGCGACAAATGAGGAGTATGCTTTTTCACAGATTGGCATTGAGCAAGGAGAAAGATGAGATTCTACAACTTTCCCAAAAGGGTGCGGAAATACAGCATCCAAAAGACCTAATCAAGGATCCATATGTCTTTGAATTTTTGGGCTTAAAACATCAAACAAACTATACCAAAGGTGAACTTGAAACTCAGCTGATCCAGAATCTCCAAGGCTTTCTATTGGAACTGGGAAAAGGTTTTGCCTTTATCGGACAACAATATCGCATCAGTTTGGCCAACAGACACTTTTATGTGGATTTGGTTTTTTACCATAGAATCTTAAAGTGTTTTGTTCTCATCGATTTAAAACGAGGGGAGATTGACCATCAGGATATTGGTCAGATGAACCTATACCTCAATTATTTCAGAAAAGAAGAAAATGTGGAAGGCGACAATCCCCCCATAGGGATTGTTTTGGGAGCCTACAAAGATCATATTTTGGTCGAATACGCCACAGATAATATCAATAATCAGCTTTTTGTCAGCAAATACCAGCTTTACCTCCCAAATAAGGAGGAATTAGCAAAAGAACTCGAACGCCATCTTACTAACAATTAAACTATGAAACTCCGCCTAATCTTTATCCTTTTTGTACTCATCTCCTTCCCTGCCGTCTCCCAAACCTTCACGATGGAAGAGATAGGAAAATTCACCTTCCCCTCCGAACTCACAGCGGACCAAACCGGCACTCAACTCGCCTGGGCTATGTTTGAGCAGGGAAAGCGAAATGTGTACTATGCCAAAGCCCCGGATTTCACTGCTGAGAAACTCACTTCCTTTGACAAAGATGATGGGCAGGAAATCACCGGCTTGCGCTTCTCCCAGGATGGAAATTGGTTGATATTCGTACGAGGCGGAGATCACGGTGGCTATCTATACTCCTCCACTGTGAATGTGGACAATCTCCCTACGCTTCCAAAAGTGGAAATTTGGAAAATCAACCTAACCACTCAAGCAATAAGTATCATCGGTGAAGGCGATGATTTGGTAGTGGGCCCTAGTTCTACTTTGGCTTTTTTGAAAAATGGGAAAGTTTTTACCATCGATCTTGCAAAAGACTTAGAGCCTTCCCAACTATTTGACATCAAAGGCTCCGTCAACTCCATGGAATATTCTCCTGATGGAAAAAGCCTAGCATTCACTGTCAACCGAGGAGGACATCAACTCATCGGAATCTATCGGGATGCAGAGACTCCCATTCAGTTTATCGCACCATCATATCACCGCTATTCCCAGCCCAAATGGTCAGCGGATGGCAGCAAAATCGCCTTTATCAAAGCGCTTGGTGGAACAGGTGCGGCTTTTCCGCTTTTGGAGCCAAGACATGCTCCTTGGGAAATTTGGCATGCGGATGTAGCCATCGGAGAAGCCGAAATGCTTTGGAAAGCTCCTGAGACTTTGAGAGGGTCTTATCGCTATTTCTTTTTCTCTTATCCCAATGAGAACGAATTGGTGTTTGAATCCTACCATGACGGTTGGCAGCACCTCTATAGTTTGGATTTGGAAACGAAAGCTGAGTCCCTTTTGACTCCAGGAGACTACATGGTCGAGCAGATCAAACTCAGCCCCGATGGCAAACGCATTCTTTTTTCGGCTAATCAGGGCCCAACTGAGGCCGACAAAGATCGCAGACATATAGGCTCAGTGGAGTTGGGCAGTAAAAAACTAAATTGGGAAACCAATGGAGAAGGAATCGAAGCCTATCCGGTTGCATTAGCAGAAAATGGTTTGGCTTATTTTTCGGCTTCCGCCAAAAGGCCACACCTAGTCACCATAAAAAAAGAAGGTGAAGCTAAGCTACTTCAAGCCGATTTGCTCCCTACTGATTTCCCTGAGGAAAAATTAGTCACTCCAAGACAAGTGAAATTCACTGCTCCAGATGGCACAACAGTCTATGGGCAACTATTTGAAAAGAGTGGCGGACCAGCCCAAAAACCCGGCGTAGTTTTCGTCCACGGAGGGCCGCAGCGGCAGATGTTATTGGGTTGGAGTTATATGGATTATTACACCAATACCTATGCACTGAACCAGTATCTGGCCGAAATGGGTTTCGTGGTCCTTTCGGTGAATTTCCGCTTGGGAATTGGATATGGCTATGAGTTTCACCGACCTGCCTACGGCTACTATCAAGGGGCAGTAGAATACCAGGATGTGAAGGCCGGAGGAGAATTCTTAGCTAATTTACCTCAAGTCGATGGGGATAAAATTGGAATCTATGGAGGAAGCTACGGCGGCTATCTCACAGCTTTGGCTCTGGCTCGGGATTCGGACTTGTTCAAGGTGGGTGTGGATATCCACGGAGTTCATGATTTGGATGGAAGATACGATCTGCCTGAAGGCTATGAAGTGGCACCGGACTATGAGGAAGCCAAGGAAATAGCTTGGAATTCCTCCCCTATCGCAGATTTGGATACTTGGACTAGTCCGGTTCTTTTTATTCACTCGGATGATGATCGCAATGTCAACGTTTCCCAAACCACCAATTTGATCAGACGCTTTGACGAATTGAAAAAGCCCTACGAATTCATCCTGATTCCAGGAGACACTCATCACTGGATGAAATGGGAAAATATGATTCGTGTCTCAAATGAAACAGCAAGATTTCTCAAAAAACACTTAATGGATTAAGCTATGGCAGAAAATAAAACCCAGCCTACAAATGCTTCAGTGGATGATTTCCTCAGTCAAGTGGAATCCCCCAAAAAGCGGGAGGATGCTTTCCGCATTAAACAAATCATGGAAGAGGTCACTGGAGAAAAAGCCGTGATGTGGGGCGACTCCATCGTTGGATTTGGGCAGTATCACTACAAATATGAGAGCGGTCGAGAGGGGGATTTTCTGATTGTGGGATTTTCACCTCGCAAGACCTCCCTTTCGATTTACCTCCTTGGCTGTATGGAGAAAAGTTTTGATTCGCTTTTCGCCCAACTCGGAAAGCATAAAACCGGAGCTTCATGCCTCTACATCAATAAACTAGCGGATGTAGATGAGCAGATTCTACGGCAATTGATCAAGGAGTCCTATGATTGGATGAAGGCGAACTATCCGACTAAATAAAATATTTTCGTTTTTAGAATTCTTAAATTCATGTCATGAATTGGTTTACCTCTTTCGATATTTCGCCTTCAGCAAATCTCGTTTCCCATCAGTCAAAAATCCTGACTATGGGTTCTTGTTTTGCGCAAGTGATGGGACAGAAAATGCTAGACAGCAAATTTGACGTTTTGACCAACCCGTTTGGGACGATTTTTCATCCTAGCATGCTGGCCCGATTACTGGATCAAACCCTCTTTCAGGACTCTTTGGACAAAGCTGGATTATTAGAACGAGAAGGATTATTTTTTCACTATGGTTTGCATTCGGATATGAATGCTAAAAGCCCCGAAGAACTTGAAAAAAAATGGAATCAACTTACACAAAATACCCATGCATACTTAAAAACTGGCACCCACTTGATTTTGACCTTTGGGACAGCTTGGATTTACGAGCATCAGGATTTTGGATCTGTGGCAAATTGCCATAAGCAGCCGCAAAAGATTTTCGAGAAGAAGCTATCCTCTCTTGAAAAAATGAAAGTGGATTTATCCCATGTCTTCGATAATTTCTCCCAAGTTTTTCCTCAGCTTAACATCATTCTCACTGTTAGCCCCGTTCGCCATATCAAAGATGGTATTCCCGAAAACCAGCTGAGTAAAAGTCTTCTTCGGGTGCTTTGCCATGAATTGCAAAGAAAATTTGAATCTGTCAGTTATTTCCCTTCCTACGAGATCATGATAGACGAATTGCGGGACTATAGATTTTACAAGGAAGATAGAATCCATCCGACGATGGAAGCTGAAAATTACATTTGGGACAAATTCTCCACTACTTTCTTTTCCAAAGAGACTCAAGAAAAAATCTCAGAAATTGGTAAAATACAGCGAGAACTTACTCATCGGCCTTTGAATCCTGAAAGTGATTCTCACCGGAAGTTTCTCAAAAACCTATTGACCAAACTGGAACGATTAAACTCAGAATTTGATTTTTCGAGTGAAGTCCAATCTGTAAAAAAAAACCTCCGAGGGTTTCTACAAAAATAGGTGAGTAAATTTCCTAGAATCCCATTTTAATTTGATCAACCCTCGGAGGGTTTAGCCAAAATTTCTAATTACCATGAACCGCCTCGCCAATTCCCAATCCCCCTACCTTCTCCAACACGCCAACAACCCCGTCGATTGGTATCCTTGGGGACCCGAAGCTCTCAAAAAGGCCGAGGCGGAAAATAAGCCCATCTTGGTTTCTATTGGCTACTCGGCCTGCCATTGGTGTCACGTCATGGAGCGGGAGAGTTTTGAAGACGAGCTGACAGCGGAGCTGATGAATGCCCACTTTGTCTGCATCAAAATCGATCGGGAGGAGCGGCCTGACCTAGACAATATCTACATGGATGCCGTGCAGGCCATGGGATTGCAAGGAGGCTGGCCCTTGAATGTATTCCTGATGCCCAATCAGAAGCCCTTCTATGGCGGCACCTATTTCAAAAATGAGCAATGGACCCGCCTATTGGCCAATATTGGGGATGCTTTCAAAAAACATCCCGATCAGTTGGCTGAAAGTGCTGAGGGATTCGGCAATACACTCAATCGATCAGAAGTCGAAAAGTACGGAATTCGTCCAAGCGAAACACAGGCAAGCCCTAATGACTTAGCAGAGGTCATCACTAAACTTCAAAAGCAATTTGACCCAGAATGGGGTGGAATGAATCGTATTCCTAAGTTTCCTATGCCTGGGGTGTGGAGTTTTGCTTTGGATTATGCCTTGGCTGCTAAAGACATAAAACTTCAGGAAACCGTATTTTTCACCCTTCGGAAAATCGCCATGGGCGGAATCTACGATCAGCTGCGTGGAGGGTTCGCCCGCTATTCTGTGGATGGAGAATGGTTTGCTCCGCATTTTGAAAAGATGCTGTATGACAATGGGCAGCTTTTAGAATTATACGCAAAAGCTTATCAGGTGAATGGAGATTCTCTTTTCCTCGAAAAAATCACCGAAACCGTCAACTGGCTTGAAGCTGAAATGCTCACCGAACAAGGTGGCTTTCATGCCGCACAAGATGCCGACAGTGAAGGAGTGGAAGGGAAATTTTACACTTGGCGTTATTCCGAATTAGAAAAACTTGTCGGAGATGAAATGCCTTGGTTCCGGAAGCTTTATAACCTCAAAATCCACGGGAATTGGGAAGACGGTGTCAATATTCTTTTCCAGACAGAACCCTATACTGCTATTGCTCATGATTTTAAGATCAGCGAAGCTGAATTACTTAAAAAACTCCAGCAAATAAAAGCCAAATTACTGAAAGTCAGAAACGAACGTATTTTCCCTGGAAAAGATGATAAAATCCTTACCGGCTGGAATGCCCTGATGAGTGCAGGATTGATTCAAGCATATAAAGCTACAGGAGAAAAGAAAATGCTCCGACTGGCACTGAGGAATCTTGATTTTATTCAAAAAAAAATGACCCAAAAGGGAGTTCTTTACCGCTCCTTCAAAAATGATCAAGCCTACACGCCTGCCTTTCTTGAGGATTATGCCGCCCTGATCAAAGCCAGCCTGATGGCTTACGAAGTGAGTGGAAAACCGAAGTATCTCAAACTGGGAAAATCACTTACAGACGAGGCTATCAAACACTTTTTTGATGAAGCAGACGCGCTATTTTTCTTCAATAATCCCAAAGCCGAAAAACTCATCGCCAACAAAAAGGAGCTTTTTGACAATGTCATCCCTGCCTCCAACTCGATCATGGCAAGAAATCTCCATCGTCTTTACTTATTGACCTATGAGGAAAAATACAGTGAGATTTCCCAGAAAATGCTGCGCCAAATGCAGGCAATGGTACTAAAAGAACCTGGATTTTTGGCCAATTGGGCGTCTTTGATGCTAGAGTCCGTCGTCCCAACAGCAGAAATCGGGATTGTGGGAAAAGGCGCCAAAAAACTCGCTATGGATTTGATGAAAGCGAGTCCGTCAAATATGGTGGTGGCCTGGTCGGAAAAAGTGACAGAAACTGCCCCAATTTTGAAAGGAAAAACTCCCGATTCGACCCAAAATGCCTTAATTTATGTTTGCTTTGATCATGCTTGTCGCCGACCAGTCAGCAAGGTGGAAGAAGCGCTCGTACAATTGCCTTATTTAACCTGATTCTGTGCAAAGCCTTTTTGGAGAAGAAGATTTCAGCCCCCAGACCGCATCACTTTCTTTTGCTGATGTGATTTTACCGGTACCCATCCCCAGGATGTTTACCTACAAAATCCCCCGCAATCTGCTATCCGAAATTCAGATTGGCGCAAGAGTGATTGTGCAGTTTGGCCGAAAAAAAATTCTAACCGGAATCATCGGAAAGGTTCACAACAAAGCTCCTCAGGCCTACGAAGCCAAACCTATTTTAGAAATCTTAGATATTCAGCCCTCCGTCAATCCTCTGCAAATTCGGTTTTGGGTATGGATGTCGGAATATTATTGTTGCCATATCGGAGAGGTAATGTTTGCCGCATTGCCCTCGGGGCTCAGGCTTTCCAGCGAATCCAAAGTGCAGGCCAACCCCAATTTTGACCGGGAAAATGCCCCCTACCCCATGGATGAGCGCGAGGATAAAATCCTGGATGCACTGGAGCAAAACTCCGAATTAAGCTACGAGGACTGCGAAAAAGTCTTGGGGATCAAAACGATTCATCCCATCCTGAAAAGCTTGGTGACCAAGGAAGCCATTTTGATTTTTGAAAAAGTACAGGAAAAATACACACCAAAAATCGAGACCCGTGTAAGGCTAACCAAGGATTTTGTCTCCGATAGAAAAAGCCTAGAAACCCTTTTTGAGGAACTGGCTAAAAAGCCCAAGCAGGAATCCATTCTCCTCAAATACTTGAGAGATGTTCCAATTTTCCAATCTCCCAAATTGAATGAAAAAGGATTGGACAAGGCTAAACTTTTGGAAGAGGGAGATTCAGAAAGTTCGCTGAAAACGCTGATAAAAAATGGGGTTTTCGAAAGCTTCAAGCAACTCATTAATCGAATCGGCGAGGTGGAACCCGAAAAGGAAGCAGCCAAACTCTCCAGATCCCAAACCCAAGCCGTCCAAGAAATCAAAGGGCATTTTGAAGAGAAAAACACCGTCCTACTCCATGGAATCACGGGAAGTGGAAAAACCGAGATCTACATTCAACTCATTCAGGAAGTACTCGAGAGCGGCTCTCAAGTTTTGCTGCTGCTTCCGGAGATCGCTTTGACGACTCAGATCGTCAATCGTTTACAGCAGGTTTTTGGCTCCAAAATGGGCGTCTATCATTCGAAATACTCGGACAATGAGCGAGTGGAAGTTTGGAATGGTGTATTGAGCGGGCGCTTTTCGTTTGTGGTCGGGGTGCGGTCTTCCATCTTTCTACCCTTTGACTCTTTGGGCTTGATCATCATCGATGAAGAGCATGAGGCCAGTTTCAAGCAATTTGACCCGGCACCTCGGTTTCAGGCGAGAGATGCGGCGATTATGCTCGCTTATTTTCATCAGGCCAAAACCCTATTGGGTTCTGCGACTCCTTCCTTTGAATCCTATTACAATGCTAGCAAAGGAAAATACGGCTATGTACAGTTGACATCTCGGTTTGGAGATTCGGCTTTACCGGAGTTTCACCTGGCTAATCTGGCGGCAGACCGAAAGAAAAACCTACTCAAACTGGATTCTTCCCGCCTACTTCGCGAAAAAATCCAAGAGGCTTTGGGCAAAAACGAGCAGGTACTCATTTTCCAAAATCGCCGTGGTTATTCGCCCTATATTCAATGCGAAGATTGCGGCTGGACCGGACAGTGTGTACAATGTGACGTCAGCCTGACTTACCATCAGTTTGCCGAGGAACTCCGCTGTCATTACTGCGGGTACAAGGAAAAAGTCCCGAGCTCCTGTCCTGCCTGCGGTAGCACCCAACTCAGCACCATGGGCATGGGAACAGAGCGAATTGAGGAATCGTTGACTTTACTTTTTCCCGAAGCTCGGATGGGGAGAATGGATTTGGATACGACTCGAAGCAAATATGGCTATCAGCGGATTTTGGATGAATTTGGGGCCGGACAGATTGATATTTTGGTGGGGACACAGATGATTACCAAAGGCTTGGATTTTGGCCGGGTGACGGTCGTGGGTATTTGGGATGGAGACCGGATATTGAATTTTCCGGACTTCCGAGCCGGAGAGCGCGCCTATCAACAAATCACTCAGGTGGCTGGAAGAGCAGGCCGAAGAGCTGAAAAAGGGCAAGTCATTATTCAAACTCGAAATCCGGAACATTCACTTTTTGAAAAAGTACTCAAAGGTGATTATGATGAGTTTTTCAGACAGGAGCTGATTGACCGGAAGAAATTTTTTTATCCACCATACGTCAAACTGGTGAAAATCACCACCCGACATACCGATTTCAAAAAAGGGGAAAAAGCAGCTATCGCCCTCCACCGAGAGATGGCCAAAATACCTGTGAAAAAGATTGTCTTGGGACCCGAAAAAGGGCTGATCGGCCGCATCAAAAATCAATATCAGTTTGAAAGCCTGATCAAGCTCGAGCGATCCGGAGCTACCCAAACCCTCTTCAAAGAAAAACTCGGAGAAATACTGCAGGAATTACAAGCTATCCCTGACTTCCGATCAGTTCGCTGGATCGTGGACGTAGACCCAAGTTGATCCACAACTGACTGATTTTGAATGGAATTCCCTTAAGCTCTCCAAAACTTATTTACCCGTAGTAACTCCCGAAGAACTCGTCCGCATGCTACCTTCTGACTGAAATTGAATAAAACCTAAGACATCATCATAGCCTTTACTCCATGTCCAGAAGTACTGAGTGATCATGGGAATATGTTTGGTTTTGGGATAAAAGGAATAGGTCAAATCCACTCCTTTTTCCTCAGCCTTATCCCGAAAACGCTCCACCGTCAAGCGAATACCGGGGTAGGTTCGCTCCCCCTCCATTAGCAAGAGCGGCACTTCACTTTCATCCAAAAAGTAAATTGGAGAATAGGCTTTCCAAACCTCAGGATCAGCAGTAAAGGCATCATAATTGTCTTCAGCATTATATTTTGCTTTTCGCTCAGTCAAAAACCAATACCAGTCCAAACCTGCCGGATCATTCAAAATGGCTCCTTTGATGGGATTGGATCTGCCAAGTTCTTCCCATGACTCTTTTTTGATCGCTGCTAGAGCTGCTAAATGTCCTCCCGCCGAATGCCCGGAAATAAAGATTTGATCCGGATCTCCGCCGTAGTTGGATATATTTTTTTCCACCCAATCCACTGCCAAGAGGGTTGCCCTTTCCATATCATCCACTTGATAATCAGGCGCCAAAGGGTAATCGATAATTACAGTCACTACCTCTCGGCGAGCGAGCCTATTTCCCATAAAATCATAAATCTCCTTTCTGCCCTTATTCCAGCTACCCCCATGGATAAATATCAAAACCGGAAGACTCGAGGCTTTCCTGGGTGAAAAAACATTCAACTCTTTGGCAGGTAGGTCATAGGAATTATCAGCTTCGATGTAGGGAATATTCTTTTCCCTAACCACACCTTTGAAAGCGCATGACTGAATAGAGAACAGCAGAATAGCTGGCAAAAACAGAAAATAATTTTTCATCCTTGAAGAACCGTGATTAGAATCCTTTGTTTGATTTGAATTTGTGAGTAAGTTGACAATTATCATGAAAATCCTGCTAAAAACAGCTTTCATTTGGTAGACATTCTTTTCAGCAAAAACATGAACCGTTCAAACCTTCTAAGCATCCTGGCATTTTGGAGCCTATTCTCCTGTATGTCAGCCGAGGAAGAAACCACCACCCCTTTCATTAGCGACATTACCGAATCTGTCTATGCTTCAGGCAATATCAAAGCCCTAAATCAATATGAAGCTTTTGCAAATGGGACAGGACCTATTCAGGAGATTTTTGTCCAAGAGGGTGATTTGGTAGAAGTAGGAACCCCCATCTTGGCGGTGTATAACGAAAGGGAGCGATTAAGCAGGGAAAATGCCGAATTGGCTCAGGCATTTGCTGATTACCAACAGAATCAAAGTAAGCTCCGGGATCTTCAGTTGGCCATTGATTTTGCCAAAAGCAGGTTGCAAAATGACTCACTACTCTATGCCCGTCAGCAAAATCTCTGGAAGCAAAATATCGGAACGATTGTGGAGCTGGAGCAGCGAAAACTGGCCTACGAAAACTCTAAAAACAACTATCAGTCAGCACTGCTTCGATATCAGGATGTGGAGCGTGAGATTGAGTTTAACTCCCGAAGTGCCGCCAAGTCTGCTGCCATCAGCCGGGCCTTAGAAAGTGACTTCGTGCTCAAAAGCCAAGTGAATGGTCGAGTCTATTCTCTTCCTAAGGAAACAGGGGAAATGGTGGGACCGCAAACAGTGGTGGCTGTCATTGGTGATGCTGAAAAATTTATCATGGAGTTACAAGTGGATGAATATGACATTGCCAAAGTAAAACTCGATCAGGAAGTAGTGGTGAGTATGGATAGCTACGCAGGCGAAGTTTTTGAAGGAAAGGTGACGAAAATCTATCCCTTGATGGACACCAAATCCAAGAGTTTTCAGGTAGAGGCTACATTCACCAATACCCCACCTTCCTTATACCCTAATCTGAGTCTAGAAGCAAATATTCTGACTTCTGCTGTTGAAAATGCGCTAGTTATTCCTAGAAGTTACCTGATTGGCGATTCAGAGGTGATTCTCTCTGATGGAGATACGGTCGCTGTTAAAGTGGGGATCCGAAACTTCCAGTATGCCCAAATTCTGGAAGGAATCACTGAAAGCACCCAAATTATCAAACCATAAAAGATGAAGTGGTCGCTGATTTTTGAAATTTCCACAGCCTTGATGCTAGCCCGATTCAAGCAAACGGCCATTGCGGCTGTAGGTGTACTTTTCAGCATCACCATGTTTGTGGCCTTGCTGGGATTTATGAACGGGCTGAATACCATGCTCGATGGGCTGGTACTCAATCGCACGCCACACATCCGCTTTTACAATGAAATCAAACCCAACCCCAATCAACCTATTGATCAGAAGGGAGAGTTTGCCGATGCCTGGAATGTGATCCGATCCATCAAGCCTTCTACCAGTCGCTTAGCCATTCACAATGCCAGTAAAATCATTCAGGACTTGGAGGAGGACCCACGGGTTTTGGGGGTCAGCCGAAAGATCTCCTCGCAGGTCTTTTTTAATGTCGGCACCATCGATCTCACCGGCTTGGTTAATGGTATAGATGTGGAAAAAGAAACCCAACTTTTTGCATTTTCAGACTATGTAACGGCTGTAAATCTGGAAGAATTGGTTCAAAACAATACCATTATACTCGGTAAAGGACTGGCAGATCGCATGCTCGCTGATATCGGTGATGTGATTCAGGTTACCACCTCCCAAGGCAATCGCATCCAACTAAAAGTGGTCGGGTACTACCAATCCGGATTGGGAGACTATGACAATGCCAATAGCTTTGCCTCCATCGCCACTGTACAAAAAATGCTGGGGGAGCCTCCCTCCTTTATCACCGATATCCAGGTAAAACTCAAAAACCTCGACCTCGCGCCCGCCATGGCACAGGAACTAGAGTCCATTTATGGAATCGATGCGGATGACATACAGACGGTCAATGCGCAGTTTGAGACGGGAACCCAAATCCGTTCGCTGATTAGCTATGCGGTGGGAATCACCCTTTTGGTCGTTTCTGGATTTGGGATTTACAATATTCTCAATATGATGATCTATGAAAAGCTGGACACGATCGCCATATTGAAGGCTATTGGTTTTAGCGGTTCGGATGTCAATCGGATTTTCATCACCATCGCCTTGACTATTGGATTGGTAGGCGGGACTTTGGGATTGCTCTTTGGTTTTTTGGCCTGTCTCGGGATCGATCAGGTTCCTTTTGAGACAGAGGCTCTCCCGACGATCAAAACTTTCCCGGTGGACTACAATCCGCAGTATTACCTTATCGGAGGAATATTTAGCATTATCACCACCTACCTGGCCGGGTATTTTCCAGCAAAAAAAGCCAGTGGAGTAGATCCCGTAGATATCATCAGAGGAAAATGAGTAAGACAGCAAAGACGGTTCTACAAGCCGAAAATATCGACAAATACTTTTACAGCCCAGTGAAGAATCAAGTACTCAAGCAGGTCTCCTTCACCATCAATCGGGGTGAATTCGTATCGGTGGTCGGCAAATCAGGCTGTGGAAAATCTACACTGCTCTACATCCTATCTACCATGGACACAGATTATCAAGGCAAGCTGCACCTGGATCAGGAATTAATCAGCGACAAAAACCATGACCACTTGGCACGTATCCGAAATGAAAAAATCGGATTTGTGTTTCAGTTTCATTATTTACTGAATGAATTTTCCACGTTGGAAAATGTCATGATTCCAGGCTTAAAGCTAGGTAAGTACTCCCGAGAAGAGCTCGAGCACCGTGCGATGGAAAAGCTAAAAATATTCGAAATGGAAGAACATGCGCTGAAAAAGGCCAATCAGCTTTCCGGAGGTCAAAAGCAACGGGTAGCCATTGCCCGGGCCTTGATCAATGATCCTTTATTGATTATGGGCGATGAGCCTACCGGTAATTTGGACAAGAAAAACTCCGATATTGTCTTCAATAAGTTTAAGGAACTGGCTGAAGAATTCAACCAAACCATGCTGATCGTCACCCATGACCCGGAATTTGCCGAAGGCACTCATAGAACGATCGAAATGGAAGATGGAAAAATCATTAAATCATAAAAAATCCCTCTCATGAAAAAACTATCCTACTTTTTCCTATTTCTCTTTTGGATAGGAAGTTTCTCGCTGACCTCAGCTCAAAGTCGACTTTCTCCAGAGCGATTGTCCCGTTACGATCTCTTTCTTGAAAAGGAGATTTCCCAAGGTAAAATCCCCGGAGCAGTCGTCCTGATTTATAAAGATGGAGAAAAAGCTTATGAAAAAGCTTTTGGTATGAGCGATATAGAAGCTCAAAAACCCATGCAAACCGACCAGATTTTTTACATCCAATCCATGACCAAACCTATTGCAACCGTGGCTTTGATGATGTTATATGAGGAGGGGAAATTTTTCTTGACAGACCCAGTCGAAATTTATCTACCGGAGTTTGAAAACCTAAAAGTGCTCATCAATCCGGAAGATGGAAAGGATGGCCCCACCGAAGCCGCAAAGCAAAAAATTACCATCGCTCAGATTTTAAGTCATACAGCTGGCTTTACCCATGGATTAGGAAATTCAAAGCAAGAGGAAGCAGTCAGAGAAGCCCTTTACATGCAAGCCCATGAATCTATTGAAACTAGAGTAAAAAGCTTGGCAAGTATCCCCTTGCTCGGACAGCCTGGGGAGCAGTGGTATTATTCTGCCTCTCCGGATATCGCGGCTCGTTTGGTGGAAGTTTTTTCTGGGATGAGTTTTGACCAATTCTTACAAAAGAGACTATTTGATCCACTCGGTATGAAAGATACAGGCTATAATTTGACCGAGGAACAGTCCAAAAGAATGGTGGCCCTTCATGGGTACTCGAAGGAAGGAGACTTAATCAAAATGCCCAATCAGACACCCATTAATGGAAATAAGGTATTTGGAGGAACTCATGGGCTATTTTCTACAGCGCAAGATTATTCGATTTTTGCCAGAATGCTATTGAATGGAGGAGAATGGAATGGCAAGCAATATCTCAGTCCAAAAACAATTGAACTGATGACCCAAAATCATATAGAAGGGCTTCAGTATGATCCGGGATATGGGTTTGGATTAGGATTTGGAATCATGGTCGACTTGGCTGATGCGGATATGTTAGGATCTGAAGGTCAGTATTTTTGGAGTGGAGCTTATTGCACTTACTTTTTTATAGATCCTAAAGAAAATATGATATCATTCCTGATGACTCAAAACAATCAGTATAGCAATTATTATAGTAATAAAATGAGGCAAATGGTCTATCAAGCAATCATCAAGTAAACCAAAAGGCCTTTGAATATCAAGGGCCTTTTAGCTTTTAATACAATTCTAAACAGCATCCTAATTCTCACATTCTTCGATAGACCTGTATATAGTTATAATCCAAGACTGTACAATCAATCTTTGTGTACAACGCAATTATGGACTGGAGCGAATTATTTAAACTTTGCCAATAGCAAAATAGGATTATCGCTATCCTCAAGCTGACTAAATACCGATCTCATTTTATCAGGAAAACTCTCCACAGGCTTGTTGTCCATAAACACGGCGGCAGGATCTACTACTCCAATGAAATATCCATCAGAAGTATGAGTAAAGGCAAAGTTTGGAGTCAGGGTAATATCATTCTCAAAACTCAAAAAATCAAAGACTTTAGAGTTATTGGTCTCCTTATTTCGCACTGCGAAGAAGGGTGACATGGAACTAAAATAAAATACCAGTTGATGGGAATCATTTTCTAGGTAAAGCTGATTCACCGAATAGTTACTAGTCAGATTTTCCAGCTCATCGTCATTAATGGCTTTATCTCCCCAATTTTGTTTCAGAGAAAAAGCCTTATCTCCATGGTCTATAAACAAATGAGGCACAGGAAAACCGTTCTTTTCGATTTTAAAGATCGTATCGTTCAAAAACCTCCTGTAAAGTAAATCGCCATTTGGAGTCTTAATGAGTGGATACAGAATGATTTGGTCGACAAATCGACTTCGGTATGGAAAAAATGATTGCATTTGGCCAAACTGCTCATCCGTCGTCACTAGGTTTGATGAGGTCCCCCCGTCGATCATCGCAAACCCATGATCTTGATTAGGTTCTATCCTAAACCCGGAGATACCAGTACGCTCACTTTCGACAAAATCACCTGCCAACGTGTATTTCAGGAGATTGTCTGGATTATCGTAGATGAAGATGAAACCGTCTTTCAAGAAAAAATCGACCGGATTTCTATACTCCCCGGGTCCTTCTCCAGTTTTTCCGATTTGTTGCAAAAAATTACCAGAAGAATCAAACACTTTGATACGAGCCTCTGAAAAACCATCCAATATGTAAATTTTATCTTCGTGTAGGACGACCTTATCGATTTTGGAAACTAAAGATTCTGAAGAAGTCTCTAACGGAATCAGTAAATAGTCCGGATGGACGATTTCTGACAATTTTTCACTGGATGAACTACCTGCGGATATATCCCAGCTCGTCATGTTCAGCTGGGACTGATCTACGTTTTGGCAGCTTGTAAATAAAGTCAGAAAAAAGGCGGGGGCTAAGAGGTATTTTTTTTTCATGGGTCAAAAGAAGAACAAGGCGTTTGCCCTACTCTATTAAAAATTTAACAGTTTCTAGTTACGTCACCACAAGAACAAAGACTACCATCACCATTGGTAAGACAGGCTTCATAGGTTCCCTGAAACAATCCGCAGGAAGCTCTCTTCCATTTGCAATCTCCTCCAGGGCCCTCGAGTCCACCTTGCGCGGATGCGCCAATCGGCAAAGACATAATGTAACCTAATGCAATAAAGGCAAGTACGATTTTTAATTTAGCTAGTTTTTCTATAGTTGTAAATGATTAAGTGTTGAAAATAATTAAATGAATGGTTGATTCTAAAAAATCGTTTTCAAACCTCCAAATTACTTAGGGTCAGAGACTTGAAATTCTTAAAAAAGTACAAGCTGAAAAACGGATTTTTTCCGGAATATTCTTCTGAATTTTTAGTTTGCCCACCCCCTTTATCCCTTAGTTTATTCGGTGATATCTTAAACTAATAAAATAAACTATCGAATTTCAACTATTTTTAATTTAATTTTGATTCTTGGAAAAATCATACGTACATCTTAGGTTTTCAGAATTAAAAATTGAGCCCCCCTAAGCGTAGTATCCTTTAAGCATCTCGGAAGTTTTTGGGTGCTGGGTGGAGGTACTATCTTTCTAAACAAGAGTTTTCTGAAAATTTTTACCTTTACAATACCGGAGAGGAAGCATACAGTGATCGTTCACTTGGATGTTTACCTTGTGTAGTGCCGACTCGATCGGCACTACTTTTTTCAGCTTTTGCAAAGCTGACCGGAGAGGGAAGCTCCAGTTCCTGTTCTTTGGATGTTTGTGGTTGATAGTTCTGGTTAAACGGCGTGTTGGTTTTCCATAATGCGTAGATGGTGGTTAGGAGTTTCTTTTGGACAGCTACATAGCTTTTCATCTTTAGTCCATGCTTTTCAAAGGTTCGATTGAACAGGTTGTAGAAGGGCTTGACCTGATAT